>NZ_CVSI01000057.1 GCF_001179985.1 Candidatus Pelagibacter communis | reverse complement strand
AAACTTAAAATCGATTTTTTCAATTTTTCCATCAACTATAATAATTTTATTATGTTCTAACTCGCTTATTAATTCAATTTTATCAATTTGATTTTCTTTTTTATAATTGTTGTAAAAGGTTAACTCACCAATATTACTTTTAATTATTTGATTTAAATCAGAAAATTTCCAGTTCTCTAACTTTCTATTAGGAAAACCTTGTTTAAGAAATTCTTTAAAGTTAGTCTCCTTAAACTTTTTTTCTTGTTCAGAATATGTGAAATCTTTTAACTTTTTATCAAAGTCTATTTTTAATTGTTCTTCCATTTAATTAATATTTTCGTATCCTTTCTTCTCTAGCTCGAGTGCTAGTTCTGGACCGCCAGATTTAATTATTTTTCCGTTCATTAAGACATGAACAAAATCAGGTTTGATGTATTCAAGTAATCTTTGATAGTGAGTGATAATTAAAAAAGAGTTATTTTTCTTTCTTAATGCATTAACACCTTCTGCAACAGTTTTAAGAGCATCAATATCTAAGCCTGAGTCTGTTTCATCTAGAATAGAAAGTTTTGGATTTAAAATAGACATTTGAAGAATTTCATTTTTCTTTTTTTCTCCACCAGAAAAACCAACATTAAGTTGTCTACCTAATTTTTCTTCGTCAAATTTAAGTTCTTTTGCTTTTTCTTTAACAAGTTTTAAAAATTGTATTGCGTCTAATTCTTTTTCCCCCCTCGCCTTTTTGATTGCGTTTAATGAAGTTTTTAAAAAAACATTGGTATTAACTCCTGGTATCTCTAATGGATACTGAAAAGCTAAGAAAATTCCTTTGTGTGCACGCTCTTCAGTTTCTAATGAAAATAAATCGTTATTTTCAAATAAAACCTCTCCTGTTACATCGTATCCTTTTTTTCCAGATAAAATGTTCGATAATGTACTTTTACCTGAACCATTTGGGCCCATTATTGCGTGAACTTCACCAGGATTAATTTCTAATTTGAAATCTTGTAAAATAGATT
>NZ_CVSI01000056.1 GCF_001179985.1 Candidatus Pelagibacter communis | reverse complement strand
TCTGTCGAAGTTGTTATTAAATAAATATTTTTAAATTTTTTGGAAAAATAGTTTGATACAATAAATAAATTTTTTTCTACACCACCACCTTCAATAGAAGGCATAAAAAATAAAATTTTTTTATTGATCATTAATATATTGTTATTTAAATACTTTATTTATGATAATCAATATATATGAAATTAATATCAACTATAATTCCCTATTATAAAAAAAGAAAATATACTCAAAAAACTTTAAAATCTATATGTAAACAAATTTATAAAGTGGCAGAAATAATTTTTTTGATAATCATTCAAAGGATAATCCATTTTCAAAGATTATCAAATCTAAATTTACAAAAATTGTTAAAACTAATAAAAGAAAAAGAAGTAATTTTGGTAGCTATAATAAAATGAATTCTTATTATGAAGGTTTTATTAAAAATTACAATTCATGAGAAAAAAAAAACGTTTTAATACTTGGTGTGAGTGGTCAAGACGGAAGTTATTTGGCCCATTATTTAA
>NZ_CVSI01000055.1 GCF_001179985.1 Candidatus Pelagibacter communis | reverse complement strand
GCAATACTTGGTCAGAAAGAGGAGAAAATTAAGGATGCGTTAGACTCATATGGCAAAAATCTAGGTATAACATTTCAAATTGCAGATGATACTTTAGACTACAACTCTCAAATACAAAAATTTGGGAAAAAAATTGGAAACGACTTTTTTGAGGGTAAAATTACACTTCCTGTAATCATATTAAACCAAAAATGTAATTCAGATGAAAAAATAAAATTAAAAAAATTGTTTACAAAAGAATATCGTAATGAAAATGAATTTAAGTTTGTGTTAGATCTCATAACAAAATATAATGTGATATCAGAGTGTTACCAAAAAGCAGATTATTTTATTTCGCTAGCGTCAAATTCTTTAAATGTTATTAAAGATTGTGAAGAAAAGAATATTCTAAAAAAATTAACATCTTTTAGTATCGAAAGATCTTTTTAAGGACTAAGTAAAAACTTATTCCATTTATTATGCTCAAATTTATATTTTAATCTTTCATGAATTCTATTTTCACCGTCTAACCAAAATTCTATTTCATTTGGAATTAATCTCCATCCTGACCAATGTTCAGGTCTTGGCACTTTATTTGTGTCTGGA
>NZ_CVSI01000054.1 GCF_001179985.1 Candidatus Pelagibacter communis | reverse complement strand
TAATCCAACTGCTTCTTCAGGATTTAATCCTCTTTGCTGACAATAATGTAATTGTTCTTCACTAATTTTTGATGTTGTAGCTTCATGTGCAATATTAGAGTCCGAGTTTTTATTTTTAATATATGGAACTGTGTGCGCACCACATTTATTACCCATTAACAATGAATCACATTGGGTGAAATTATTTGAATTTGTAGCTTTTGGGGAAATATCTACTAGACCTCTATAAGTCATATCTGAAAAACCTGCACTTATTCCTTTTGAAATAATTTTACTCTTTGTATTTTTTCCGAGATGTATCATCTTTGTACCTGTGTCTGCTTTTTGATGATTGTTAGTAATAGCAATTGAGTAAAATTCACCAATTGAGTTATCACCTTTTAAAATACAGCTTGGATATTTCCAAGTAATTGCAGATCCAGTTTCAACTTGAGTCCAAGAAATTTTTGAGTTTTTACCTTTGCAGAGACCTCGTTTTGTAACAAAATTATATATTCCACCTTTGCCATCCTTATCTCCAGGATACCAGTTTTGAACAGTAGAATATTTTATTTCTGCATCATCTAACGCAATAAGCTCAACATTAGCTGCGTGTAATTGATTTTCATCACGCATTGGTGCAGTACATCCTTCTAAATAACTTACATAACTTCCTTTGTCTGCAATTATTAAAGTTCTTTCAAATTGACCCGTATCAGATGCATTAATTCTAAAATATGTTGATAATTCCATAGGACACCTTACTCCTGGCGGAATATAAACAAATGATCCATCAGTAAAAACTGCTGAATTAAGCGTTGCAAAAAAATGATCTGTTAAAGGTATAACTGTACCTAAATATTTTTTTACTAATTCTGGATGTTTTTGGACTGCTTCAGAAATCGAACAAAATATTATCCCTTGTTTTGTTAGAGTTTCTTTAAAAGTTGTGGCTACAGAAACTGAGTCAAAAACTGCATCAACAGCTATGCCATTTAATCTTTTTTGTTCATTAAGTGGAATTCCTAGCTTTTGATAAGTTTCAAGTAATTTTGGATCTAATTCATCAAGACTTTTTGGTTTATCTTTAAAGCTTTTTGGAGCTGAATAATAATAAAGGTCTTGATAATCTATTTTTGGGTACTTTGGCT
>NZ_CVSI01000053.1 GCF_001179985.1 Candidatus Pelagibacter communis | reverse complement strand
TGCTCTTCCGATCCGTTTTTAGAAAAAAAAGTTATAATTAAACCAAACAGCTCAGAGTTAATTCCAACAGGGTTGCAAGTTGCAATACCTGAGGAATTGGAGATTCAAATAAGACCTAGATCAGGTTTGGCTGCAAAAGAAAGTATAGGTGTATTAAATTCTCCTGGCACTATAGATAGTGACTATAGAGGTGAACTAAAAATTATTTTATTCAATCATGGTAACAAAGATTTTATAATTAATAATGGTGATAGGATTGCTCAAATGGTTCTAGTTCCAATTCTTAAAATGGAATTCGAGGAAGTTGATAGTTTACCTGAAACTATTAGAGGTCAAGGTGGGTTTGGATCCACAGGAAAAAAATGAGCCTAACAAATAATGAAATAGAAAGATATTCAAGGCAACTTATTCTTAAAGATATAGGTATCAGTGGGCAAAAAAAACTTAAGAAATCAAAAGTTTTAATCGTAGGTCTTGGAGGACTAGGTTGTCCTGCAGCAGAATATTTGAGTAGAGCTGGGGTTGGAACAATAGGTTTAATTGACCATGACAAAGTTAACTTGTCGAATATTCATAGGCAATCTATATTTACTATAAGTGATATTAAAAAATATAAAGTTGATGCAGTAAAGCAAAGAATAAAAAAAGTTAATCCT
>NZ_CVSI01000052.1 GCF_001179985.1 Candidatus Pelagibacter communis | reverse complement strand
TGGAGGTACGATGAATAACAAAGTTGTCGTAGAGACATTTCATGCTTTTATGGATAACGGATTTTCAGTATGCAGAGTTAACTTTAGAGGAGTTGGTAAAAGTGATGGAGAGTTTGATAACGGTCAAGGTGAACTTGCAGATGCTGCCGCTGCATTAGATTGGATTGAAAGAGAGAACTTTGATAATTCGCAATGTTGGGTCGCTGGTTTCTCTTTTGGATCATTAATATCTATGCAATTGCTTATGAGAAGGCCAGAAATAAACAGATTTATCTCAATATCACCTCAACCAAATGTATATGATTTTTCATTTCTTTCACCTTGTCCAACCTCAGGATTAATGGTCTATGGTAAAAAAGATGAACTTGTTCCCATAGATCATTTGAACGAGCTTGATAAGAGATTATCAGCTCAGAAAGGAATAAAAGTAGATTTTCAATCAGTGCCAGATGCCAACCATTTTTTTTCTAAATCTGAAAATAGTTTAAGAAAAGTTTTAGATAAATATATTCAAAAAGAATC
>NZ_CVSI01000051.1 GCF_001179985.1 Candidatus Pelagibacter communis | reverse complement strand
GGATTGTCAAAATTCAAAACAAGATGGCACTGAGCTTTTCATAGTTGAGGGTGACTCTGCTGGTGGATCAGCAAAACAAGGAAGAAATCGAGAAAATCAAGCAGTTTTACCTTTAAGAGGAAAAATTCTTAATACATTTACGGAGTTAAATGGATCAAAAAAAAATGGACATACAAATGATCTAAGGACAAAGGCACTATCAAAAATGATGTCATCAAATGAAATAGTTACTTTGATAAATGCTTTAGGACTTGACCCTAAAAATGATGAGATTGATTTAAAAGATTTGAGATATGGAAAAATAATTATAATGACAGATGCTGACGTTGATGGATCACATATTAGAGCTTTGCTACTCACATTTTTTAATAATAAACCATTTAATAAGTTAATTGAAAATGGCCATGTGTATTTAGCTCAACCACCGTTATTTAAAATTAATAAAGGATCTAAAGGAATTTACATCAAGGATGAGAAAGAATTAGAGGATTTCATAGTAAAAAATTCAAAAGATCTAAAAAAAATAAAAAAGGGATCCAAGGATTTTGAAAAATTTTTACAAGAAGAAAAATCAAAATTGAATATT
>NZ_CVSI01000050.1 GCF_001179985.1 Candidatus Pelagibacter communis | reverse complement strand
TGCTAGGCACTGGTTTAAGTAGAATGGAGCAAATAGAAGCACAATTAATTGGTGTAATTTCAATAGGAGCATTTTCTTTCATAGGTTCCTATATTATCTTAAAAATTTTAAATAAAATTTATCCTTTACGAGTTAGCCCTATCCAAGAAGAGTTAGGCCTTAATATTGCAGAGCATAATGCAACTTCAGTAGAACATGATTTAATTTCTATTTTAGAAAAACAATCTGAGAGTGGAGATTTAACTATTAGAGGACCACAAGATCCATTTACTGCAGGGGGTGTGATAGGTTTATATTATAATAAACTAATGAGCAAACTAGAGACTAGTGAAATAGAAAAACAAAAGTGGAGAAATAGAATTACAAATGAAGTTAAACTTGCAGTAAAAGTTCAAGAAAACTTTCTTCCTAAAAGAAATCTAGAGAATTATCCTGTACATGGTATCAACATTGCTGCTAGAGAGGTTTCTGGAGATTTTTTTAGTTTTTATCCACACAACGAAAGTGTTTATT
>NZ_CVSI01000049.1 GCF_001179985.1 Candidatus Pelagibacter communis | reverse complement strand
TAAGATATGGTACAATTCTGAACTTGTAAATTGGTCAGATGTTAAACTACATGTTTTAAGTCATGGATTACATTATGCAAGTTGTGTTTTTGAGGGCGAGAGAGTGTACGATGGCGAAATTTTTAAGCTTGAAGAGCACACTTCAAGATTTTTTCATTCAGCTAAACGAATGGGTTTTGAAATTCCTTATAGTGAAGATCAAATAAATAAAGCTAGTAAACTTATTATTTCTAAACAAAATGTTGAAAATGGATATGTAAGACCCGTTGCTTGGCGTGGAAGTGAAATGATGGCAATCTCAGCTCAAAAGACAAAAATTCATGTGGCTATAGCAACTTGGGAATGGGGATCTTATTTTGATCCAAAGCTAAAAGTTGAAGGAATAAAGTTAAATATATCAAAGTGGAAAAGACCTGCACCTGATACAATTCCTTGGGATACAAAAGCTTCAGGTTTATATATGATTTGTACATTATCAAAACATGAAGCTGAAAGAGATGGGTATACTGACTCACTTATGCTGGATCATGAAGGAAATATTGCAGAGGCTACTGGAGCAAATATATTCTTTAAAGATAAAGATGGAACTCTGCATACACCAATCCCAGACTCATTCCTTGATGGTATAACTAGAAGAACGGTTATAGATATTGCTAAGTCAAAAAATATTAAAGTTATTGAAAGAAAAATTTCTCCTGAAGAACTTAAAGATTTTTCAGGGTGTTTTCTTACAGGAACTGCTGCAGAAGTTACTCCAGTATCAAAAATTGCAGATTATGAATTTAAAGTTTGTAGTACCATAATAGAATTATCAGAATCCTATCAATTAATTGTTAGAAAAAAAAAGGCTGCTTAATTATTTGTTATCTTCTGAAATTGCATGATCAATTCCTTTTCTTAAATAATCATAGGCTGTAAATAATGTTAAAAAAGCTGATAGCCACAAAATAATTATCCCAATAGTTTGAGCGTTATAATCTTGAAAATTTAATATTTTGTTACCTGTTTCTCCAGATAGTAAAATAGAGATAGAAAACATTTGTAAAAAAGTTTTTAATTTTGCTAAATTTGATACTGGTAAATTAATCTGTCCTTTAGCTAAAAATTCTCTTAATCCTGAGATTAATATTTCTCTTGTTAAAATAATAATTGCTGCCACAACCTCAAGATTTTTTATAGTACCGTCCATCACTAAAAGTATAAGAGCTGTAGCTACAATAATTTTATCAGCAATTGGATCTAAAAGCTCTCCCAATTTAGACTCTTCTTTAAATAATCTAGCTAAAAGTCCATCTAAAAAATCGGTGAAAGATGCAAGAACAAATAAAAAACAAGGTATCACATCTCCATAAAATCCTGGTAAAAAAAAAGTTAATACGAATATAGGAACAATAATAATTCTTCCAATTGTTAGAATATTAGGAATTTTTTTTAGCATAATTATTCGTGAAAAAAGTTATATATCTTTCTTGCTACTTTTTCTTCAACACCTTCTACAGATTTTATTTCATCTAAACTAGCAGACTCGACAGCTCTTGCAGATCCAAAATGATTTAATAGAGCTCTTTTTCTAATAGACCCGATGCCACTAATCTGATCTAGAAGCGATTTTTTTAAGCCTTTCTTCCTTTTTGCTCTATGTGCGCTTATAGCAAACCTATGCGCCTCATCTCTTATTCTTTGTAAAAAAAATAAAGTTGGGTCGTTTTTTTCAAATTTGAATTCTTTACCATTATGAAAAAAGGTTTCATTACCACTATTTCTAAGTTTCCCTTTTGCAATTGCTATGATCGGAATCTCGTGGAGGCCCAATTCATTCATGGTTTCTCTCACTACTGAGTATTGGCCTTTTCCACCATCAATTAAAATTAAGTCTGGCATTGTCAAATAATTATCTTTTTCTTGAATGGCTCGTTTGAACCTTCGGTTAATAACCTCTCGCATCATGCCATAGTCGTCTTGCTCGTTATTTTTAATTTTAATATTAAATTTTCTATATCTTTTCTTTATAAAACCTTCTTCACCAAATGTAATCAACGCTCCTATGCTGTCAGTACCTTGAATATGACTATTATCGTATACTTCTACTAAGTTAATATTACTCTCAAGATCAAATTTTTGTGAAATGTTCTCAAATAAGTCTTTAT
>NZ_CVSI01000048.1 GCF_001179985.1 Candidatus Pelagibacter communis | reverse complement strand
ATAGCATCTATATTTGGTAAAGCTAAATTAGATCCAACCATCATAAATGGTGGGGTAATTAATTCATTAGAAAACTCAGCTAAACTGGGAAAAAGCGAGTGGTGTGTATTAGAGTCAGATGAGTCCGATGGAAGTTTTGTAAAAGTTCCATCAACTTATGCTGTAGTAACAAATATTGATAGAGAACACATGGATTACTACAAATCTTTAAATGAACTTAAAAAGCAATTTATAAGATTTATGCTTAAAGTTCCATCTTTTGGTAAAACATTTGTTTGTCTAGATGATAAGAACATTAGAGATATTTACAAAATAGGTAAAATTAAAAACATACTTACTTATGGATTTAACAATAGTTCAAATTTTAAAATTAAAAATTGTTCATTCAAAAAAAATAAATCTATCTTTGATGTTGAAATGAATCTTCCAAATAAAAAAAAATTTGTTTTAAAAAAATTTGTGATCCCTTTAATAGGATCCCATAATATAAAAAATGCCACAGCTGCAATAGCTGTGTCCTATTTTATTGGCATATCACCAGCTATATTGAAAAATAGTCTAAAAAACTTCAAAGGTGTAGAGAGAAGATTTAACAAAATATTTACTTACAATGGTGCAGAAATTTTTGATGATTATGCTCACCACCCCACAGAGATAAGAGAGGTTTTAGATGGAGTTAGTAATAGTTATAAAGAAAAAAAAATAATATGTATTTTTCAGCCACATAGAATTTCTAGACTAAATGATTTGAAAAAAGAGTTTTGTTTATCTTTTAAAAAGGCAGATTCTGTAATTCTATGTCCTATTTATAAAGCAGGAGAAAACTTAAAAATAAATTTAAACTATGATAAACTTGCAGAAAAAATTGCCAAGAAATCTAAAGTTCAAGTATTTATGGTAAATAATCAATATGAATTAGCAAAATTCTTAAAAAAATATTTAGATGATGAGAAAATAACAATTGGAATGGGAGCAGGATCTATATCAAACTGGATTAAAGAATTGCCCAACTTAATGAGACAATGATGTTAAAAGACCTAGATACTTTTACAAAAAATATTAAAGGTAAAATAAGATTAAATTATAATTTAAAGAATCATACTTGGCTTAATATTGGTGGAAATGCAAAAATTTTTTTTGTTCCAGAAACATTAGCTGAGTTAAGAGAATTTCTGGTATATTTGAAAAAAAATGATAATGATTTTTTTCTTTTAGGTGCAGGTTCAAACTTATTGATATCAGAAAATATTCAAAATCGAATTTTTATCAAATTAGGCAAAAAATTTAATAAAATATCTTTAATGAATGACAACATTGTTATTGCCGGTTGCTCTATCTTAGATAAAAATGTCTCAGATTTTGCGACTAATAATAATTTGAGTGGTCTGGAATTTTTATCTTGTATACCTGGATCAGTAGGTGGCGGTATTAGGATGAATTCAGGTTGTTTTGGTAA
>NZ_CVSI01000047.1 GCF_001179985.1 Candidatus Pelagibacter communis | reverse complement strand
AAGTTGATTATATGTGGAGAGATATAGAGAGAAGAGCTAAAGGATATGGTTTTTTTGCAAAAACTCCTGTGCCTTACCCATTAAGTGAATTTGATTTAGCAAATAAACTTGCAATATTAGGATTAAAGGAAGGCTGGGGAATTGATTATGTAAGATTGACTTACAAGAGATGGTTCCAAGATGGAAAAGAACCAGCTACAGAACCAAATATTTCTGAGATATGTAATGAGCTTAGTTTGGATAAAGAAAAAATTGTAAATAATGCAAATTCTCAAGAAATAGAAAAGCAATATTTAGAAAACACAGAAAGCGCAAGATCACATAAAATATTTGGAAGTCCTTCTTTTGTTGTGGGTAACGAAATTTTTTGGGGAGATGATAGAATGGAAGATGCAATAAATTGGTCAAAAAATAATGAGTAATTTTAATGCATATTTATATTTAATTGTTGCTGTAATTTTAGGAACAGCATCAAATGCTTTTGCAAAAAGTGCTCAAGGTTTTTCTCTATTAGTGCCAAGTATTTTAACTGCAATTACAATTGTTGGCTGTATGTTTACACTTTCACTTGTAATGAAATCAATTTCTGTTGGAGTTACTTACGCATCATTTGCAGGATTGTGTATAATAGCAACAAGTGTGGTGGGTGTTTTTAAATTTAATCAAATTCCAAATTTTACAACTATCATTGGTTTATTATTAATAATTACTGGTGTTTTAATTGTAAATCTCTTAGGTAACACAAAATAGTTACCATGAAGAATTGGGTTGATTTAAAAACTCAATTTCTTCAGCTGTAGATCTTCTTCCTAACATTTTATTTCTGTGAGGATATCTATGAAATCTTTTAATTACCGCTGTATGATCTTTCCAAAATTTTTTAATTTCTAAAAAATTTGGATGATTTGATAGATAATTTGTTAATAACTTGTATGCTCTATCGTGATCGATAATTTCTTCACTATGAATATATGGAAGTAACATAAAAAATCTTTGATATTCATCCATTTGATCAAGATATCCATTATAAACAGCATCGTTTACAATCAATCTTGCTTTAAAATCATATTCAAAAGACTTTTTATCATTTCGATAAAGGTTTCTCGAAAACTGATCCAATAAAATAATTAAAGCTAAACAAGTTAACGGCTCATCTTG
>NZ_CVSI01000046.1 GCF_001179985.1 Candidatus Pelagibacter communis | reverse complement strand
ATATCTATTTTTATTTAGATTATTTAATTGAACAAAATAAAATTAACAAAATCAACCAAGTTTTACAAAATATTAACCAAATTAATAAACCATTGCTAATTGCTCAATCAGTAAAATGGATTGAAGAAAAGAATTACAACAAGTTAAATAATTTATTTTCATGCAAAAATGAGAAAGATATTGTTGCAGAGTTTTTCTATTTGATCGCTAATCTCTACTCATCGCAAGGTTTATTTAAAGAGTCAAATTTTTATATTATCTTAGCGAAATATCTAAATTCAAAATTTACGCTTAATTCTACATTATTAATTGAAAACTACATGGATACTAAAAAATATAAATTAGTAAAAAATGAATTAAGCAAAATTGAAAAAGATAACGTTATATATAATTGGTTTAGAGTGAAAAAAAATGCATCAATTATCCAAGAGACTAAAAATGACGATAGTGCTTTAAAATTTATTAAAAAAGAATACGGAAAAATTCAAAACCCATCAAACAAGATTTTATTTGATATGGCAAACATATTGAGAAACTTTCAAGACTATGAAGGCGCAATAGAAATTTATTCAAATTTAATAAAATATCCAAATTATAGTGCAGAGGAACATGCAGATCTTTTATATAAAAGAGGAACTAGTTATGAGAGAAAAAAAGCTTTTTTAAAAGCTGATAAAGATTTAATAGAGTCTCTTAAAATAAATCCAGATGAACCATATGTTTTAAATTATCTTGGATACAGTTGGCTAGAGAGATCTTACAAAATTCCTGATGCAATGGATATGCTAAAGAAAGCTTATAGTTTAAGAGAAAATGACCCTTATATTACTGACTCAATTGGATGGGCTTATTATTTAATTGAAGACTTTGTTAATGCAAAAAAATATCTAGAAAAAGCGGTAAAACTTATGCCTTACGATCCAATAGTTAATGATCATTACGGTGATGTATTATGGAGACTTAATAAAAAAGTGCAGGCGAGATATTTTTGGAATGGAGTTTTAAAATTAGAAGATACCGAAGAAGAGTTAAAAAAAGAAATTGAAAAAAAATTAGTTTTTGGATTATAATTTTACTAATTAACTTGTTTCTATGAATACGATATCACAAAAGTCTTATGCAAAAATAAATTTAAATTTAAATATTATAGGAAAAACAAAAAATTTGCATAAATTACAGAGTATAGTCACGCTAATTTCACTTTATGACGAAATTAGTCTAAGACAAATAGACAGTCGTAAACATAAGATATTGTTCAAAGGTAAATTTTCAAAAAAAATTACTAGTCGTAATACAATTTATAAAACTTTATCTATTTTAGACAAAAGAAAATTACT
>NZ_CVSI01000045.1 GCF_001179985.1 Candidatus Pelagibacter communis | reverse complement strand
TTTTTCCAATGAAGTATATCCTTATCAAATTGTTTCATTCTTTCTTCTACAATTAATTTGTCTTTCATATCTCTACTAGATAAACGTTCGTATAAAACTTTTTTGCTTGGAGGTAATATAAATATTGAAATCAACTTATAATTTAATTTTCGTTTAATTATTTGTTCTGTCCCCTGCCAATCAATATCAAATAAGACATTTATCCCTTTATCTAGTTTATCAATAATATTTTTTTTTGAAGTCCCATAATAATTTTTAAATACCTCTGCAAATTCCAAAAATTCATTTTTATTAATTAGGTTTTGAAATTGAGTTTTGTCTATAAAAAAATAATCGATACCATCAATTTCATTTAACCTAGGAGTCCTAGTGGTATGAGAAACTGAAGTGAAATATTTTTTGTTTTTTGAAATTAGTTTTACTAACGTTGTTTTTCCAGCACCAGAAGGGGATGAAAGTATTATCATCGCTCCCCTTTTTTTTAAGGACATCTAAAATTAGTTACTTTTACTCTCTATAAATTTAATAGCATCACCAACTGTTAGAATTTTTTCGGCTTCGCTATCTGAAATTTCAGAACCAAATTCTTCCTCAAAAGCCATTACTAGTTCAACTGTATCTAAACTATCTGCACCAAGATCATCGATGAAACTTGCTTCATCAACAACTTTCGCTTCGTCTATACCTAAATGATCTGCTACAATTTTTTTTACTTTACTTGATATTTCTTCTGACATATTGAATCCTTTGTATAATTTCTTAATAAATAAAATAGAAGTTTTGTCAACCTAAATACATACCTCCATTAACATGAATTGTTTCACCAGTTATATAATTGGCTAAATCTGAAGATAAAAATGCTACCGCATTTGCTACATCGTCTGGTGATCCAAGTCGATTTGAGGGAATTTTCGAAATAATTAATTCTTTAAATTTTGGATCAATTTTGTCAGTCATTTGTGTTTCGATAAAGCCAGGAGAGATACAATTTATATTAATATTTTTTTTTGCATACTC
>NZ_CVSI01000044.1 GCF_001179985.1 Candidatus Pelagibacter communis | reverse complement strand
TAATGATGGAAATAAAGAAGCTGTAATGGCTGTTTTTAAATTTAAGGATGGCAAAGTTTTTGCACTTGAAACTGGTGCAACCCCGATGAACAAATAAAATATTTAAAATTTAAAATTTAAATTTTGTTTTCAAAAAAATACTCAAACCTATTATTTATAGTTTTAATGGGATGTGGGATGAGTTTCATGATGACTCTCTTAATAACCTATATTAATACTGGCTTTGATAAAGATTATTTTAAAAGATTTATAACTGCATGGTCTGTGAGTTTTCCAGTTGCAATGATAGCAACCTCAATTGTTGCTCCTATAGTTAAAAAAATTGTAGATAAAATCACAAAATAATAGGTTAATATAAGTAATGAATAAAGTTGATTTTTATTTTTCAATTGGAAGCACTTATACTTATCTAACAGTTACTAGAATATTAGATATTGAAAAGAAATTTAATGTAAAATTTAATTGGGTTCCATTTAGTGTGAGAGCAATAATGAAAGAAATGAACAACATACCTTTTCCAAAAGATAAACAGAATAAAGTTGATTATATGTGGAGAGATATAGAGAGAAGAGCTAAAGGATATGGTTTTTTTTGCAAAAACTCCTGTGCCTTACCCATTAAG
>NZ_CVSI01000043.1 GCF_001179985.1 Candidatus Pelagibacter communis | reverse complement strand
TTTTGTCCAGGAAAGAGATAAAAAATTTCTCACTTCAGGATCTAAAAACTTTAAAGATCGAATTTTAATTAACGAAGAAGAAGACATTTTTATTTGGGGAGTTGTAACTTATGTCATCCACTCGGTTTACTAAAAAAATAGCACTGGTCGATTGTAATTCTTTCTATGTATCTTGTGAAAGATTATTTAATCCTAAAATAAGGAAAAAGCCTGTCGTTGTTTTATCCAACAATGATGGCTGTATTATTTCAAGATCTAATGAAGCAAAAGCTCTTGGAATAAAAATGGGAGAGCCATATTTCAAAGCAAAAGATATAATTATTAAAAATAATGTCCAAGTTTTTTCTTCAAACTATTCTTTGTATGGAGATTTATCAAGAAGAGTAATGAGAACATTAAAAAGATTTAATTCTGATATAGAGGTGTACTCAATAGATGAAGCGTTTATGGATTTATCTAATTTTCCAGATAATGAAATAGCAGATGTTGGTAAAGAAATAAGAAATACAGTACTACAATGGACTGGCATTCCAACCAGTATAGGAATAGCAAAAACTAAGACCTTAAGTAAAGTTGCAAATCATATTGCAAAGAAAAAACAATCAGGCGTTACAAGTTTGATTGGTATTGAGAATCTTGATCCGATATTGGAAAAAATAGAAATAAATGATGTATGGGGGGTTGGTAGACAGTTAACAAAATTTTATCAGAAAAATGGAATATATAATGCTAAACAATTAAAAAATAAATCTAATACCTGGATAAAAAAATCTTCAAATGTTTTAAGTTCAAGGACAGCAATGGAACTAAGAGGTGTACCATGTATAGATCTTGAAAAGACCACCTCAAAGAGAAAAAGTTGTGTAGTCTCACGTTCTTTTGGAAAAAGAGTTGAAAGTTTTCAAGAATTAAAAGAAGCAGTTGCAAATTATTGTCTAAACGCTTCTGAGAAGGTAAGATCAGAGTCTTTGGTTGCAAAAGCAATAACAGTTTTTGTAAGAACTAGCCCTTTTCAAAGAAACTTTGGATATTATTCAAATTCCAAAACAATAGACTTTCCAATTGCAACAAATAATAGCATCGAAATAGTGAAAACAGCTATTTCTATTCTAGAAAATATTTTTAAAAATGGTTATCGTTACCAAAAAGCAGGAGTAATGCTAACAGGATTGTCGAATGATACTGAAAAGAAAAATTTGTTTTCATCTGAGAGAGATGAAAAAATAAATAAGTTAATGAAATCAATTGATAATACTAACTATCGATATGGTAGATCTACTTTGAGCCTTGCAAGTGCTGGCGTGCATAAAAAATGGAACATGAGAAGAGAATATTCATCAAAAATAGACACTGCAGATTTTTACTGTATGCCAAAAATTAGAATTGGA
>NZ_CVSI01000042.1 GCF_001179985.1 Candidatus Pelagibacter communis | reverse complement strand
TACCAAAAAATAGCAACTACAATAATAATCATTCAAATTTTATACAAAGCACAAGTGGAGCTAACGCTTTGCAAGTAAATAATGAGGAAATAAAAGAAACTGAAAATGATCTTATAAATTCTATGGTTGAAGAGAATATGGTATTAAATAATTTGGAACCAGAAGAGTTAAGTGAGGAAACAGAGAGCAGTAAATCTATAAATAGAGAGGAAATACCACTTAATCTAGAGGAGAATATTAAGAATAATCAAAACAAAACTAGTAATAATATTACAAACGGACTTGAAAATTTTGAGTTAGGTGAGGAAAGCCCACAACTTTTTAATAATGACACTGAAATAGCAAATGAAGTTAAAGAACAAATCCTCGATTCAGAATCTGAAGAAGATGAATTAGAGATTCCCGCATTTTTACGAAGACAAAAAAATTAATGGTCTTTGAAAAAATAAATGAGTGCCACCATTCTACCGGAAAAGAGTTTACATTATCCGGTACTACTTAAAGAAGTATTAAGTATTATTTCCCCTCAAAATGGTGGCACTTTTATTGATTGTACCTTTGGGCAAGGCGGGTATACAAAAAAAATACTAGAATTTCCTAATACTAAAGTTATTGCTTTAGATAGAGATATAAAATCAAAAAATGTCGCGAAGAAATTCAAAAATAAATTTAAAGATAGATTTGAATTTTTTAACAAAAAATTTAGTGAAATAGACACTATTCCAACCAAAGGAAAAATAAGTGGTATAATTTTTGACCTTGGCTTTTCATATGATCAAATAAAAGATTCATCAAAAGGGTTATCATTTAATTTTAGTGGAAAATTAAACATGAAAATGGGTCACAATAAATTTTCAGCACATGATATAATTAAAAATTTATCGGCCAATGACTTAGATAAAATATTTAAATATTTTGGGGAGGAAAAAGATTCAAAACTTATATCAAGAAATATAGTTAAACAAAGAAAATATAAGGAAATTCTTACAGAGGATCTTGTTAATATGGTTAATTCAATTAAAAAAAATTTTACGAGAAAAAATAAATCAACTAAAGTTTTTCAAGCACTTAGAATTTTAGTAAATAATGAAATAAGTGAGCTAATATTAGGATTGTCTAAATCATGTAATCTTATTAAAGAAAATGGTATAATTGCAACAGTAACGTTTCATTCTATTGAGGACAGAATTTGTAAATTTTTTTTTAATAACATTTCTAAAATTGAAAAAGGTTCTAGGTATTTACCAATTTACATTAAAGAAGATATTTCCTTTAATTTAATTAATAAAAAACCAATAACACCGTCACTAATAGAAATTGAAGAAAATCCACCTTCTAGATCAGCTAAATTAAGAGCTGTTAAAAGAATAAGTAATAGAAATGTAAAAACCAATTTTATATTTGAAAAATTTAATTATCTTTTAGAAATTGAAAAGTTGATCTCTAAAATATGAAAAATTATTTTATTATCTTTTTTATTTTAATTTTAATTGTACTCACCT
>NZ_CVSI01000041.1 GCF_001179985.1 Candidatus Pelagibacter communis | reverse complement strand
AGTCGGAAAATTTTTAAAAGTTTTTACTAATACTTCCGACAAACTTCCATCACCTGGGCCAAGCTCAACTAAGTTAAAAATTTTAGGTCTTCCTAAAGTTTCCCAGGACGAGATTATCCATATAGCTATAATCTCAGAAAATAAATTTGATATGGTTGGAGATGTAACAAAATCACCCTTTTTCCCAAAAGGCATTTTATTTGAATAGTACCCTATTTTTGGTTTGTATAATGCTCTATTTATAAAATCATCAACTTTAATTTTTCGATTTTTTATAATATTAAATTTTCCAGGGGATTGTTTCATTTTCTACGTAAGAGCAAAATACCTATAAATATCATAAGCATACTTAATAACATTCCCATACTTAATGATCCAAAGATATAACCAATTTGTTCATCAGGTTCTCTAAAAATTTCAGAAAATAATCTAAATATTCCATAAAAAATTAAAAAAGCAAAAGAACAGCTCCCTTCTTTGTAATTTTTACTAAAGTAAATTTTATTCATTATAATAAATAAAAATATACCTTCAAAAATAGCCTCGTATAATTGAGATGGATGTCTTGGAATATTATCGACTAACGGGAAGATAACACCCCAAATTAAATCGGTTGGTTTTCCGACAAGCTCGCTATTTATAAAATTTGCAATTCTACCAAAAAAAATTCCAATAGGTGCTGCAACAGCTATAAAATCGAAAAAAATATACTTTTCCAAATTATTTTTTTTACAAAAAATAAGAGTAGCTACTATAATTCCTATTAAACCTCCATGAAAAGACATCCCTCCTTGCCATATCGTAATTATCTCTAAAGGATTTTTTAAGTAAAATTTTAGATTATAAATCAAGACATAACCTAGTCTCCCTCCTATAATTATACCTATAATTAGATAAGTAATTAAATCATCGAGGTAAATTTTATGAATATTGTTTTTAATTAATATTTTCTTTATGTAAATCCATCCAAAGATTATCCCAAAAATATACGCAAGAGAGTACCAGTGAATCTTGATAAAAAATATTTCAAAAGCTACTGGATTCAAATTATTAATAAGCATATTATAAAATTTAGAATATATTATTTTTAAAAGCAAAAGTATGTCAAAATCTAAAATTTTATTAGAAAAATTAACAAGTTTACTTGCTCAAGGATTAATATCCTACAAAGACTTAAGTAATGAAGTAATTAACATAGTTAAATCTCAGAGGGATGAAATTATTTTAAAAATGAAAATATCAACAAAAGAAGAAACAGATATTCTTAAAAAAAGAATTGAAAAATTAGAAAATGAGGTGAGTAAGTTTAAAAAAAATAAACGAATTAGAAAGGCAAAGAAATCTTAACACATAAACCACCTAATTTTGATTTATTTAAGCCAATTTTTCCTCCATGAGATCTTACTACATCAGATGCAATAGATAGTCCAAGACCTACGCTTGATTTTGAATCACCTCTTCCTTTATTTATTTTGTAAAAAGGCTTGAATACATTTCCGTATTCAGATTTTGGAACACCCGGACCATCATCTTCTATCGTTATTACGATTATCTTACTTAGCTTTTTAACAGAAAACTTCACTTTTTTTCCATACTTGAGCGCATTATCTATGATATTGCTTATGCATCTTACCATTAAATTCTTTCTGCCATTAAAAGTTATATTTTTTTCAATATTTGAAGTTACCAAAGAATTATTGTACTTTTTAATAAGAGTTTCTATTGTTTTTGATAAATTAAATAATTCGTCTTTTTCAGAAAAAGTAGAGCTTGCAAATTGCAAGTATTCATTCAACATTTTCTCCATTTCATCTATATCTTCCGATAATTTGTTAGAAATCTTATTATCCTTAATAAATGCTAATTGTAATTTTATTCTTGTAAGTGGTGTTCTCAAATCATGGCTAATCCCAGACAACATTTCAGATCTTTGATTTAAGTGTCTTAAAATTCTTTTTCTCATTCTATCAAACTCAAAACCAGCTTGACGAATTTCCTGTGCACCTGATGGTCTAAATTCACCTACATCCTCACCTCTCCCAAATTTTTCAGAAGCTTTGGCTAAATTTACAATTGGTCTAGTTTGGTTTTTTAAAAATATAAGAGCGATTATAATTAATAAAAATGCAGGAAATGTAATCCATAAAGCAAACAACCTAGCTGAAGAGCTAGTCACTCTTTCTTTAGGAATATAAAATTCAAAATATCCATTTAAATGTTTTATCTTAAGTTCTATTAATCCTTTAAATTTTGTAGTATCAAACCAATAACTTAAATTTCTGGATTTTAGCTCTCTTCTTAATGTACGATCCATAGGGCTAAACCATCTCTCCATATCTTGTTTTGGAAGGTTTCCAAATGAAACAAACTTTACAGTAAAGTTGTGATGTTTTTCAAATAAATTAATTAAATTTTCTTTATTATAGTCTTCATTATCATAGGCATCTAAAAAAAACTTAATTTCCCCTATTAATGCATTTGTCATTCCTTTATTTGTTTTAATCCATAGACTATCAAAAAAAACTATTGAAATTGTTATTTGTAAAATAATGATTGGAGCAGCAACAATTAGTAGCGCACGGTAAAATAATCTTTTAGGTAGCAATTGTTTGATAAATTTATTCAATCCATAAAACATATCCTGTACCTCTTATAGTTTGTAAATATTTAGGATTTTTGGGATTCATTTCAATTTTTTTTCTTAGTCTGGTAACTATTACGTCGATAGACCTCTCTTTTTCTAAATTTATAAGTCTTCCAATTTCCAGTCTACTAAAAACTTTTCCCGGCTCATTTATCATTTTTTCTAATATTTTCTTTTCCGTTATATTAATTTTAAACTCTTTATTGTTTTTTATTATTAGTAACTTGATTAAGTCTATATTGATATTTCCAAATTTAATTGTTCTAATTAAATTTACTTTTTGGGTCTTAGTCAAAATATTATTTATTCTTAACAATAATTCTTTAGCCTCAAATGGTTTTGGTAAATAGTCGTCTGCACCTGTTTCTAGTCCATGTATTCTCTCTTTCGCCTCACCTTTAGCTGTTAAAAGTATTATTGGTGTGTCAATCAAATTTTTATTTTCATTTAAAAATTCTAAACCACTTTTACCAGGCATCATGATATCTAAAATAACTAAATCAAATTTAATGATTTCAATTTTTTTTTGGGCTTCTTCAGCATTAGCAGCCGTATTAACTAAATAATTATTTTCTATGAGAAATTTTTTTACTAAATCTCTAATACCATTATCGTCATCTACAACTAATATATGGGCTTTATAACTTTTCATTCATTATTCTTTTTAAAACCAGATCAAAATTTAAAACTTCCTTGGCTGATGAGTTTAAGAAAGCTTTATAAATTCTTTTTTTTTGTGAAAAAAATATCTCATTATAAATTTTATTTCCTTTAGGACTTAAATATATGTGCCTTACCCTTGTATCTTTGTTACCTTTTTTGAATTCTAAAAATTCTAACTTTTTTAAGTCATTTAAAACTCTATTCAAACTCTGTTTTGTTACATTTAGTTTTTTTAATAGTTGTGAAATTGTAATACCTTCATAAAATGATATTAAATGAAGAGACTTGTGATGTGCAGTACCTAATTGGTAT
>NZ_CVSI01000040.1 GCF_001179985.1 Candidatus Pelagibacter communis | reverse complement strand
CAAGCTAGTCTAATAAAAAAAGGTCCGTAATGACCATAGTCTGCTGGCCACCATTCTTGCGAGTCTGTCATTAATTTTGTTAAATCACTCTTTAAAGCTTTGTAATTCAATTTTTTAAATTCTTTGGCATAATTAAACTTTTTATCCATTGGATTAGTCAGATTAGAATGCTGACTTAATATCTTTAAATTTAAACTATTTGGCCAAAAGTCTCTGTTTGATTGTCCTCTACCCGCAGAAAACTTAGCTGTTGTTCCTGCTCCTGTTACTGGGCATTTGCTTAATTCTGTGTTTTTGAAATCTTTATTTGTGAACTCTGTGCTCATGTATCTCCTTTTTTATATTTTATAATAATTCTAAATAAATTTGTCAACAGTTTAGAACTATTATAATGTAGAAATTGAATTAAGATTTGTCGTCTTCGACTTTAACAAGAACTTCTACTGACTTAATTTTTTTTCCAGGAATTCTTGTATTAATTTTAACTGGCTCAACATCTGCATCATCTATATCTATTAAATCTTTTTGGGTCTCATCATAGAAATGGTGGTGATGCGACGTATTGGTATCAAAATAACTTTGATCAGAATTAATTGGTATCTCTTTTAAGTACCCTTTATTTTTAAAAGCATGAACTGTGTTATAAACAGTTGCAAGTGAGATTTTGTCATTTGTTGACTTACTTATTCTTTTAACAAGTTCGTTAATAGTAAAATGAAAAGTCTTATGTGTATTAAACAGGACTTCGCAAATTTTTATTCTTTGTTTCGTTGGTCTTAAGCCAGAACTTCTTAATTTTTCTATATATTGGCTATTATTTAACATAGTAATTTATAACTATTCTAAACTAAATCTATATTATATTTTTGCTAAATCAAGTATTAAGGATATCGAAAAATGAAAAAAAGCTCATACACTTATGACGATTTAATCAGTTGTGCTAATGGTGATCTTTTTGGTCCAGGTAACGCAAAATTACCTGCACCTCCGATGTTAATGTTTGATAGGATCACAGAAATTAGTGAAAACAAAGGTGAATTTGGCAAAGGATTAATTGTTGCTGAATTAGATATAAAAGATAGTCTATGGTTTTTTGACTGTCATTTCAAAAAAGATCCTGTAATGCCAGGATGCCTTGGATTAGATGCAATGTGGCAGCTTGTAGGATTTTATTTGGGATGGCTAGGAAATCCTGGAAGAGGAAGAGCTCTAGGAGTTAACACGGTAAAGTTTACCGGTGAAGTTCTTAAAAATGTCAAAAAAGCAGTTTATGAGATTAATATGAAAAGAGTTCTTATAAAAGAAGGTACTACAGTTGGCTTAGCAAATGGAATTTTGCTTGCAGACGGCAAAAAAATTTACTCAACAGAAAATTTAAAAGTAGGTTTATTTAAATAATGAAAAGAGTTGTTGTAACAGGGATAGGGGTTGTTTCTTGTTTAGGGAACAATCAAGAGGAAGTTTATCAATCACTATTAAATTCAAAATCAGGAATTTCTTTTTCAGAAGAGTACAAAGAATACAATTTAAAGAGCCACGTGCATGGTAAGCCAAATATTAATCTTGAAGATCATGTGGATAGAAAATTTATAAGATTTATGGGACCAGGATCAGCTTATAATTATATCTCTATGGCAGAAGCAGTAAAAGACTCTGGCTTAGAGGAAAAAGATGTAAGTAACACTTCAACTGGTATGATTATGGGATCTGGTGGCCCGTCTATTGAAAATGTTATTTTAGCAGCAGATAAAACTAGAGCAAAGAGTCCTAAACGGATGGGGCCTTTTATTGTTCCGAGAACAATGTCCAGTACAGCATCAGCAACCTTGGCTGTACCATTTAAAATTAAAGGAATTAATTACACAATCAGTTCTGCATGTGCAACAAGTGGACATTGTATTGGTAATGCAATGGAAATAATTCAATTAGGAAAACAAAAAATAATTTTTGCTGGTGGAAGTGATGAAGTACATTTTGCAATGACAGCTATGTTTGATGCAATGACTGCTCTTTCTTCTAAATACAACGATACTCCTGAAAAAGCATCAAGACCTTATGATAAAACAAGAGATGGTTTTGTTATATCTGGTGGAGGTGGAGTTTTGGTGCTAGAGGAATACGAACACGCAAAAGCAAGAGGTGCAAAAATTTATGCAGAATTAACTGGTTATGGTGCTACCTCCGATGGTTATGACATGGTTGCTCCATCAGGGGAAGGGGCAGTTAGATGTATGCAGATGGCATTAAGTACAACAAAAAATAAAATAGATTATATAAACACTCACGGAACGTCTACTCCAGTTGGAGATATAACAGAATTAAAAGCAGTTGGAGAGGCTTTTAAAGATTACAAACCAAAAATAAGTTCAACAAAATCATTAGCTGGTCACTCTTTAGGCGCAACCTCAGTTCATGAAGCAGTTTATAGTTTAATAATGATGAAAAATAAGTTTATTGCTGCATCTGCAAATATTCAAGATATGGATGATGAAGCAAAAAATTACCCAATAGTAACTAAAGTTGAAAAAGATGTTAATTTAAATTCTGTAATGTCTAATAGCTTTGGTTTTGGTGGAACTAATGCCACCTTAGTTTTTGAAAAGGTTTAATAATGAGTTTGATGAAAGGTAAAAAAGGATTGATCATGGGTGTTGCTAATGAGCGATCAATTGCTTGGGGTATTTCTCAAAAACTTGCAGAAGCAGGAGCAGAACTTGCATTTACCTATTTAGGTGATGCGCTAAAGAAAAGAGTTGTTCCTTTAGCAGAAAAATTAAATTCAAATGTTACTTTTAGTTGTGATGTAGAGAAAAAAGAAGAAGTAACAAAATTATTTGAGGATATAAAATCTAAATGGGGTGAAATAGACTTTGTAGTTCATGCAATTGCATTTTCAGATAAATCTGAATTATCAGGTGAATATCTAAACACAACTAGAGAAAACTTTTTGAGAAGCATGTTAATTTCTTGTTTCTCATTTACAGAAGTTGCAAAAGAAGCATCTAAAATAATGAAACAAGGTGGAAGCATGATAACCTTAAGTTATGAAGCTAATAAAGCTATTCCAAACTATAATGTGATGGGTGTATGTAAGGCTGCACTTGAAGCAAGTGTTAAATATCTTGCAAGAGACTTAGGTTCAAAGGGTATAAGAGTGAATGCAATAAGCGCTGGACCCATTAAAACTTTAGCAGCATCAGCAATTGGAGATGCAAAATTTTTATATAAATGGAATGCTGATCATTCTTTTTTAAAAAGAAACGTTGATAATCTTGATGTTGGAAATTCTGCTTTATACCTATTAAGCAATATGGCTGGAGGTGTCACTGGTGAAATACACTATGTTGATGCTGGTTATAATAAGGTAGGAATGCCAGATCCAAAAAATATTACTTAAATTTAAGGGGCCTTCTGTTGCCCGGCATTAGATATGAAAATAGCATATTTGCTTACTTATTAAAACTACTTCGTTGTTAACTTCGTTGTCATAATGACTTATTTTCTTTTTAGTTGGTTTTTTTTGATCTAATACTTCGTTGTAAATTTGATATTATAGAAATATGAAAAAAATTGCTTATGGATTAATTGGTTTCGTTATTTTTATCTTAATAGGTTTTTTTATCTATGGTGGTTTTTTTGTTATTCTTGAAGAAATCTTTAGAGTAAGATTTAACTATGGTTTCATTGCAAGATTTGGGGTTTGGATAATTCTTGCCTTTGGAATTTTTGGTTATCACACGTTTGCATCAGAAAAATTTTCTAATTCCTTAATTTCTAAATATGTTGTTAAAATTAAGAAAAAAATCGATCTTACAAATAAATATGTCCGAGTTTATTTGGTTAGTTGGTTATTGTATGATTTTCTTTATATAATCTATTTATTTTCCGCAGAACCGTATGGTTATAGTATTCGAGGAGATGAATGGTTATCAGTTTTATCTTGGATGTTTTTATTGCCAATGGTTTTTGTTGGATTTGTGCTTTTGTATAAATGGGCGTTGAAAGGAAAATAAAAACTTTTTATTACCTAATAAAACTTAAAAACATTATACAAGTAAAACCCCCCAAAAATGACATAACTATAAACTGAAACATTGCCCAAAGTGTATAAATTATTTTAGGTGTTTTTTTTTCAGAATAAAGAATTTCAATGTTTTTTGGTTTAGTGGTGGTTTCTTTAAATATTAAAAAAAGCACATAAGCAATCCAGATTGCTAATGCTAAAATTAAAATTATTCCTAAAAAGTTCATTTTTTTTCCGAGATAAAGATAGAAACCAAAACCAGATAATAATCCTGAAACAATATATCCGTATAACCATACGTATTGAGAAATTTTTTTATGTTCTGATGTTATAAGCATACTTAAAAGGGGCGTTCTGTTGCCAGGTGCCCCATACCCCAATCTTAATTAAATGTTTTTAGGCTCTTTTTTTAAATGCCCAACAACTTTTCCAGAGTTTTTTCCAGATTTAATAACGTATCCGCTTGTGCCATTGCCATTAGCTTCAACAGATTTTAAATTTCGGAACATTAATTGATTTAGCCTAGCGATCTTTGAGCCTCGGCTAAACAAATTAAGAACTCTGTGCATTCTTTTCATACACACTCCTTGTTAGTTTTTCCAAAACTCGCTTTTAACCGATGCGATATCGGTCTCTTTATCACCATGAGATATGGTTAATGAGAGCTTACATTTTTAAAAAGGTATTGCAACTACTTAAGGAATATCAAACGCAAAATGAACAGAGATTTAAATGAAATTAAAAGCACTAAAACCAACAGAAAATATGACTGCTAACCAAATAAGACCTTTTATAAAAAAGAAAGCAAAGCCTCCAATAGCTAAATATTTCCCATATTTATTCTTAGATAAAATATTTTTAAATTTTGATAATGAGAACATTAATTAGACAGCTGCTTGTTTAATAGAAAGTTTAACTTTACCCCTATCAAACCCTATAACTTTTACTTTTACTTCATCGCCTTCTTTGACAACATCAGTAACTTTTGCAACTCTTTTGTCCGCTAATTCAGATATGTGTACAAGTCCATCTTGTTTACCTAAAAAATTAACAAATGCACCAAACTCCATAATCTTCATAACTTTGCCGTTATAAATTTTGTTAAGTTCAGCTTTAGCTGTTAAATCTTTAATCATTTGCATTGCTTTATTTCTTGAGTCTTCATCTGGTGCTGCCACAGTTACTTCACCTTCATCATTAACATCAACTTTAGCTCCTGATTTTTCAACAATTTCTCTGATTGTTGCACCACCTTTTCCAATTACCGTAGCTATATCTTTCTTTTCAACAGTTACTTTTTCCATTTTAGGAGTATGTTTTCCTACATCGTCTCTTGATTTAGATAATGCTTTATTCATCTCATCAAGGATATGTACTCTACCATCTTTAGCTTGTTTTAAAGCTTGCTCCATAATTTCAAATGTAATCCCTGTTATTTTTATATCCATTTGCAAAGAAGTAATTCCATCTTTTGTGCCAGCAACCTTAAAATCCATATCACCTAAATGATCCTCATCACCTAGGATATCTGATAGAACACTAAAATCATCTCCCTCTTTAATTAATCCCATTGCTATACCAGCAACTGGTTCTTTAATTGGTACACCTGCATCCATAAGCGCTAAAGATGAACCACAAACAGTAGCCATTGATGAAGAACCATTAGACTCTGTGATTTCTGAAACTATTCTAAATGTATATGGGAAACTTTCTTTTGTAGGCAAAGATGAGTTTATTGCTCTCCATGCTAGTTTACCATGTCCAATTTCTCTTCTTCCAGTTCCTATTCTACCAGTTTCACCAACTGAAAAAGGGGGAAAGTTATAGTGAAGCATAAATCTTTCACGTTGAAGACCTTCTAAGCTTTCAATTCTTTGTTCGTCATCAGATGTACCTAGAGTTGTTGTAACAATTGCTTGTGTCTCTCCTCTAGTAAATAAAGCTGATCCATGAACTCTTGGTAGTATTCCAACTTCACATTTAATTGGTCTTACATCAGACAAACCTCTGCCATCAATACGATTTTTATTTTTTAGTATGTCAGTTCTTACAATGCCTTTTTCAAGGTTTTTCAACTCATGCATGACATCTAGTTCTGAGTAATTTTCATCTTCTTCGTATAACTTTTTAGCTCTTTCAGTTACTTCAGATATTAAGTTTGACCTTTCTTGTTTATCTTTAATAGAAAACGCTTTTTTTAGGTCTTTAGTAAATTCACTCTCTAATTTTTTCTTTACTTCTGATAAGTCTTTCTTTTCGAAAACCCAATCAGGTTTTTTACATTCTTTTGCAAGTTCCTCAATCATTTTTATAACTGGAACAAAACCTTCATGACCAAATTTTACTGCATCCAACATTTGTTTTTCTGTCAAACCTTTTGCTTCAGACTCAACCATTAAAACTGCATCTTTGGTACCTGCTACAACTAGATCTAATTTTGAATTTTCTAATTCTTTTTTAGATGGATTTAAAATATATTTTCCACCTATAAAACCTACTCTTGATGCGCCTACTGGTCCCATAAATGGCATTCCAGATATTGCTAAAGCTGCTGAGGATGCAATAATTGATAAAATATCAGCTTCATTTTCCTTATCATAAGAAATAACAGTAGGTAATAATTGAACTTCATTTCTAAATTCATCCGGAAATAAAGGTCTAATAGGCCTATCAATCAATCTTGATATAAGTGTTTCACTTTCAGTTGGTCTTGCTTCCCTTTTAAAGTAACCTCCAGGGATTTTTCCTGCAGCATAATATTTTTCTTGATAGTTAACTGAAAGTGGAAAGTAATCTATTTCGGGATTAACCTTTTTTGCACCAACTACTGTTGCTAAAACTACTGTTTCTCCACATGTAGCTATTATAGCACCATCAGCTTGTCTTGCTATTTTTCCTGTTTCTAAAGTAATTTTCTTACCATTTATATCAATTTCTTTTTTAAAAATTTTAAACATTTATTTCCTTAAATTTAGTTTTGTTAATATATTTTTATATGAGTCAATTTTATTTTTCTTAAGATAGTCTAACAGTTTTTTTCTTTTATTAACTGCTTTTAATAGTCCAACAGATGAATGTTTATCTTTTTTAAATTGTTTTACATGTTTTGACAACGTTTCGATTTTATCTGTTAAAAGAGCTATTTGAACTTCTGAGGAGCCTGTATCTTTTTCGTGTAGGCTCACTTCTGAAACATTTTTTTTCATATTTTTTTCCTATTTATTAGCTTGTTTGATTAAATTTTCAATTTTTTCTGCATATTCAAAAGACTCGTCTTTTACAAAAAATAATTTTGGCAAAAATTTCATTATAATTTTTTTTGATAAAACTTTTCTTACGATGAAAGAAAATTCCTTTAATTTTGACACAGTTTCTACTGAGTTTTTACCACCTAAAGGCATTATAAAAACTTTAGCATTTTTTAGATCAGGACTCATCCTAACTTCAGTTACCGTTATTTCTTTTGTCTTAATATTAGGTATTTTTGCCTCATCTTTTAAAAATATCATGCTCAACGATTGCTTTATCATTTCTCCAACCCTTAATTGTCTTTGACTAATTGGTTTTCCTGCGTTTGCCATAATTATATGACCCTATCTGTTGTTTTAGAACTATAGGCTTCTATAATATCTTTTTTTTGAAAGTCACCAAAATCTTTAAAAGATATACCGCATTCTAAGCCAGCTGATACTTGCTTAGCTTGGTCTTTTTCTCTAAATATTGTACTTATTTTTCCATTATAAACTATTGTTCCATCTCTAATTATCCTTGCTAACGCGTCCTGAGTAATTTCACCATCAATAACTTTTGATCCAGCAACTTTGCCTACTTTCGATACTTTAAAAATTTCTAATATTTCAGCTGAACCAATTATTTTTTCCTCTACATTTGGTGTAAGTAATCCGGACATCTGGTTTTTTACAAAATCAATTAATTCATAAATTATATTAAATGATGAAATTTTGATATGATTATGCTCTGCAATTTTTTTAGCTTCTTTGCTAGGTTTTACATTGAAAGCTATCAAAATTGCATTAGATGCTTTAGCTAAATTAACATCTGTCTCTGTAACCATTCCTACGTCGGACAAAATTATTTTAACCTTCACTTCGTCATGTTTTATTAAATTAATTGCATTTTTAATAGCCTCCGACGTGCCATGCACATCTGATTTAACTATTACGTTTAAATCTTCTGACTTGTTATCCTTAAATGCTGATTCTTGAGTAAACATAGTTAGTGGATTTTTAGATGTTTTAATTTCCTCAATTCTTGCTTCGGACAAAGACTTTGCCTCTTTTTCTGAGTCTAAAACTAAAAAATCATCTCCTGATTTTGCAGCACCATTAATTCCCAACACTTCAACAGGAGTAGATGGTAATGCCTCATTAATTTGTTTTCCAGTATCATCAATAATTGCTCTTACTTTTCCCCATTTCGTGCCACATACAAAATAATCTCCTTTTTTGAGTTGTCCTGTTGTAACGATTATATTTGCGATTGGACCTCTGCCAACATCAATTTTTGATTCTAAAACAACACCATTAGAGTTAGAATTAAAATCACATTTCAAATCTAGGATTTCTGCTTGAAGCAAAATTAATTCTAATAATTTATCAATATTTTTTTTTGTTTTTGTAGAAATTTCAACCATTATTGTTTCACCAGACAAATCCTCTGAAATCAATTCATGTTCTAAGAGTTGATTTTTAATTTTCTGTGGGTCAGCATCAGGCAAATCACATTTATTAATTGCTACAACAATTGGTACTTTTGCTGCTTTTGCATGTTTTATAGACTCAACAGTTTGTGGCATTACTCCATCATTTGCAGCAACAACTAATACAACTATATCTGTAAGTTTTGAACCTCTTGCTCTCATTTCAGTAAATGCAGCATGACCAGGTGTATCTATAAATGTAATCTTTTGATTATTTTTTTCAATTTGATAAGCTCCTATGTGCTGTGTAATGCCACCAAATTCACCTGATACAATATTTGTACTTCTAATTACATCCAAAACTGAGGTTTTACCGTGATCAACATGCCCCATAACAGTAATGATTGGTGGACGATTTTTTAGATTTTCGGATTTAGTTTCTTTAATATTTTTTATTATTTCGTCTGTCTTTTTTTCCCTAATAGGATTATGACCAAATTCTTTAACTAAGTATTCTGCAGTATCAGAGTCAATTGTATGATTAATCGTAACAGAAACGCCCATACCCATCAGATGTTTGATTATATTTGATGATTGCTCGGCCATTCTATTAGCAAGATCTCTGATTGTAATAAATTCAGGAATATTAATATTTCTTTTGAAATTAATGCTTTGTTCATCACTAATTTGATTTTTTGATACCCTTAATTCTTTTTCTCTAGCTCTCTTTATTGATGCAAGGCTTCTAGATTTAAACTCTAAATCTTCACTCAAAGCTCTTGAAACTGTAAGCTTAACCTCCCTTTTTTTTGTGCTAAATTTTGACTTATTTTCTTTATCTTTTTGATTATTTTCACCTCTAATTCCTTTCATTGCTTTTTGCTCTGCTAACTTTCTTCGCTCGTAGTCACTCAGTTTTGAAATTAGTGGTTTTGCTTTAAAATTTTTTTTAAAATTACTTGAAACTTTATTGAAAGGTTTTGAAAACTTCTTGTCGTTGGATGAAAAGGTTTTTTTACCTACAAAATTTTGTTGAGGGGTAAATGTTTTTTTTGGTTTTCCTGTTATTGTAAGTTTTTTTTTTTGTTTTTCCATTTTCCATTAATTATTATAAATTTTTTCTCTTGCTTTCATTATAAGCTCGTCTGCCTCAGTTCTTGATAAAGCAAAATCTTCTAGATAACCATTGATCTTTACTTTTTCACCTTTAATTATATCAAATCCACCTATTAATTCATCAGAGGCTAGATCAGCAAAATCATTTAAAGTTAAAATTTTTTTTTCTCCCAATGTAAGAAGCATCCCTGGGGTTAATCCTTTATGATTAATTAAATCTGTTTCCAAACCTAAGTCCTCAATTTTCTGTTGTATTTCCTCTTGACTTTTTTTGTGAAATTCTGCTGCTCTTTCTATCAATTCTTTGGCTGTTTCCTCTTCTATACCCTCAATTTTAACTAAATCGTTTAATTCACAATTCTTAATTAAGTCAATTGATGAGAAGCCTTCTGCTACTAAAAGTTGACCTAATGTCTCGTCTACTTCTAAATTTTTCATAAGATTTTCTGTTCTGTCTTTGAACTCTTCTTGTCTTTTTTCTGACTCCTCTTGATCAGTCATAATATTTATTTCGTAGTTGATAAGCTTTGTAGCTAATCTTACGTTTTGTCCTCTTCTACCTATCGCTTTACTTAAATTTTCTTCGTTTAAAATAACATCTAGTTTTTTTGCATCTTCATAAACGTTAACCTTTAAGACTTCTGCAGGTGATAATGCGTTTGAAACTACTACAGTTATATCCTCTGACCAATTTACAATATCAATTTTTTCACCTTGTAACTCGTTTACTACAGCTTGAACTCTACTACCCCTCATTCCAACACAAGCTCCCACTGGATCTAACGATGTATCAATAGCTTTAACACAAATTTTCGCTCTGCTCCCTGGATCTCTTGCTGATGATTTTATTTCAATCAGTCCATCATATATTTCAGGAACTTCTTGTATAAAAAGTTTTTCCATAAATTTTGGATGAGCTCTTGAAAGAAAGATTTGTTGTCCTCTTTGTTCTCTCCTAACATCATAACAATAGGCTTTTATTCTATCACCAGCCTTAATATTTTCTCTAGGTATCATTTCGTTTTTTTGTATGATCGCCTCAGCTTTGCCTAAATCAACTATGACGTTACCAAATTCTAATCTTTTAACAATCCCACTAAGTATTGTATCTTTTTTATCTATAAAATCGTTAAACTGTCTTTCTTTTTCTGCCTCTCTTACACTGAAACTGATAACTTGCTTAGCAGTCTGAGCTGCGATTCTTCCAAAGTCAAATGTGGGGAGAGGTTGTAATATTTCTTCACCCAATTTTTTTTCATTATTCAATGCTTTTGCACTTTCTAGGCTAATTTCGGTATTATTATTCTCCGGACTCTCAACTATTAGTAATTTTCTAAAAATTTCGATATCTCCGTTATCTCTATTTATATTTACTTGTATTTCATTTTCGTTGCCAAATTTTGATTTTGCTGCCTTTGCTATACCAGTCTCCATAGAATTAATAATTAATTCCTTATCTATAGATTTTTCTAGCGCTACTGCCTCCGCAATTCTTAATAATTCAAGTTTATCTGCACGCTTGTTTAACATATTTTGTTCTCCAAAAAAAAATGGGCCGAAGCCCACTTTGATATATCAATAATATTATAGGTTTTATAATTAATATTTATAAATTTTCAACTTATTATTACTTACTGAATATGTCTTTTTTATCAACTTTTTCCCATGAAAAAGAGCCATCAGGTCCTGGATCTCTACCAAAGTGTCCATATGCTGCAGATTTTTCATATATAGGTTTATTTAATCCTAACATCTCCCTAATGCCTCTGGGACTTAAATCAAAATTTTTCTGTATTAAGCTTTCTACATGTTTGTTCTTTTCTTCATCGTTATCAAATAAATCTACGTAGATTGAAAGTGGCTTTGACACACCAATAGCATATGCTAATTGAATTAAACACTTATCTGCAATTTTTGAAGCTACAATATTTTTTGCAAGATATCGTGATGCATATGCAGCTGATCTATCAACTTTCGTGGGATCTTTTCCTGAGAAAGCTCCTCCACCATGTGGTGCAGCTCCACCATAAGTGTCGACTATTATTTTTCTGCCTGTTAGACCGCTGTCTCCATCGGGACCACCAATAACAAAATTTCCTGTTGGATTGACATAAATTTCTTTATCGGACAAATTTTTTAGTAATTCTTTAGGAATTGATTTTTCAATATAAGGCTTAACTAAATCTCTAACTTGAGATTGATTTACGTCTGCGGAATGTTGGGTTGATATTACGACAGATTTTACATTAAAAGGTTTTCCATCTTTATATTCTATTGTTATTTGACTTTTAGAGTCCGGCTCAATATTTTTTAATTTTCCAGATTTTCTATCCTCAGCCATAAGCCTTAATATTTTATGTGAATAGTGTATAGGTGCTGGCATTAGAACATCTGTTTCATTGCATGCATATCCAAACATAATTCCTTGATCCCCAGCTCCCTCATCTTTATTTCCTGAAGAGTCAACTCCCATTGCAATATCTGATGATTGAGCATGCAAATGACTTTCTATTTTTGTAGCTTCTTTATAAGTGAAACCATCTTGATCATATCCTATGTCTTTAATACAAGATCTGACTTTCTGGATTAAATCGTCTTTTTTGATTTCAGGTCCCCTTACCTCGCCAGCCAAAACAACTTTATTTGTTGTAGTTAAAGTTTCGCATGCGACTCTGGACTGAGGCTCAGCGCCAAGGTAAGTATCTACTACCATATCAGATATTCTATCACAGACTTTATCTGGATGCCCTTCAGATACAGACTCACTTGTAAATAAATAGTTTTTTTTCATTTAAGTTTTTTAAAAAGAAAAATTAAACTAATATAAATAAATGCTAAAAAAAAGAAAATCTTGTTACCATATATACTAAAGAATGTAGGAAAAGCTTTAGAAACTGAGTTAATTTCTATGCTTCCCTTTTCAGTTGTGTCGAGCATCTTATTAATTTTGCCATTTGAGTTTACATGAGCAGAAATACCATTGTTGGCAACTCTTAAAATATCTTTACCTTCCTCAATTGATCTAAATATAGAGTGGGAAAAATGTTGAACAGGTCCTATGCTATTTCCGAACCAGCCGTCTTCAGAAATATTTAAAATGAAATCATAATTATCTGTATTTTTAGTTAATGCACCAGAAAATATAATTTCATAACAAATTAAAGGCAAAAATGAAATTTCACCTATACTAAGAATGTTTCTCTCGGTTGAAGAGCTGAACGACTTATATCCATGAGTAATTTTTTTTAAACCAAACTTGCTTAAAAATTTTTCTAAAGGGAGAAATTCTCCAAAGGGAACGAGCTTGTTTTTATTATATTTATCCTCTATTTCAAATTCCTTGTTAAATACTGCTAATGAATTAAATATTTTTTCTCCATCGTCAAATGTAATACCTAAGATTATTTTTGAATTATCAGTTAATTGATTAGAAATATTATCAAAATCATTTTCTAGCTGATTTATTTCTCCAATATTGGTTATACCTTCTGGATAAACTAAAATTAAATCTTTATCAAGTGGATAACTATTTTGAAAAAGTTCATTTATTTTATCTTCTATAGGTTCATCAACAAAAAACCTCTCAATATTAAACTTAGGTGAAACTAATTTTATTGATGGAGATATTATTTTTTTTGGTTTATTTTCAGCTTGTTCAATTTTATTTAATCCATAATAAATATTAATTGATAAAATTAAAACTGCTAATAATAAGATAGTATATTTTCTTAAATTTTTAACATTAAAAAAAATTATTATTGGTAAAGTGTAAAAAGTAATAACCAGTAAGTTTAAAGAGTAGGTTCCTATAAAACTAAGTATTTGCAGTGAACTAATAATATTAACTAAACTAAATGTAATTAAATTCCAAGGAAATCCACCAAGAATTGTTCCCCTCAAGTATTCCACAACAGAAAATGAAAGTGAGAAAATTAATATTGAACTAAAATTCATTTTTATATTAAAAAATTTCAGTAGATAGGAAAATAATCCATAAAATAATGATAACAAAGAGGGAATTAATAAAATTGATAAAATAATTAAATTTTCAAAATTTTCATCGTATTTAAGAGAATTTGAAATCCAATAT
>NZ_CVSI01000039.1:32500-33733 GCF_001179985.1 Candidatus Pelagibacter communis | reverse complement strand
ACACCCTTGATAAGGGTGGGGTCGATAGTTCGAGTCTATCTCGGCCCACCAAACTTATCTGGGGGATTAGCTCAGCTGGGAGAGCGCCTGATTTGCATTCAGGAGGTCAGCGGTTCGATCCCGCTATCCTCCACCAAGAAACACTTAGCTATTTTATTTGTAAATTTTTTAATAATTATCAATATCTATATCCGATTGTTCGAATAGATGAACAATCAAGAATGTTCGAATAGATGAACATTTTAACAAAATTTGATTCAAACACAGAATTTTTTTCTGTGCATAAATCAAGCGTTTAAGGGCGTGTGGCGGATGCCTTGGCACTAAAAGACGATGAAGGACGCGGTATACTGCGAAAAGTTTCGGGGAACTGTATGCAAGTTTTGATCCGAAAATTTCCGAATGGGGAAACCCTACACTTTATGTGTAACTTTAAATTGAATACATAGATTTAAAGAGATAACCTGGAGAACTGAAACATCTAAGTAACCAGAGGAAAAGAAATCAATTGAGATTCCGTTAGTAGTGGCGAGCGAAAGCGGAACAGGCCAGTAATAAATTTAAGAAAATTTGAATAGTATGGAAATGCTAACCAAAGATGGTGATAGTCCAGTAGAAGTAATGCTTAAATTTGTTCTTGAGTAAAGCGGGACACGTGAAATCTTGCTCGAATATAGGGGGACCACCCTCTAAGCCTAAATACTCTTTAGTGACCGATAGTGAACTAGTACCGTGAGGGAAAGGTGAAAAGAACCCCTATTAGGGGAGTGAAATAGAACCTGAAACCGCATGCCTACAATCAGTCGAAGCTCTTTTTAGAGTGACGGCGTACCTTTTGTATAATGGGTCAGTGACTTAATTTATTAAGCAAGCTTAAGCCATCTAGGTGTAGGCGTAGCGAAAGCAAGTCTTAATAGGGCGATTAGTTTAATGAATTAGACCCGAAAACGAATGAGCTTACCATGAGCAGGTTGAATGCAAGGTAACACTTGCTGGAGGACCGAACCAGTTGACGTTGAAAAGTCTTTGGATGACTTGTGGTAAGGGGTGAAAGGCCAACCAAATTCGTAGATAGCTGGTTTTCCGCGAAAACTATTTAGGTAGTGCGATGGATAAATATATATTTAGAGGTAGAGCACTAAATGGGCTAGGGGGAAGAGATTCTTACCAAACCTAATAAAACTCCGAATGCTAAATATAGTTCTCCATCAGACAGACTGTGGGTGCTAAGGT
>NZ_CVSI01000039.1:0-30000 GCF_001179985.1 Candidatus Pelagibacter communis | reverse complement strand
AATCATGAAAAAATTAATGTTAAGTGCTTAAGCATTGATAAATTTTTTGAAAACAAAAATTTAAAAATTGATATCATGAAAATTGATACTCAAGGGACTGAATTACAAATTTTACTATCTTCAAAAAAAATAATTCAAAAAAATAAACCAATAATAATTTTTGAATTTGAAACCGAATATTTTAATAAACCAGAAGATTTGAATAATGCTAAAAATGAAATTTTGGAATTTTTTGAGTTTGAAAATTATGACTTGTATATGATAGAACCTAATTTATCTTATTTTCCAAAAGTTACATTGAAAGATTATTTTCGAGGGGAAATTCTCGCCTTGCCAAAATTTTACGATTTAAATGAGCACAATATTTTAAAAAAGATATGAAACATAATGCAGCTGTATTAATGATTTCAGGTAGAAGAGAAATATTACCTAAAACTTTGGATCTTTTTTATAATAATTGGAATAACAAATACAATTATCCTGTCTTTATTTATGATATTGACGATGTTTACTCAAAAAAAGATATTAGTTTTTACGAAACTAAATATTCAAACTTAAAATTAATTAAAATTATTCCCAAAATACCATCTGGCATTAAAGATGAGGAATTATTTTATAATCGAAAATATAATCGATATGTTAAAAAAAAATTCGATAAAAGAAGACTTGGATATCTTCATATGATTTATTTTAAATCTAATATGTCATTGTTTGGTGAGTGGAAATGTGAAAATAAATACTTAGCAAAATACGATTATTTGATGATAATAGACGATGACTCTTGGTTTAAGGAAAAAATAGAGTTTGATCTTTTTGATAAACTCAATGAATTTCCATTAGCTACAGCTGTTAGTGGTATTTATAAAGATAAAAATTTATCAAAAACTAGAGAGAAACTTTTAAAGTTTATTAAATCTTATGTTGATAAAGAAAAAGTAGACGTCAAAAACCGTAAGCTCAGAGATATTCTCAAATTTGAGGACGATGATCTACTAACAGATTTGACTTATTCAGTTGGAAATTTAGATCTATTTAATCTCAAAATTTTTAAATCTGAAAAGTATAAAAAATATATCAAAAGTGTTAATGATTTTGGTGGCCAATATAAATATAGATGGGGGGATATTGAGATAACAAACTTATTTGTTCACATGTATTACAAAAAAGGTATTTATAGTTACGATTTACCAGATGAAATTTATGAAGCGAAAATTCCAGATGTTAAACCTGTATATTTTTGGGGAAAAAAAAACCATTTTTTAAGAATTTTTTCAAAAATAACAAATTTATTTAATTTTAAAAAATATTGAATTAGCTTTCTTCAAATCTTTTTTTGTATCTATAGACATAGATTTATTTGACATTTTAATCATTTTTATATTTTTTCCCATTTCAAGAAATCTTAAAATTTCTATATCTTCCACTTTTTCTAAAGGTGTTTTTCTTTTATATTTATAAAATTTGATTAAATCTTTTCTTGGAAAGGCGTAAGCACAAACTTGTCTCCAACCTAATTTAAATTTGTGTTTTTTATTTGAAGGAATTTCTCCTCTACTCATGTAAAGTAAGTTTTCATTACTATCGAACACAACTTTTGGAACAGAAGAACTTTTGAACATTTCAATTTTTTCTATTTTTGTATATCCATTATAAATTTTTGATGGATCTTTTAAAACATTCTTTAGTAATTTTTTTAAATCTATTGGATTAAAAAAAGGCTCATCTCCCTGAACATTAATATATACATCTGCGATTATTTTACTTGCCACTTCTGCAATTCGATCTGTTCCAGTCAGACATTTCTTCGAAGTCATTAAAACATTAATATTATTTTTTAAACACAATCTTTTTATTTTTAAATTATCAGTAGCTATAATAATTTGTTCTTTTTTAAAAACTTTATTACATTGAAAATAAGTTTTTAAAATCATTGGAACACCATTGATCTCTTTAAGAGGCTTACCAGGTAATCGTTTAGAGTTAAAACGAGCAGGTATAATAACTATTATTTTCATGCTAACTTTTTAAAATTATAATATCTGAAACTTTTATTATTTTTCAAAAATTATCAAATTATACTACCAAAAATATTCATTTAATATAAAAATAACAATAATTTATGAATTTCTACGATAATTTTAAATCAAGATTAAAATCAAAAAAAATTGCTGTTGGAGTTATAGGGATGGGGTATGTTGGATTGCCTTTAGCAATTCTTGCAGCAAAAAAAAATTTTAGAGTCTTTGGTTATGAAAGAGATAGCCATAGATTTAAAATGTTGAACAAAAGAAAATCGTATTTTACCAACATCCCGTCCAATTCCTTAAATGTTTTTTCAAAAAAAACAAAATTCTTTAAAAGATTTTCGAATATATCAGAATGTGATATTTTAATAATTTGTTTACCAACACCTTTAAAAAAAAATCGGCCGGACTTATCTCATATTGTTTCCTCAATAAATTTGATAGCCCCCAAACTAAGAAAGGGTCAATTATTAATTTTAGAATCAACTTCTTATCCAGGTACTACAAGAGAAAAAATTTGTGAGAAATTGAATTCAAAATTTAATCTTGGAAAAGACTTTTTTGTTGGCTTTTCATCAGAGAGAATTAATCCTGGAATTAATGATAAAAAGATTGATAAAATTCCTAAAGTGGTGAGTGGATACAGTCATAAATGTCTAAATCTTTGTGTAAAATTTTATAAAAATTTGTTTAATCATATAGTTAAAGCAAGATCACTTGAACATGCAGAATTTTCAAAACTTTTAGAAAACATTTATAGATCAGTAAATATTGGCTTTATTAACGAGATGAAATTTATAGCAGATAGATTTAATTTAGATATTTTTGAAATTTTATCCCTTTCAAATACTAAACCCTACGGGTTTTCTAGATTTGATCCAGGACCAGGAGTTGGTGGCCATTGTATACCAATAGATCCACAATATTTGTATTGGAAATCTGTTGAAAAAGGCTTTAACCCAGAATTTATTAAATTATCAGCAAAAATAAATCTAGATGTAACAAAATTTATTTATAGTAAAATTGTTTCACGTACTAAAAAAATTAAAAAAAATAAATCAAATATTAAAATACTTATCTTAGGAATTGCTTATAAAAAAAATCTTGATGACATCAGAGCGTCAGCTCCAGTAAGATTAATTGATTATTTGCTGGACAAAAAATTTAAGTTTGTTAATTATTCTGATCCATTTATATCATCGTGTGAATTTACACAAAATAAAAATAAAAATTCAGTTAAATTAAGTTCACAAATTTTAAAAAAAACTGATATTGTAATTTTAGCTACAGACCATGATAAATTTAATTACAATTTTATAAAAAAGTATTCTAGGTTTATTATTGATTGTAGAGGTAAATATAACCTAGATAAAAAAATTGTGAGAGGTTAGTGTTAATTATAATCCAAGCGCGAACAAACTCTCAAAGATTTCCGAAAAAAGTTTTATATAAGTTAGAAAATAAACCTATAATTGTTCATGTTTTAGACAGGTTGAAAAAGTCAAAATTTAAGAACAATTTAATTGTAGCTACATCTGATAAAAGTAGTGATGACAGACTTGTGCGGCTCTTGAAAAAGAAAAAAATAAAAATTTATAGAGGTAATCTTAAAAATGTATCTGAAAGACTTTATGAGACAGCCTTAAAACTTAAAGAAAAATATTTTGTAAGAGTGTCTGGAGATAGTCCTGTTATTGATGTAAAAATTCTTGATAAATTAATAGAAATTTTTAAAAAAAAAAAATATAGGAATTATGATATTATCACTAATGTTTTCCCAAAAACATTTCCAAAAGGCATGTCTTTTGAAATTATTAAAAGAGAAATTATATCAAAAAATATGAAATTTATGACTGAAAATGAAAAAGAACACGTGACTAAATATTTTTATAAAAATTCAGCAAAATTTAAGATAAAAAATTTGGAAAATTTTAATAAAAAAAAATACAATTTAGATCTTACACTTGATAAAAAAATCGACTTAAAAAGAATAAAGATATATTTAAATAATAATGTTTAATGCTGCAATAATAGGTTCGGGAATAGGTTTAAAGCACTTAGAGGCAATAAATGGCTATAAATCAGTAAAAGTTAAAATAATTTGTGAGAGAGATAACAAGAGGGCACAATATTTAAAAAAAAAATTTCCCAAAATAGAGATAGTGAAAAATGAAAATAAAATTTTTAAAGATGAAAGTATAAAATTAGTTTCGATAGCGAGTTACGACAATTATCATTACGAACAAATTTTAAAATGTATAAAAAATAATAAACATATAATAGTTGAAAAACCATTTTGTTTAAATCATAAAGAATTAAAAAAAATTTATCAATTATTAAAAAGAAAAAGAAATATCAAATTTCTTTCAAATTTAGTTTTAAGAGTAAACGATTTATTTAAGAATGTAAAAAAAATTGTAAATAAAAATAAAATTTTTTATTTAGAGGCTGATTATATTTGGGGAAGAAGAGAAAAACTTTTCGGTTGGAGATCAAGCATCAAAAATTATTCTGCTAATCTAGGTGCTGGAATTCATTTGATAGATCTAGTAATATGGATCTTAGAAAAAAAACCTGTTTCTGTAATTTCATACGGCAATAATATTATAACTAAAAATACTAAATTTAAAAAAAAAAGTTTTGTGATCAATATTTTTAAATTTCCTGGAAATATAATAGTAAAGACTACTTCAAATTTAGCAGGAAATTATAATCATTTTCACGAACTCAAGATTTTTGAAAAAAACCAGACAATTATTCATAACTTAAACAACAGTTTTATTCTAAATAAGAAAAAAAATATAACTAAATTAAAAGGAAGTTATCCAGATAAATCAAATAGAAAAAAGCTAATACAAAATTTCATTGATCAAATTAAAGATACAAGTATAAATCCTATTTTAACTTTAAAAGAGCAATTTGATCTAATGTCTATTTGCTTTTATGCAGATAAATCTTTGAGGTCTAATAAAGAGATTAAAATTAAATATTTATGAAAGTAGAATATTCTAGAAAAGAAATTTACGGTAAAGATTTAAAAAAGGTAAATCAAGTATTAAAAAGTGGATGGTTAACTCATGGAATTTTTACAGATGAATTTGAGAAAGAGTTTTGTAAATATACTGGTTCAAAATATTGTATCACAGTATCTAGTTGTACTGCAGGCCTTCATTTATCATGTATTGTTGCAGGTTTCAAAAAGGGAGATGAAGTTATAGTTCCTGCAATGACACATGTTGCTACTGCACACGCTGTAGAGCACACTGGCGCAAAAACTGTTATAGCTGACATAGATCTTAAAACTGGAAATTTGGATTTAGAAAATATAAAAAAAAATATTACTTCAAAAACTAAGGGAATAATTTTAGTGCATATGGCTGGATTACCATGTGACCTAAAAAGAATAATTAGATTTTGTAAACAAAAAAAGATCATACTTATAGAAGATTGTGCACATGGTCTAGGTTCAACTTTCAAAAATATTCATGTCGGTAATTTTGGATTTACTGGAAATTTTTCTTTTTATCCGACAAAGCAAATTACAACAGGTGAAGGAGGAGCAGTTACAACTAATAATAAAAATATTTACAAAAAACTTAAACAATTAAAAGCTTTTGGTATTGATAAAGATATTAAAAATAGAAAAATACCAGGTGATTATGATGTTAAAAATTTAGGCTTAAATTACAGATTAACGGACTTTCAGGCTGCCCTAGGAATAAATCAAATTAAATATTATGATAAAAATCTTAAAAGGAGAAAGGAAATAGCAAAAAGATATTACAAAAATCTTGAAGGAAATAAAAAAGTAACCCTTATTAAATTTGACAAATCTAATTCATTCTATGTGTTTCAAATTTTACTCAAAAACAGAAATAAATTAATAAAAAAATTTAAAGAATTAGGTATTGGTTTCAGTATTCAATACCTTAAACCAATCAATAAAATGTCCTATTATAAAAAAAAATATAAACTATCAGATAAAAATTTTAAATCAGCAAATCTATTTTCTAAACAAGTAATTTCACTTCCAGTTTATCCAAAATTGAAAAATAAAGAAATTGATTTTATTTGTAATTCGATTAGACAAACAATAAATGAAACTTAAAAACATTCTGCTTGTTGGAGGTTGTGGTTTTATTGGCCACAATTTAGCTATCAAATTAAAGAAAGATGGTCATAAAGTAACAATTGTAGATAGCTTGAGTGTAAATAATCTTTTAGCTTTTACTGATAAAGATATAAAAAACAAAAAACTTTATGTTTCTATTTTAAATAATAGAATTGAACTTTTGAAAGAAAATGGGATTGAATTACTAGTGTTTGACTCAAAAGAAAGTAGTCAAATGAAAAAAATTTTTAAAAAAATTAAACCTAATATTGTAATCCATTTAGCTGCTGTTTCACATGCAGCAAAGTCAAATAAGGATCCACATCATACATTTGATAATAGTTTAAGAACTTTGGAATCAACTTTAGATAATGTGAAAGATGGAAATATACATGTAATTTATTTGTCATCTAGTATGGTTTATGGAAATTTTAAACAAGACCAAGTAGATGAAAATTCAATTTGTGAACCAATAGGTATTTATGGAAATCTAAAACTTGCTGGAGAACTTATGATTAAATCCTTTAATCAGGTTTTTGGAATGCCATATACTATAATAAGACCATCTGCATTATATGGTGAACGATGCGTTAGCAGGAGAGTTGGTCAAATATTTATTGAAAATGCTATTCAAAATTTTGATATTAATATAAGTGGAGATGGTGAGGAGAAACTAGACTTTACTTATATAGAGGATCTTGTCCAAGGTATAAGCCTTTGTTGTACAAATAAAAATTCTATAAACCAAATATTTAATATCACATATGGTAGAGGAAGAAAAATAAATGAATTAGCTGATATTTTAATAAAAAATTTTCCTTCAACTAAAATAATATATACCGACCGTGATAAACTAATGCCTAAAAGAGGCACATTACTTAATGAAAAATCAAAAGATCTCCTTAAATTTAAGCCCTCATTTCAAATTGAACAAGGTTATACTAAATATATAGAATGGTACAAAAATTTTTGGAGGCAACAAAATTTTTATGAAAATTAAAAACTTTGACACAAAAAAAAAAATATTGATCGTTGGTGAAATAGGAAATAATCATGAAGGATGTTTTAAGACAGCAAAAAAATTAATCAACATGGCAGCAAAAGCTGGAGTTGATGCTGTAAAATTTCAAACATATAAAACTGAAAAATTTATTTTAATTAATGATAAAAAAAATTTTAAAAAATTTAAAAAATTTGAATTTAGCTTCAGTCAATTTAGAAAATTAAAATCTTATGCAAATCAAAAAAAACTTTTATTTATTTCTTCAGCCCTAGATTTAGAAAGTGCTAGTTTTTTGATTAAAAATTCTGATGCAATTAAAGTGGCTTCATCTGACAACGATTTTTCTTTACTATATAAGAAAATATTAAAGTCCAAAAAACCATTAATTATTTCAACTGGTTTTCTAAATTCAAACGACATTAATAATTTGATAAGAAAATTGGCTAAAATTAGAAGGTCAAATATAACAGTCTTGCACTGTGTTTCATGCTACCCAACAGAGAAAAAAGAGGTAAATTTATCATCTATCAGAAATATGAAAAACAATTTTGGCGTAGAATATGGATATTCTGATCATACAATTGGTGTAGAGGCGTGTTTATGTGCAGCAAGTTTAGGTGCTAGAATTATAGAAAAGCATATAACTTTAGATAAAAATTTTTCAAATTTTAGAGACCACAAACTCTCATCTGACTATAAAGAGTTAAAAGAATTAGTAAAACAAATAAGAAAAATTGAATTAATTCTAGGAAATAAATTTAAAAATATTCAAAAGGGTGAGAATAGAATCTTGAAAGCAGTCCGCAGAAAACCCTACGCATCTAAAATAATCAAAAAGAATGACAAATTTACAGAAAAAAATCTGAATTTTTTAAGAAGCTCTATTTCTTTTAAAAAAACTGATATAAATAAACTTATAGACAAAAAATCAAAAAAAAATTTTAGAATTAATCAAATGATAGATTATTAATGTGTGGAATTGCAGGCTGTTTAACAAAAGATTTAATTAATAATAATTTAATTAATAAAATTTTGAATAGTATGTACAATCGAGGACCTGATAATCAAGACAAGGTAAGATTTGAGGTTGGGAAAAAAAACTTATATTTATTTCATAGCAGATTAAGTATTATAGATTTAGAACCAAGATCTCACCAACCATTCAAATTTAGAAATTATACATTGGTTTTTAACGGTGAAATTTATAACTTCAAAGATATCAGAGATCATTTAATTTCATTAGGATATAAATTTAAAACAAAGTCTGACACAGAGGTCATCATTAAAGCTTTCTCAGAATGGAAGACGGATTGTTTTAAAAAATTTATTGGCATGTGGGCAATCGCTATCTGGGATGACAAAATTAAAAAACTTTATTTGTCGAGAGATAGATTTGGTGAAAAACCATTTTATTATATTACTTATAGAGATGAGTTTTATTTTGCCTCAGAATTAAAAACTTTAAGAATTATCTTTAATAAAAAAATGGAATTGAATTCAAGAAAAATAACGGATTTTCTTTTTAAAGGTTATAAATCTATTAAAAAAGATGAAGCGACATTCATAAAAGATGTCATGCATTTAAAACCGTCAGAAACCATAACATTGTTTAAAGGCAAACTATCAAAAGATAAATATTGGAAACTTACATATAATCCTGATTACAAAATTAAATATAAAGATGCCTTACAGGAAATAAAATATTTAGTTGAAAAAAGTGTACAAAGAACACTTATTTCTGATGTTCCATTATCTATTATGTTGAGCGGAGGCGTTGACTCAGCTACAATTCTTGGTATCGCAAAAAAAAAATTTAATAAAAATTTTAAATCTTTTTCAATTATAGATAATGACGATAGATACAACGAAATAAAAAATTTAAATCTTTCAACAAAATATTTAAAAGGTAGAAATATAAAATTAAGATTATCAAAAAAAAATAACAATAACTTCATTAAACTCAATGATTTAATAGGCTATCATTTTAAACCTGTTTTAACTATCTCCTCATTTTTATCTTCTTTACTTACAAAAAAAATTAAAAATCATAACATAAAAGTTAATTTATCTGGTATTGGGGCAGATGAAGTTTTTTCGGGATATTACGATCATACATTGTTTTATCTAAGTGTAATTAAAAATGAAAAATTTTTTCATAAAAATTTTTCATTTTGGAAGAAAAAATATAAAAAAAATATAAGAAATCCATTTTTAAAAAATGAGAAATATGTTTTAAGAAATAAAAACTTTAGAAAACATATTTTTGAAACAAATCCTGACTTATATAGTTTATCTACAAAAAAAATTATTTCAAATTTTAAAGAAAAAAATTTTACAAAAGATGTTTTAAGAAACAGAATGCTCAATGAAAGTTTTTTCGAAACAGTCCCAATTTTGACTGATCAAGATGATTTAAATCATATGATTTACTCTATAGAAAATAGATGTCCTTTTTTAGATAAAGATTTAGTTGAGTTTCTCTATAAAGTACCAACAAAATATTTGATGAAAAATGGTTTTTCAAAAAATTTATTAAGAGACTCATGCTCAGAATATGTTGAACCACAAGTAATGTTTGACACAAAAAAAAGAGGATTTAATGCAACAATTAAATCAATATTTAATTTTAATAATAAAAAATTGACTAATTATGTTTTGAACAAGAATTCTGAAATATATGAATATGTAAATTTTGATGAATTTAAGAATTTACTTAGTCAAAAAAAATATTTAAATTCTGAAAGTAAATTTATATTTTCAGTCATATCGACGATGATATTTATCGAAAAGTTTTATGAAAAAAAAATTTAATATCAAATGGTGTAAAAAGTGTATTCTACCGAATACAAGGCCTAATTTATTTATACAAGATAATGGGCTGTGTAGTATTTGTTCATTAAAAAAAAAATACAAAGTTGATTGGGATAAAAGATACAAATTACTTAAAAATTTTACAAAAAAGATAAAAAAATTTTCAAAAACAAATTATGATTGTATTGTGCCTGTTTCAGGAGGAAAAGATAGTTATTGGCAAGTTTTAACGGCACTAAAACTTGGTTTAAAGCCTTTAGCCGTTACTTGGAAACCTGCAGGAAGAAACTCCCTTGGAACAGAAAATTTAAATAATCTAATTGATCTGGGCATTGATCATATTGATTATGTAATAAGTCCTAAAATTGAAGCATCTATGATGTTAAAAGCTCTTAAGAGATTCGGTTCTATTGGTATACCCATGCACCTTTCAATTTTTAATATTACATACAAAATTGCATATTCTTTTAATATTCCACTAATAATATGGGGTGAAAATCCATCTGCTGAATATGGTTATAAAAAAATCTCAGAGGTAAAAAAAAATCCAAATTATAATTACTTTATGCAACATAATATAATCAAGGATACAAAGCCTAATATCTGGAAAGATAAATTTTTAACAAGTAAAGATTTAAATGGATACTATTTTTTCTCTAAACAAAAAAAAAAAATACATTCTATATTTTTAGGCGACTATATTAAGTGGGATCCAAAAAAAGTTTATAAAGAAGTAAAGAAAGCTGGTTTTAAAGAGAGTAACTCAGCCAAAACCGGTTATTACAATTTCGCTGATTTAGATGATGACTTTATATCGATACATCATTATTTAAAATGGTATAAGTTTGGCTTTACAAGATTATTTGATAATTTATCAATAGAAATTAGAAACAAAAGAATAAGCAGGGAAAAAGCCTTAAAAATTATTTTGAGAAATAAGGCGAAGAGGCCAGAGAAAGATATCAAAAAGTTTTGTAAATTTACCAATATATCAATAAAAGAATTTAACAAAATTCTTGAAAAATTTAGAAATAAATCAATCTGGAAAAAAAATAGAAAAGGCAAATGGTTTATTAAGAACTTTATATTAAAACAATATTCTTGGTAAACATTTAATGAAAAATCAATCTTTCTTAAACTGTTGTAATGAAAAAGATTTAAAAGATTTATTTTATTATAACAAAAAACCTAAAGGTGAAACTGATTTTGGCATTAAAAGATATAAACGAAAATATAAGATTTGCAAAAATTGTAATCATATGTTTTCTTATTTTAATTTTAATTTAAAAAATTTATATAATAAAAAATATTCGGAGAATGCATATGGTAATAAAGAAAAAATTTTAAATTCTTTTAATAAAATAATAAGTCTACCTTTAACTAGTTCAGATAACAAAAACAGAGTTAAAAGATGTTTGAAATATCTTAACAAAAAAAATCTCATTTTTGATGTTGGATGTGGATTATCAGTGTTTTTGTTTGAACTTAAAAAAAAAGGCTTTAAGGTCAGTGGATTAGAGCCAGATAAAAATTTATTTTTGCATTCAAAAAATGTGATTAAAAAAAATATTTTTAACAAACCGATTGAAAAATTTAAATTAAAAAAAACTAAAAAGTTTGATTTTATATCTTTAAATAAAGTTTTAGAGCATATTCCCTATCCAGAAAATACCATTAAAAAAATTAAAAATATTTTGAAATTTAATGGAATTTTTTACATAGAAGTACCCGATCAAAGGGCAGTAAAATTTGGAAAGAATAGAGAAGAGCTAATGATTGAACATTTACATGTGTTTTCAAAAAAATCATTGCAAAATTTAATGATTAGAAAAAATTTTAAGCCAATCAAAATAAGACAAATTAAAGAACCATCTGGAAAATATACAATCTACGGATTTTTCAAAAATAAATAAATTTTGTTTTAATTATGTTTAAATTTTATAGATTATATAAAAAAACAAAATTATTTTTTAAAAGTTTATATGCATAAAGTGACACATTTAGATTGTACCCTTAGAGATGGTGGTTATTATAATAACTGGGATTTTAAAACTGACTTAGCTAACAAATATCTTTTCGCATTAGGTAAAATCAATGTCGATTACGTAGAAATTGGTTTTAGATTCTTTGATAGAAAAAGAGTTAAAGGAAAATTTGCTTATTGTGATGAAAAATTTTTAAATAAATTAAAGATACCAAAAAATATCAATTTAGCTGTAATGATAAATGCTGGTGATGTTTTAGAAAATGATTTTTACAATAAAGATCTTATTAGAAAAAAATTTATTAAAAAATCTAGTTCAAAAATTAAATTAGTAAGAGTTGCTGCTCATTTTCATGAATTAAAACTGATATTGCCAATGATAAAAGATCTGAAAAATTTAGGATACGAAATTGGTATAAATATCATGCAAATTTCAAATAAAAAAAATTCTGAGATTTCTAAAGCAATAAAAATTGTTAGAAAAATGAACCCGAAAGTTTTATATTTCGCTGATAGTCTTGGTAGCCTAACTCTAGATCATACAATAAAAATAATAAAAGTGATTAAGAAACACTGGAAAAAAGATATTGGCATACACACGCATGATAACTTAGGGAATGCACTCAGAAATTCTATGGTTGCTTTAAAAAATGGAGTCAAATGGATAGATACCACTATTAGTGGAATGGGTAGAGGTCCAGGAAATACAAAAACTGAGTTAGCAATAATAGAATTTGAGAAAAAAAAAAATAAGACAATGGATATTATTCCCCTAACTAAATTAGTGAACAATGAATTTAAAATTTTAAAGAACAAGTTTAATTGGGGAACGAATCCGTATTATTACATGGCAGGAAAATGGGGTATTCACCCCTCATTTGTTCAAGAAATGATTTCAGCAGATTTTCCTGAGGAGAAAGTTTTTAAAAACTTAAAAAACTTAAGAGATATTGGTGGCCATAAATTTAGTAAAGATCTGATTAATAGAAATGAACTATTTTATCATGGCAAAGTAGTAGGAGACTGGGTACCAAAAAAATTTTTATACAAAAAAAAAATACTGATCTTGGCAAATGGGCCTAGCCTTTTAAAATTTAAGGACATGGTTGAAAAGTTTATTAAAAAAAATGATGAACTAATTGTTTTTCAGATAAACAATAAGAATATCGTAAAAGATAGTCTCATAGATTATAGAATTGCGTGTCATACTATGAGGATTTTATTAGACTCTAAGGAATATTATAGAAGTAAGTCACCGATAATTTTACCGTTAAATAGGTTCTCTGAGAGGGTAAAAAAATCTTTAAAAAACATCAAAACATTAAATTTTGGCTTACAAGTAAAAAAAAATAAGTTTGAATTTAACAAAAATTTTACCGTAATTCCAAATTCATTAGCATTTTCTTATGCGCTAGGTATTGTTAATTCAGCAGAGGTAAAAGAGATATATTTAGCTGGATTTGATGGCTATAAAAATAATCATCCAAAAAAAATTGAGATGGATGAGACTATAGCAAATTACTATAAAACAAAAGAGAGAATCAAGATTAAATCAATAACGCCCACATCTTATAAAATATAATTTGATTAATTTTAAATTAAGTTTATATAAATAAAAAAATTTCTCAAATCTCATGTTGTTAAAAAAAAAAATAATTTGTAGTTTCGATCATGGATATTTTAAAAATGTAAAATTACCAGGAAATTTACGACCATCAATTTTGATGTTTGAAAAAAAAGGAGTTAAAAAATACTCATATACCTTCTTAAGAACTCCTTTAGATTTCATTAACAATAAAAGCTTGGTAACAGGTGAGTTGCCTAAAAAAAACAAAATTAAAAAATTTAAAAAACTTCCAAGATTTGGTTTCACTGGTCTTGCTAAGAACAAAAAATATATATTTGCTGGGAGCTGGAATGCAATTTATGTTATATGCAGGAAAGATATGAGTTTAAAAAAAATTATCTCGAATAGACTAACTTCAGATATTCATGGAATAGATTTTTACAAAAATAAAATTTATACTACACTATCTTTTAGAGACACCTTAGTCATTACAAATCTTGATGGGTCAGTAGACTCTTTTTATAGTATAGATGAAAATTTAGATATTAAAAAAAATGATAAAAATATTTTTAAAAATGACTGGCGATTTGTATCAAAACAAAGAAGAGGTCCAACTGGTAACTTTCATTTTAATTTTGTTAAAGTCCTAGGAAATAACATATATTTGACATCAAGAAACTTATCTGGCGTTATTAAGCTAAATATAAAATCAAAAAAATCATCGTTGATGACACTAGGTCATATGAAATGCAATTTAATTCATGATGGAGTAAAATATAAAAAATTCACATATTTTACTTCTATCGATGGAAAAATTTTAATTGTAAATAATGATAAAAAAAAAAGTGCTCAAGAAAAAATTTTAAAGAAAAAATTTTTATTTAAAAATTTTAAGAATTCACACTATATTCGCTATTTTCAAATTGATAAATCAAATTTAAAAAGGAATCCCACTTGGTGTAGAGGAATTGAGATAATTGATAAAAATAAGATAATAACTACCGTAGATGGAGTATATGGATCAAAAGGATTTTCAGTAGTATGTTTTGACATAAAAAGAAACAAAAAACTCTTTGAATATACATTTAAAATAAATAAAAACTTTGAACATCCAAAATTTATCAAATATGTTTCAGGTTTTGGTTTAATGTCAATTTAGATATTAGTCTGGAAATTGAGAGAATAATAAAATTGTTAAAATGTTAAAAAAAAAATTTCTTATTAAAAATTACAACACAAAAGAAAGTTTGTTATTTGTAGACAGAGGCAGAGATGAAGCTGCTTGTTCAAATGCTTATGTTGCCGCAGCTGTGAATAGCAAACATAAAAAAAAAATTTATTTGTTAAGTAGATTCGAAAATCAAAATTTATTCGATGTATATAAAAAATTAGGGTTTAAAAATTTCATTGATGTAAGTTTAAAAAAAAATTTTTTCAATAATATGATATTAATAAAATCTTGTTTTATTTTATTAAAATGTTTAATAAATTTAAAAACTCGCAGTTTCTTCTGGTTTATTAATCATTTTAAGATAGATAAAGTCTTAATTGGAGATTTAGTTTATGATACTTATATAAATTCAAATTCGAATTATTTAAATCCAAAGATTGATTTCCTTTTTATAAGATTATTATTTTCAGCAATTTTTAAAACAATATTAATTAAAAAATATATTTTAAAATACAATGTTAAAATAATTATTACTGGAACTGAACATTATTCCTATTCAAGTGGATTAGCTATAAGAATTTCAACTTATCTAAAAGGGATCCGTAACTTTATGTGGAGGTCGCCAGGTATTGGAAGTTATATAGAAATAGTTGAATTAAATAAAAGGACAAAAGAAACAGGTTATAACAGTCTTCAAGATAAAGTTATAATTAAAAGATTTAAGAAATTCAGCATAAGCCAAAAAAAATTAAATAAATTTTATAACTTAAGGAAATTGAATAAGGTAAAAACAAATTTTTATACAATGAACTCTCATAGAGTAGCGAACAGTGGAAATGGCTCAAAATTTATAAATAAAATTAAAAAATTGAAGAAAATTTATCCAGGAAAAGTTTTATTGTTTGCTTCTCATAGATTAAGTGACACTGCACATATTTTAGGAATAACATATTCTTTTAGAGATTATTATGATCAATTTGAAAAAACTCTATCTTTTGCGTTTAATAATGATGACAATAATATTTGGATATTTCGAGCGCACCCATATTCAAATCTCGGAAAGGCTGTAGAAAGAAAACAACTAATCAGTCTTTTTAAAAAATATAGAAAAAAAAATATTTTCTTTTGTCCAGTGGGAGTACCTATAGATAGAATAAAAAATATCATTGATATCGTCGTTTCAGGTAGAGGAACTGTTGCTTTAGAATTTTTGTGTGAACAAAAGCCAGTCCTACTTGCAGGAATTCCCAGATACTTTCATCAAAAATTAGGTATAAATTATTTATCTGACAAAAAAAAATATTTTGAAACCTTATCAAATTTAAAAAAGATAAAAAAACCCTCATTAAAGAATAAATATTTAGCAAGAAAAATTCTATATTTTTACGAAAATGGTTTACATCCAAAATATAAAATTGATTTTAAAAAATTTAAAAGAGATAAAATAGCTAACAATATTTTTAATAAAACTATATCCTACAAAAAAAATAAAAATTTTGATTTTATTTATTATTTAGATACTGTTTTAAAAAATGATCTACATGATAGTATCTTTTACTTAAAAATAAGAGAAATTATCTAAAGTGATTGATTACAAAAATTTATTATAACAATATGAAAAAGGTTTGTATTATTGATTATGGATCTGGAAATGTTGCATCAGTTTTTAATGTAATTAATTTTCTAGGATATGATTGCAAAATTACGAATGATTTAAATTACATTCAAAATTCTTCACATATAATTTTGCCAGGTGTTGGCTCATACTCGGCAGCAATGAAAAAAATAAATGAGAAACTTTCTATAAGTGATTTAGAAAATGAAATTTTGATAAAAAAAAAACCTTTTTTAGGAATATGTGTTGGTATGCAAATACTTTCTACTTGCGGTTATGAGTTCGGAGAATGCAAAGGTTTAAATTGGATCTCAGGTGTTGTGAAAAAAGTTGATAATCCAAAATTACCCCATATAGGATGGAATAATATTCAAATTAAAAAAAAATCGGCTTTATTAAAAGATCTAGATAAAGATTATAATTTTTATTTTGTCAATAGCTATCATTTTATTCCTGAAAATGAAGAAGATATTATTTCACAAACAAATTACCAACAAAATTTTTGCTCGATAATCCAAAAAGAAAATATTTTTGGAGTTCAATTTCATCCTGAGAAAAGTCAAAAAGCTGGACAGTTGTTGATTAAGAATTTTTTAAATGTTAGTTTTTAGGTGACAAAAAAATTTATTTCTTATAGATAATGTAATGATTAAGAAAAGACTTATTCCCATTTTGCTTTTAAAAAATGGCTTTCTTGTTCAAAGTAAAAATTTTGAATATCACCATAATATCGGACATCCGCTCCAAGCAGTAAAAAGACTGAGTCAATGGTGCTCTGATGAATTAATATATTTAGATATTAGTAGAGATGATATTTATGATGTACACAGAGAAGATCATGGGTATGAAAATTTCGATGATTTTTTAAGTATTATTAAAGAGGTCTCTAAACTAACCTTCATGCCCATTACAGTAGGTGGCAAAATCAAAAATTTATATGACGTTGAAGAAAGATTTAAATTTGGCGCAGACAAGGTATGTCTTAATACAGCTCCTTTAGAAAATCCAAACTTAATTTCTCAAATAGCTAAAGAGTTTGGATCTCAAAGTATTGTTATTTCAATTGATGTAAAGTTAAATGGTAATAGGCACGAAATTTTCTATAAATTTGGAAAAAAAAAAGCAGAGTATGATTTATTTGAGTGGCTTAAGATTGTTGAGGATAAAGGGGCTGGGGAAATTTTAATAAACTCAATTGATAAAGATGGTAGTAAAAGTGGTTATGATATTTCACTGCTAGAAAATGTATCAAAAAATTGCAAAATACCTATCATAGCTTGTGGCGGTGCAGGTAAAAATGAAGATTTTTTAAAAGTGTTATCAAATACAAATGTAGATGCAGTAGCAGCAGCAAATTTTTTTCATCATTCAGACCTAAGTGTTTACAATGTAAAGAAATTTCTTTATGAGAACAATTCTAATGTCAGAAAACCAGATATTTTAAATATATAATATGAAATATTGTAAAGAATGTTTATATCCTAGTGTGAGTGTTTTGTTAAATATTCATGATGATGGAATTTGTTCTGGTTGTAGATCTCATAAATCTTTTTTGAAAAGTCCTGATGAATTTTGGAAAAAAAGAGAAAAAAAATTTCAAGAATTATTAAATGAATACAAAAATGAGAGTTATTATGATTGTATAGTTCCAGTAAGTGGTGGAAAAGATAGTTACTACCAGACTCATGTTATTTGTAAAAAATATAATTTAAAACCTCTATTAATAACTTACGATGGTAACAATTGGTTACCTGAAGGAGAATACAATAGAAACCAATTAAAAAATAAATTTGATATTGATCACATTATGTGGAGTCCGAGTGTTGATGTCTTAAAAAAATTGAATCGTCTCGCGTTTAGAAAAATTGGTGATATGAACTGGCATGATCATTGTGGAATAGTTACAGTACCGATTATAATGGCCGTCAAATTTAAAATACCTTTGATCATTTGGGGGGAAACAGAATGGGATATAGCAGGGATTTATGGGCCAGAGGATGTCGTAGAATTTAGTAATAGAAGCAGACATGAAAATTCCTTGAGAGGTTATGAATGGTATGATTTTATAAAAAATAATGAGGAAAAACTAACAGAAAAAGATTTTGCGTGGGCAAAGTATCCAAGTGATGAAGAAATACTTTCAGTGGGAGTAAGAGGTATATATATAGGTAATTTTTTTAAATGGGATGGGAAGCGTAATGCAGAATTAATGAAAGAAAAATATGATTGGAGAGCATCAAAAAAACCTTTTGAAAGAACCTATAGAAATTTTTCTAATTTAGACAATAGATATTCAAATGGTGTATCTGATTTATTAAAATTTGTAAAATTTGGATATGGTAGATGTACCGATCATGCTTCAAAAGATATTAGAAATAAACATATAAATAGAGACAAAGGCATAGAACTAGTAAAAAAACATGATCATGTTGTTTCAGCAGATCTTGAGCATTGGTTAGAATATGTAAATATGAGCAAGCAGTCATTTTGGGAAACGGCAGATAAATTTAGAGACCCTAGGGTTTGGACAATTAAAAATAAACAATGGTATAAAGATAATATTTGGGGAGAAGAGTCAGCTTATGGTGATGTATACTTAAATGATGAGCAAATAAATGAATTTAATGAAAAGAAAAAAAAATTACATAATAGAAAAATATAAGTTTAATTATCAGGATTTATAAAACTCAAAAGTTTCTTTTGCACATTTAGACCAAGAAAACTTTTTTAACTGAAGTATAGATTTGTTTTTAAATTCTTCTCTCATTTCAGATGAGATTAAGATCTTCTCAATTTTATTACAAATATCTTGAGGATCATCTGGGTCAAAATATATAGCTCCATCACCAGCAACTTCAGGCAATGATGAGTTATTACTACATGCAACGGGACATTCATATAAAAAACTTTCTAAGATTGGAAGTCCAAATCCCTCGTACTTTGTTGGATAAACAAAAAGTGATGCATATTTATAACATGAGTGTAATTTAGTATCATCTCCATCAATTTGAAAAATATTTTTTAATTCATATTTTTTGATTAAATCTTTTTCATAATTATCAAATTTACCACCTCCAAAAGCAATTAAATTGAAATTATTTTTTAAAGTTTTGGAAATAGAAATCGCTTTTAAAAGTTTGTCAAAATTTTTATATTTCCATCTTGTTCCAACATACAAGATGTATGGAAAATTGAAAATTTTATCTAAATTTATTTTTTTTTCTGGATAACCTAAATAAATAACACAAATTTTTTTTTCATCTATATCATAAAATCTTAACAGATCCTTCTTTGTATTTTTTGATATACATATAATTTTATCTGCAAAATTAAGAATTTTTTTTTTATGTGAAAATTTTTTTTCTTTATAAAAAGTGTTATTAAATTTTTCATTTATTAAATCAAAAATAGTTACTACCTTTTTAAACTTATTATCATTTCGAGAATAAGTATAGTTTTCGTAATAAGTTGTATGTAATACATCTGGCTTAAAATTTTCTATTTCTTCATTACACCTTCTATTATTTATTTTATGGAGAAGTTTTCTTAGAGAATTATATCTAATTAAATTTGAGTTAAATGGTATTTTGCTTCCAGTATCACTTAAACCACTATCGTCTAGTGCGTTGCTTAAGTGAAACTTTGATGAAATTTTAGTATCACAATTAATCTCTTGAAATTTCTTAACAAGATTAATGAAATAAACAGATGGTCCTCCGTTTATTTGATTAATAAATATTTTGTTATCAAATAAAATTTTCATTTTATATTTTTTAGAGAAGGTAAGAACAACTGAGTATCATTATTAAAAATTTTAATATTATTTATTTTTGGATATATTCTTAAATTATTTATTGAGTAAAAATATTCTTTGCAACTTTTCAATTTTGTCAAATCTAAAGGATCAACAAATTTCAGGTCTCTCTTTTTAGAAATATTTTTTTTTTTTATTATAAAAAGTGAAGACTTATTTTCATTATTTACATGATAATTTTTTTTAATAATTCGATAATTAATTTTTCTATCTTTTAATAATTTTTCAATTCCTCTAATATAATCTAGTTTTATCATTCTTTTTTTTTGTTTTTTTGAAGAAATTTCATAATGTGGCTCCATCAAAATAATTCCATGTCTTGAAACTCTAAATAATTCATCAAAAATTTTATCTTTGATTTTATTGTTTGGTTCTAATGAATGAATAGTAAAAATTAAATCAATTGAATTTTCTTTTAATGGAAGTTTATATTTAGAATTACAAAATATTTCAAATTTTTTAAAATCATTTTTACTTAATTTTTTCTTTAAATTGTTTGTACCTACTATCAATCTATTTAAGGATATGTCATTAGCGAAATATTTTACAATTTTTTTTTTTAGTTGATTAAAGACATAATACGAGGTCGTGAGTTCTCCACAACCGAAGTCTAAAATTGTTCTTGAATTTTTAAAATTAATTTTAATAGCGTCGATTAATGGATAATAAATATTTTTGATTTTTTTTTGTGAAAAGTGATTAAAATAGTCTATATAATCTCCAGATTGAATATCATAAGAAATTTTAACTACATCAGTTTTGTTGAATTTATTTTTGAAAAATTTTTGTATGTTTTTTTTAGCAGAATGCTTTTTTTTGGCTATTTTATATGTACTTATTAATTTTAGTATATTGTCATAATTAAAAAACATTTAAAAATCTAATAAAATAGTTAAAACGTATTTATACAAGTTATTCAATAAATGAGAATAAAAAAAACTTAATTTTAACATTATTTAGCTCTATTAACTTATTTTATCGTGTTTAAAAAATTTATAAATTTAAGAAATATTTTTGGGAATAGAAATTATTTCTCTCTTATTTCAGTTTTAGTTTTATCTGTTGTGAGTGGTTTTTTAGAATTAATTGGAATTAGTTTAATTGGTGTTTTTGCGATTTCTGTAAGCGATCCCACTATTGTTATAGAAAAAATTCCAATTCTTGAATTAAAATTTTTTTTGTATGAATTAGAAAAAATTGATTTAATTATTTTATTTTCAATTTCTATAATAGTTGTTTTTTTAATTAAGCATTTGCTGAGTTTCTTTATAAGTTTTTTGGAAATTAAAGTATCTAAAAAAATCTTGTTAAACATAAAAAAAAAAATTTTCACTTTCTTTTTAAATCAAAATTATGAATATTTTTTAAATAATAACAAATCTCATTTGATAAATTTAGTGTCTGGTCAAGCACAAAGCTTTATGGGATATATTTTTCAAGTTTTTTCTATAATTAAGGAATTAATAGTTATCGCCTTAATATTTTTTGGCATGATATACATAAATTGGAAAATAATTATATTTATTACATTAATATTAACTGTACTAACCTATACTTTTGGCAAGTTTTTTAAAAAAAAATTAAATAAAATTGGTGATAAATCCAGAATTCTTGAAAAAGTAGAAACTCAGTATCTAAATGAAACTTATCAAGGTATTAAATTTATAAAACTGGGATCTAAAGAAAATTTTTTTATTAATCTGCTAAGTAAAGTTGTGAAAGAAAAAAATCAATATGAGATTTACCATTTTTTAATTGGAAAATTGCCTAAAATATTTCTTGAGTTGGTAATATTACTTATTTTTACATCTTTAGTTATATTTTTGATAAGCATAAGTCAAAACGACCAAACCATATTTGGTGTAATTACTTTTTTAGCGTTTTCATCAGTAAGATTATTGCCGTCTTTTGTAACAATAAATAATTCTTATACAAACTTATCATTTTTTAGATCTCCATTTGAAATCATATACAGCATGATGATTAGTTTGAAAGACTATGAGCAAGATACTGTTAAAAAAGTACTCAATGAAAATATTAAAAAAATTACTTTTAAAAATGTAAATTTTAAATATGTTTCGTCTAATACTAATGTATTAAATAATATTGATTTTGAAGTTAATGAAAATGATTTTTTAGGCGTAATAGGTACTTCTGGTTCCGGAAAATCGACAATTCTTCATTTATTAAGTGGATTAATGGAGCCAACAAAAGGAAGGATAATTTTAAATGACCATGACAAAAATAATATAAATGAATTTAACTTAAATAATAAAATTTCATATGTTCCACAAGATAGTTTTATATTAGACTCGACTTTGGAAAATAACATTGCTTTCGCAGATCAAGTGCATGAAATTAATCAAAATAAAATAAATAAATGTCTAAGTTTTAGCAACCTATTAGATTTTGTTGATAATTTGCCAAAAAAAACAAAATCTATTTTGGGAGATGGTGGTTCGAAAATTTCACATGGTCAGAGACAAAGAATAGGTTTAGCAAGAGCAATTTATAATGATCCAAATGTTATAATTTTAGATGAAAGCTTAAATGCGCTAGATTACGATAATGAGAAAGAAATTCTTTCGAACATAAGTAAATTAAAAAATAAAATTTTGATTTTTGTTTCACATAGATTAGAAAGTTTAAAACGATGTAATAAGTTATTAATTTTGAGTAATGGTACCATTAAAGACTTTGGTGAAAAAGATTTGGTATTATCTAGAAATAAAGATTTAAATAAATATTTAAGCTAAATATTTTATGAATAAAGTGGAGTTTTTTGGGATTTCTGGGTCAGGAAAAACATCTTTTAAGGGAAACATTGAAAGTAAATTTAAAAAAAAAAGAATTAAAATATACTCGTATAAAGACGTAATAGAAAAATTCTTGCCTTTTAATGAAAGGAATATGTTTAATTACTTTTTATTAAGAGTATTTTTTTTATTTAGAAAAAAAAATTATAAAGATTTTTATCTCAAAAATAATCTTCCAAGTAAGGGAATTTATAAAAAATCTCTATTTCAAGGTTTTAAGGAAAAAATTTTCAAAATCTATGAAGAGAATATTGACGATATTTTCAAAAAAAACAAAGAGAAAAAATTTACAAAAATTACTTTGAATTTAATACGAAAAAGTAACTTTAGTCACCAAAACAAGTTAATTTTTAAAAGGTGGTTTAAAGAAGAAATTGTAGCAAATTATCTGATCAATAAGAACTTAAAAAAAATAAAATTTATAATTGATAGTGAGGGCTTTATTCAAAGATTATTTATTTATCTTTATAAAAAAAAAAATAAGAAACAAATTGCAAATTTATATTTAAGATATTGTCCAATGCCTTCTCTGCTTATAGTAATGGATGAAAAAATAAAAAAAAGAAAAGTATCTAGAAATAAAGAATTCAATATGGATCATAAGGAACTTCTCAAAATTTATAAAATTTCTCTTAAGATCTTGAATTATAAGAAAAAAACGAAAATTATTTATATAAATAATTTTAAATTTTCAGACTTATTAATTTAACTGAAAATTGTTATTTTTTTTATCTAAAAAAATATCGTACCACTTTTGAAACATTATAAGTCCCCACAATGATTTGTAACCGTAATTTTTTGTAAAAATGCCAAAATTTTCTTTATAATAACCTTTTTCTTCAAAAGATTTTAAAAATTTTTTTATAAAATCTATATTTAGTACGTTTTGAGATTTAATTTTATTTGGGGAAAATAAATTATTGTTTAATTCTCTAAAATCAAAATTTTGTTTTCTTGATTCAAGACCTATAAAACCTCTTTTTCTATTATTTATGTTCTGTTTTGGAATAATTTCTTTCATAGACTCTCTTAATAAATACTTAAAATCTTTTTTGCCTGTTCTTATCTTAGATGAAATAGAAAATATTAAGTTTGTAAATTCGTTATCTAAAAAAGGAGCTCTTGCCTCTATTTGATTTGCCATTGAAAATTTATTTACCATATTGCAATATTCATCTTGCAATTGAGTCTTTAAATCTAAGTACATTATTTTATCCCTTATATTTGTAAGATCATTTTTATCTATAATATCTTTCAAATATTTACTCGCAGAGGATTTTAATTCTTTGTTGATTAATTTTGATTTTAGATTTTCTGAAAAAAAATATTTTCTATTAAAAAATAAAGTATCAAAATGAAATTTGTTTCTTAATACTTTATAATGCGTTTTTTCTAATAATGTCCATCTCCCAAAATTTCCGAAAAGTTCATCACCACCTAATCCTGTTAATATTACACCGAAGTTTTTACCAGCCTCTTTAAGAACATGCCAAAGTGGTAATCCACCTCCATATGGTTCATCTAAATGATAAATCATTTTATCTAAATCTCTAAAATATTCTTCAGAACCTATAATCATTTCATTATGTTCAGTTTTAAAAATTTCTGAGGCTATCCTTGAGACATTAATTTCATTTAAGTCGCCTGGCTCATGACCATCAAAACCCATGGTAAAAGTAGTAACTTTATAATTATTTTTTGTGAGTAATCCGACTATTGATTGAGAATCCAATCCACCTGACAATCCACACGCAAGAGGCACATCGGATAAAGTCGCTCTTTTTACAGATTGCTCTAATGTGAATCTTATTTCTTCTGAGATATCTTTAATACTTTTAAAATTTGTATTTTTTATTGTTACATCCCACCATTTATTTATAGAAAATTTTTCTTTATTAATATCTATTTTAATAAAATGGCCTGCAGGAAGTTTTTTTACTTCATTAAGTATAGTTTCTGGTCCTGGCACCCATAATAAGCTTAAATATTTGTTTAAGCTTTCAAAATTTAATTCATTAGATATCTTACCAGTTGATAATAAAGCTTTTAATTCAGATGCAAATAAAAATTCATTTTTATTCCAACTGTAATAGAATGGTGCTAAGCCAAATCTATCTCTTGCACAAATAAGAGTTTTCTCGTGATTATCAAAAAAAGCAAAAGCGAAAGATCCATTTAACTTATCAAGTTTCTCAATTCCATAATTTATGATCATTTGTAGCAAGACTTCTGTATCAGAATTATTTGTAAAAAAATTTACATTTTTTTCTTCAAGATCTTTTCTTAGAGAAGGAGCGTTTAAAATAGTTCCATTAAATATAATAGTATATCTCCCATCCTTGGAAGTCATTGGTTGAATTCCTAACTCTAAATCTAAAATTGATAATCGACACATTACCAAACCTACTTGGTTAGATGAGTTGATATATGAGTTTGTACTATTAGGGCCACGATGAATTTGACTTTTGTTCATCTGATCAAGAATCAAGTTTATCTGATTTCTATTTGCTTCTTTTTTTAAAAAACCTGCAATTCCACACATCTACTATTTCAATTATAACAATGAATATATAAGTCAAATAATTTTTATGAATTAAATTTTTATATCTTTGTTTTTTCATGATTATTTCGTATAGATATTCATTAAGGAGTATCTCAAAAACCTTGTGAAAATAAAAATGCAAATAAAACTTGAGTCAAAAAAAACAAATGAACTTGATAGAAATACAATTTTAAATATATGTAGATTAAAGAATATCCATTGGAAATTTGGATATTCTAATCAGATTCACTGGTTCAATGAAAATATCAAAAAAAATGATATTCACAATTTGTGTTTTTTAAATAAAAACTTGATTGGTTACACGGCATTAAGACAAGGTTATTACTTTGTAAAAAAAAATAAAAAAAAAAATTTCTTATTATTTGATACTCTTATAGTAAACCCAAAATATCGAAAAAAAAAATTAGGTGATTTATTGATGAAATTTAATAATCTAATCATTCTAAGAGAAAAAAAACCTTCTTTTCTTGTTTGTAAAAATAAGTTGATCAAATTTTATAGATTAAATAATTGGAAAGTGATAGCTAGACAAAAATACAAAACTTTATATAAGTCTTTCAATTTAAAAGGTATGACTTTTCATTTTAATGAAAAAATAAAAAATAAAATTTATTTTAACTTAAGTAAATAATGAAAAAAAATATTGCTTTAATTACTGGGGGTTTAGGATTTATTGGATCTACATTAGCAAAAACCTTAATCAAAAGAAAAATAGCAAGTAATTGTATTTTGCTTGATAATTTTGGAAGCTTTATTAATCCTTTAAAAACTAATTACAATGATTATCGACAAAAAAGAATTATTTCAGATAAAAGATTTATTATAGAGAGGGGAGATGCAAGCAATAGTCAAATAGTTTTAAATTTATTAAAAAAGTATAAACCATCATTAGTTTATCATACAGCAGCTCTTCCTTTAGCTAAGATTGAAAATTTAAATGCAACAGAAGCTAGCATTGGCTCTATAGAGGCGACAAAGAATCTAATCGAAAATTTGAATTTTGTTAGATCGCTTACCAAAAATTATTCAATTAAAAGGTTTGTATATTTTTCATCAAGTATGATTTATGGAGATTTTAAAATAAAAAATATTCATGAAAATATTGAAGCAAATCCAAAAGAAATTTATGGGACTATGAAATACGCAGGGGAAATAATTACAAAAGGATTATGTAATTATTATAATATACCTTACACCACTATCAGACCATCAGCTGTTTATGGCCCTACTGATATGAATCAAAGGGTCAGTCAAATATTTATTGAAAAAGCGATTAAACAACAAAAAATTATTATTCAAGGAAAAGATGAAAAACTAGATTTCACTTATATTAAAGATTTAGTTAATGGTGTGATACTTGCATCAACTAAAAAAAATGGAATTAACAATACGTTCAATATTACAAATGGAAGAGGTAGATCATTATTAGAATTTGTAAAAATATTAAAAAAATATTTTCCAAAATTAAATTATGAAATAACACCAAGAGACAATTTTAGACCTAAAAGAGGAACACTATCAATTTTAAAAGCCTATAAATTGCTTGGATATAAACCTAAATATTCAATAGAAAAAGGTATAAAAGAATATTTAAGTTTTCTAAAAGAAATTAACTTTTATTAATCTTTATTTAAAATTTCTTGGTAAAGGTTAATATATTTTTGAATTAATTTTTTAGAATTAAAGTTTTTTTTTATTTTCTTTTCTGCTTCGATAGCAATATTTTTTGAAAATTGTTCATTCTCCAAAACCCAATTAATACCTTTAGCAATATCTTTACTATCTTTGTAATTTGCGCCATAACCACCAATTATCTTACTTTCACAGATATCTTCAATTGCAGTATCTTTGAAATAAACCACAGGTGTATTGCACAATAATGACTCAGCAACAGTTTTTGGAAAACCTTCTTGTAAAGATGTAGCCACAAACACATCAGCGATAGAGTATAGTTTTCTTTGAATTTTTATGTCATTGATGAAACCCAAATTGGTATACTCAATTCTTTTATTTTTAATTTTTTCTTGCTTCCAAAAGTTTCCAAAAAAAACAATTTGAAATTTTGATTTATCTAAATAATCAATTGAGTCTAAAAAATATTTAAATCCTTTATATTCTGCCTCTATATTTTGTGCACCATACAAAATAATCTTCTTATTTGGATTTAAATTAATTGTCTCATTATTTTCAGATTTATCCTCGAAAAAGTTATCTATATCAAATGAAGGATAAAAAGTTAAAATTTCGAAGTTTCTTAAGACAGTACTTTTTTCAGCCATTTTTCTCATCCAATTGCTATTAACAACAAAAGATATATTTTTATTAAAATATTTTAATTTTCTGTTCTGATTGAATGTAGATAAATCGTATTTAAAATTACTTTTTAATTGAGGGCAAGATTGGCAATTAGATGTAAATTTATTACACCCAAGTGTATAATGACAGCCTCCTGTAAATGGCCACATATCTCTGATAGTCCAAACAACAGGTTTTTTAATTTTTGGGATTGATGAAATATTAAAAAAACCGTTATTAATCCAATGTAAATGAACTATATCTGAGTTTTTGTATTTTTGATTATTAAAAAAATTATGACCAATTATCGATGAACTAAATGAAGCACTAATTCTTTTTGGATAAAGGATTTTTGGAAATTTTTCAAAAGTTTGTCTAAATTTTGCTTTTATTTTTTTTGTAAAAGACTCCTCTTCTTCATATAGAATATTTGAATCAATATAATTTCTTTTTAAATCTTTATTTAATAAATCTGCTCCTTTAAAAGCTCCAGAATTTTTATTTCCTCCAACCAAATGGATTATCTTTAATTTATTCTCCACCACTGATTGAAATAACTTGTCCTGTTATGTAAGAATTATCATTGATAAGAAAAAATATATATTTTGCAATCTCTTCAGCTTTTGCCATTCTTTTTATTGGTATAAGGTTTTTTCTGATTTTTTTATACTTTTTATGTATTCTTTTATGAATTTTTGTATCAGTTACTCCAATAATCAAACAATTTATCAAAACGTTTTTTTCTGCCCATACTTTGTAATCTCTAGGAATAAATTCATTAGCTTTTTTTGAGAGACTGTAACAGAATGTATTTTTTCCTCCACCAAATTTAGTACCAATGCTGGATGTAAGTAATATTCTTCCAAATTTTGATTTAATCATGAGTTTATGAATTTGTTTTAAAATTAATAAAGGTACTATTGTGTTTACTTTCAGAGCATTAATACATTCTTCCAAATCAAAATTAGTAAAACCCCTATTGTCTATATAGCCTGTAAGATTTACAAATCCATCAAAGTTTATGTTTTTAAGAAAATCAATTTTTTTATCAATATTCTCTGAACTATCTAAAAAATTTAATTGAATTAATTTAAGATTTTTATTAATTATTTTTTTTAAATTTCGAGACTGCGAATTAAAGTGAGCATAAACTTGCCAGTCTTGTTTTAAAAATAATTTTGTTACTTTAAAACCTATATCTGAACTAGCTCCTAAAATTAAAATTTTCCTCATTTGATTTCTTTATAGTTGTTCCACGCATTAGCATGTTTTTTCCCTATCAAAGTTCCACTTACATCACAATCACTACAAGGTGAAAAATTTCTGTTTGACCCATTTAGTTTTGACCTACTTTCAATCGATAACTTTGACAACCATATCTCTTTAAAAGAATTATTTTTAAGATTTCCAAGAATTCTTTTTTTACCCCAATCATGTGGACACATTAATACATCACCATTGTAATCTAAAAAAAATGTATAACTAGGATAGTAACATGGTTTTTTAAGTGTATTTTCTAGCTTTTTAATTTGAAACTCCGCATTTTCCATCATCCCTGCTCTGTTACTTAAGGTAATACCAAAATCCTCCTCTGGTGGAAGATATCGATGTCTAATAAAAAATTCGTTTTTCCTTAATCCAGCATCGTTACAAAGATTTTCAAACTTAGTAACGTCTTCTGGACCATCGTAGACACTAATTAATAATTTACTTAAACCGTTTTCAAATAACTTCTTTAATCTTGATAGATTTAGGACATCCCCATTAGTAACCATCTCAATATTTGATTCAGGTAAATTAATTCTACAAATATTTATTAGTTTAAAAATATTTTTATCCAATAAAGGTTCAACAAAACCAGAAAATCTAATAGTTCCCTTATAATAATAATTTTTTAACTCATTAACTAACTTTAAAATTAATTGATCATTAATAAATTCCTTCACATCTTTAAAATCTGGGGCACTTCTTGGACAGAAAGAACATTTTCTATTGCAGGTGCCAGACTCACTTATTTCTACCTCTGAGGGTAGAGGAATTGATGTTTTTGGAAAACATTGAAATAATTCATTACTTTTTTTTGATTTTTTTTCAATGTAAGGATCAATAAATTTTTTTTTCATCAAAATGTTTCAACTTGAAGATATTTAATTTTTGAATTTTTTTCCAATTCTTTATCTAAAGTGAATATCCTATCCTTATATCTATTTTTTAAAATTTGCATAA
>NZ_CVSI01000038.1 GCF_001179985.1 Candidatus Pelagibacter communis | reverse complement strand
CAAAATAATAAATTTTTTAATTTTTTTTTTTTGCAATAGTAATTTTATTAATTAGAGCTGGAAAAAAATGAGATTTTTGTAAGTCGTAATTATCACCTGGGCCATACATATTTGGAGGCATTAAACATTTATAATTTAGATTATAGCTCTTAGAGTAATTTTTACACATATAAATTCCCGCAATTTTTGCGATAGCATAAGCATCATTTGTTTTCTCTAATTTTCCAGACATAAGGTATTCTTCTTTCATAGGCTGTTTACAATTTTTTGGGTATATACAGCTTGATCCTAAAAAAATTAGGTTTTTTACTTTTGCTAAATATGAGCCATGAATTAAATTGTTTTGGATTTGTAAGTTTTCATACAAAAACCTTTCCTTTGATTTAGAGTTTGCAAGTATCCCTCCAACTTTTGCTGCCGCTATTATGACTAAATTTGGCTTATTTTTTTTTAAGTATTTGTAGACTTTATTTTGATCTAATAAGTTAAGTTTTTTTTTATCTTCAAATAGCAAATTTCTATAACCATTTTTTTTTAATTTTTCGCATATACTTGAGCCTACCATACCCTTATGTCCAGCTATAAAAATTTTTGCTTTTTTATTTAGCATTTAGAATTTTTACTTCTTCTGAAATCATTTCTTCTATAAGCTGGTTGATGTTTATTTTAGGTTTCCAAGAAAGTTTTTTTCTAGCTTTACTAGCATTACCTAAAAGCGTGTTAACATCTAGAGGTCTAATATAATTTTTATCTATTTGTATTATATTTTTTTTTGTTAAAGAGTCGTAGCCTTTTTCTTTAAGTCCTTTTCCTTTCCAAGCAATATTCATATTTAATTTTTTTGATACTAAATTGATAAACTGTCTAATGCTTAGTTGTTTTCCAGTAGCAATAACATAATCATCAGGTTTTTTTTGTTGCAATATTTTCCACATAGCTTCAACATAATCTCTGGCAT
>NZ_CVSI01000037.1 GCF_001179985.1 Candidatus Pelagibacter communis | reverse complement strand
TTCAATTTATGGTGATCAAAAAAAACTTCCTATTAAAGAAAATATTAAATTAAATACAAAAAACTTCTATGGTTTTTCTAAGTATATTAATGAAATTACAGCAAAAACATTTAGTAAGTTGTTTAATTTGCAAATAATAGGTTTTAGGTTATTTACGGTTTTTGGTGAATGGGGACGTCCAGATATGTTAATTTTTAAATATCTTAAAAGTAATATGGATAACAAAAAATTTTATTTAAACGAAAATGGGAGTCATTATCGTGATTTTACTTATATAGGAGATGTTATAAAAATTTTACTAAAAATTAATAAGTTAAAATTAAAAAATAATTACTATATTTTTAATATATGTTCGAATAAACCTATTAAAATTATTCAAGTAATAAAAAAAATTAACTCTATTTTCAAAGATTTTAAATATATTCCTGTTTATTCAAAAATTTTAAAAAAAATTGAAGCAAAAACAACACATGGTGATAATTACAAAATAAAAAAATTACTTAAAAATTTTAAGTTCAGTAATTTTGACAAAACTCTCATGAAAACAATAAATTGGTATAATAAAAATAAAATTCATAAAATAACATAATTTACTAATGAGTAATAAATTACTTGTAGTTGGAATAAAAAGTTTTATAGCTAAAATGTAATGAAGTACGCGCACATTGAAAATAAATTGATTTGTTTTGAAAATTTTTTAAAAAGGATAATATTTTTTGGCAAAGAAATACTTTCTTATGATAACATTGAGTAATTAATTTTAATGCCTACCACATGAAAATTATACAAGATAATATTTTTTTTATTTTACTAACATTTTTACCTATATCTATAATTATTGGATCAGCCGTCTCTATTGTTAATATTGTGTTGTTAGGTGTTGTATATTTATATTTTTTTTTTAAATACGATCATTTTAAATATTTACTGAAAAATAACACCATTAAGATTTTTTTAATTTTATATTTCTATCTTATATTAAATACTTTCATCTCTTTAAACTTTGAAACTAGCGTATTAAGAAATTTTGGTTTTATTAGGTTTATAATATTATTTTTGGCAATTAATTACTTATTTTATATTGAAAAAAAAAATTTGAGAATATTTTATTTTTGGACAATAATTTTTTTAATTTTCGTTTTTGATGTTAATTTTGAGAGAATTACTGGAGCTAACATTTTCGGATGGGGCGCAATTTCTATAGATGGTATTGAGCAGCCTCATGGACCTAGAGTTGTAAGCTTTTTTAAAGATGAACCAATAGCAGGTGCTTTTTTAAATGGTTTTATGTTTTTAATATTGGGTCAAGTATTGGAGATTATAAAAAAAAAAAAATTTAGAAATATAATATTTTTAGTCATAGTATTAATATTTATCTTTTCAATATTAATTACAGGTGAAAGATCTAATGCTATAAAAGCTGTATTTGGTTTGTTATTGTTTATATACCTAATTGATATTTTTGATTTAAAATCAAAGTTTGTTTATTTAATTATTTTACCGACAATAATTATAATAACAGTAATTAGTTCTGACTATCTTAAAAATAGATATTATGGACAAATTCTTTTAAATATTTTTACAGAAAAAAAATTTCAAAATTTAGAGAATAATATTTACATAAAACTTTATAAGTCAGGTTTCGCAGTTTTCAAAAATCATCCTTTAATAGGGGTCGGTAATAAAAATTATAGAATAGAAACATGCGGTGAAAAAGAAAAAGCAAAGAAAAATAATTATTATTGCCTTACTCATCCTCATCAAATTTATTTTGAATTTTTATCAGAACATGGACTAGTTGGAACCTTTTTATTGCTATCTGTATTCTTTGCACTAATTTTTCAATATTTAAAAGTCATTATTCTCTCACAAAATTATTTACAAATTGGTGCCTTTACTTTTTTAATTACTAATTTTTTACCACTTATACCATCAGGTTCATTTTTTAGCGATTTCAATATAAGCTTGTTTATTTTAAACTTATCCATAATGTACGCTGTAAATAAAAAAACGAATGTTTTTTTTAAAAAATAATGTTAATAAAAAATTTTTGATTGTTTTTAAATTTAGGGCCGTTAGCTCAATAGTAGAGTACTGCATTGACATTGCAGGGGTAGTTGGAGCGTAACCAACACGGCCCACCACAATATTAAAATTGAAAAAACTTTTTTTTTGATATAAATAAAATTAATTAAGGGCCTGTAGCTCAGTTGGTTAGAGCAGTACACTCATAATGTATTGGTCCCAGGTTCGAGTCCTGGCGGGCCCACCAAATCTGTTTTTGTTTACAAATTATTTTCAGATTATTTATTAAACTCTTTTAAACTAATAAAAAGAGCACTTATATTACCATCATTATTCATAATTATAGAATTAAATTCCTCTCTTTGGGTTCTAGCTAAACTAAGTCCTTCGATAATTAAGTCTCTTATCAATGGTTTTGATGGATCTTTTGTATAAACCCTCCAGTCGATAGCAACTTCTGGTCTATTTGATGTTGCTAAAAGCTTACTTTTTACAATTGTATATTTATCATTTTTAACATCTTCAGAAATTACAACAATTTTTGCCTCTTTATACTCAACCAATCTTGTTGAAAAACTTTTGAGGAAATATTTTCGAAAAATTTTTTTAAATTCGTCTTTTTGAACATCATTTAGATTTTTTCTATGTTTACCTAAAGTATAAAATCCGATACCATCTATATCAACTGAGTTTTCTCCAATTTTAATAAGTTCTTGGATTTTAAATTCCTCAGTATCTTGGCTGGACAAAATATTACTAGCTCTGGTAGTGATATCATTAATAAAATTAGACGATACATTTGCTATAGAATTTGAATTTAAATTAATAAAAAAAAATAACGTAAAAATAATTATTTTTATTCTTAAATTTTTCATATTTTGCTGATTATTTATCTAATGAGTCCCAGTCGCTGTCATCTAAAGTATCAGTCTTAATCTTAAGATTTTTGATCTTTCTATTTCTATCCTGGAGATACAAACTTCTTACAGTTGCATAAAAATCTACAGAGGTTTTTTCTAAGCTATCAAAAGTCTCTAAATTTTTTGCTCTGAAATCTACACCCTCTGTTAATTTAGAGTAATAATAATCAGATTCTTTAAAGTATTGTGTATCGTTTTTAACAGTCACGTTATACCATGCATCTCCACCGCTCATTGAAACTAAAGAGCCAAAAGTATCCCTCACGGTTGATGGACCAAGTACTGGCCACACTAAGTAACAACCTTCTCT
>NZ_CVSI01000036.1 GCF_001179985.1 Candidatus Pelagibacter communis | reverse complement strand
TTATCATCCAACTAAAAATACAAGAATGAATTTTAAATCTAAATTACCAAATGATCTTGAAAATATTCTAAAAAGTCTAAGAAATGCTTAAAATTTTATACATTGTAAATTTAAAAAAATTAATTAAATAAGTCTTAGAAATGAGTAGTTCAACATTCAAATATCCAGCTTTAACCAACGAAGGTGGTTTATCGCTATATTTAGAGCAAATCAAAAAGTTTCCTATGCTTGACGCAGAAGAAGAGTACATGTTGGCAAAGAATTGGAAAAATACTGGTAATGTTAAAGCTGCAGAAAAATTAGTTACAAGTCATTTGCGATTAGTTGCAAAAATTGCAATGGGCTATAAAGGATATGGTTTACCTTTAAACGAAATAATATCAGAAGGTAATGTTGGTTTGATGCAAGCAGTAAAAAAATTTGAACCAGAAAAAGGTTTTAGACTAGCAACATATGCTATGTGGTGGATAAAGGCATCTATACAGGAATATATTTTAAGATCATGGAGTTTAGTTAAAATGGGTACGACAACAGCTCAAAAAAAACTCTTTTTTAATTTAAAAAAACTAAAAAATCAAATTTCTCCAAGAAGTGAAGGAGATTTAAAAAATGAAGATGTTAAAAAAATTGCATCCACATTAGATGTTAGTGAAGATGAAGTTGTTTCCATGAATAGAAGGTTGTCTGGAAAAGAACAGTCATTAAATGCTCCCATTGGTGAAGATGGAGATGAGTGGCAAGATTGGGTTGTTGATAAAACAATGGACCACGATTTAAAAATTGCTCATCAGGATGAGATGGAGCAAAGAAAAGATCTATTAAAAGATTCAATTAAAATTCTTAACGAAAGAGAAAAAGAAATCTTGTATTCAAGAAGACTTACAGATGATCCAAAAACTCTAGAGGACTTAAGTAAAAGATTTAAAATTAGTAGAGAAAGAATTAGACAAATTGAGAATAAAGCATTTGAAAAACTTCAAAAACATATGCTTAACTCAGCTAACTCTAAAAATTTGTTACCTGCTAATTAATCTTAAAAGGATCTTCAATTAAAATAGTATCATTTCTTTCAGGACTAGTTGAAATACTTGATACTTTAGTTTCTATAAATTGCTCTAACTCACGAATATATTTTTTTGCATTATCAGGCAAGTCTTTAAAATTTTTGATTCCTTTTGTAGAAGTTTTCCAACCTTCAAAAGTTTTATAAACCGGCTTTACTTTTAATTGATCATCGACTGCGGCTGGTAAATAATCAATTTTATTTCCGTCTAATTCATATGCAACACACATTTTTACATAATCTAAATCATCTAATACATCAAGCTTAGTCAGAGCTATTCCATTAATTCCTGAAATTTTAATAGTTTGTCTAACTAAAACTCCATCAAACCAGCCACAACGTCTTTTTCTATGAGTTACCGTTCCAAACTCTTTACCTTTAGTACCAAGTTCTTCACCAATTTCATCTTTTAACTCTGTTGGAAAAGGTCCTTCACCAACTCGAGTTGTGTATGCTTTTGTGATACCTAAAACATAATTTATAGAATTTGGCCCACAACCTGAACCAGTTGCCGCTGAAGATGCAACAGTATTGGAAGAAGTTACAAATGGATAGGTACCATGATCAACATCCAAGAGAACACCTTGTGCACCTTCAAATAAAATTTTTTTGTTTTGAGATTTAAATTCATCTATTTTTTTCCATACCGGTTTTGAGTATTTTAGAATTTCTGGAGCAATTTTTAATAAATCCTTTTTTAACTTATCTTTTTTATAAACCTTTTTTCCAAGTCCTTTTCTTATAGCGTTATGATGCAATAATACAATTTCAAGCCTATGGTCCAAATTTTCCTCTGATACTAAGTCCATCACTCTTATGGATCTTCTACCAACTTTGTCTTCATATGCCGGTCCAATACCTCTTCTTGTAGTTCCAATTTTAGCGTTTCCTGCGGCGTCCTCTCTAATTTCATCCATTTCTTTATGAAACGGTAATATTAAATTTGCAGACTCAGATATTATTAAATTTTTTGGACTAACTGTAACACCTTTAGATTTAATCTCATCAATTTCGTCTAATAAAGCCCAAGGATCAACCACCACACCGTTTCCAATTATTGAAATTTTATTTTTTCTTACTATTCCTGATGGGAGGAGTCTTAATTTGTATGTAATACCTTCTATCACAAGCGTATGCCCGGCGTTATGGCCTCCTTGAAATCTAACTACAATATCAGCTTCACTAGACAACCAATCTACGATTTTTCCTTTTCCTTCATCGCCCCACTGTGATCCAACTACTGCAACATTTTTCATTTAATTTTTTTTATTTCTATATTATTTATATGATTAATTGGTCCATGCCCTTTACCATAATTTGGTCCTGACATAATAGCACGGTTAACATAATTTATTCCTAGCTCACAAGATTTCTTTAGAGTTTTTCCACATGAATAAAATGTAGTAATTGCACTCGAAAGTGTACAACCAGTTCCATGGGTATTTTTTGTAATTATTTTTTTGCTGTTAAATATCTCTACTTTATTATCACTTAAAAGCACGTCATGAATTGTTTTTGTTCTGAGATGACCGCCTTTTATTAAAACATTTTTTACACCTAAAATATTTATTTTTTTTGCAGCATGGATCATGTCTTCAATTGTTTTTATGGAGATACCTGACAGAACTTCTGCCTCAGGAACATTAGGAGTAACTAATGTAACTTTTTTTAATAAATTATTTTTTAATAATTTGATTGATCTTTTGTTAACTAATCTCTGACCTCCTTTTGCTATCATCACAGGATCAAGTATAATTTTTTTAATATTTAATTTATTTAATGACTTTAGAACTGTTTTAATCACACTTTCAGAATGCAACATTCCTATTTTAATCGCATCTGGTTTTATATCTTTTGAAGTAAATTCAATTTGTTTTGAAATTACATTTATTGGGATTGGGATTATAGAATTTATTCCAACAGTATTTTGGGATGTGACCGCTGTAATAGCTGTCATTGCATAAGATCCTAGTGCTGTAATAGTTTTAATATCTGCTTGAATGCCTGCACCACCAGACGAGTCTGATCCTGCAATTACTAGTACTTTAGATTTTATTTTCAAATTAATTCAAAGATCTTTTAATAATATTTATACAATTTAATAATAATTTTTTATTATCTGTTTCAACCATTATTCTAATCTTAGGTTCTGTACCAGATTTTCTAACCAAAATTCTTCCTTGCTTTTTAATTATTTTAGAGGCTTTTTTGATGGCATTTTTACACTTAAGAGTATCTATGATTGATTTATCTTTAACAGTGACATTTTCCAATAATTGTTTAGTTGGTTTAAATACGTTAAAAATTTCGCTAGCCTTTTTGCCTTTTCTCATTGCAAATAACACTTCCAAAGCAACCAATAAGCCATCTCCCGTTGTTGCAAATTTCCCTAAAATAATATGTCCTGATTGTTCGCCTCCTAAATTAAATTTATTTTTTTGCATTTTTTCTTTTACGTATCTGTCACCAACTTTTGCTCTTAAGAATTTTATTTTTTCGTTTTTGAAATATTTTTGTAGTCCATAATTTGACATTAGGGTTCCAATTACACCACCTTTTAATATTTTTTTTCTCTTCCATCTTGTAGCTAACATTCCGATAATTTGGTCTCCATCTATTATTTTGCCTCTTTCATCTGCTAATATTACCCTGTCTGCATCACCATCTAAAGAAATACCAATGTGTGCTTTATTTTTTCTCACGAATGACTGTATTTTCTGTGGAAAAGTCGAACCACATTTTAAGTTAATATTAAATCCATTAGGTGAAGTTCCAGTCTCATAAATTTTTGCACCCAGAGATTTTAAAAGATTTGGAGCTGATTTATATCCAGCACCATTTGCACAATCTATTGCAATCCTCATTTTTTTAAGATTAAAATTACCAGGGAAATTTTTTTTTAAAATTTGAATATAGTCGTCATTTGCGTTTTCTAACCTTTTGACTCTACCCAATTTTTTAGGGTCAGACAAATTTTTTATTATTTTAGAGTCTATAAGTTTTTCAATTCTCATTTCAATTTTATCTGATAATTTTAATCCATCTGGACCAAAAAGTTTTAAACCATTGTCGTAATAGGGGTTGTGAGATGCAGTTATCATAATTCCCATATTTGCTCTCATTTTTTTTGTTAACATTGCAAGTCCGTTTGTCGGCAAAGGTCCCAATAAAATTACGTGCATTCCAGCTGATGCAAGTCCGGAGACAAGTGCGGGCTCTAAAGTATAACCGGATAATCTTGTATCTTTTGCAATAATTGCCACTTGTTTAGATTTTTTAAGATTTTTAAAATAAGTTCCAGCCGCTAAACCAAACCTAAAGAACATTTCACCATTGATATTTCCTTGATTAACCTTTCCTCTGATTCCGTCAGTACCAAAATATTTTTTTGACATTTTATTTGTTAATAGATTTAAACACCTTTAATCCTTGAGAAATTTCATTAAAGTCATGAACCCTCATTATTTGAACTCCATTCATCACTGCATGAATAGATGATGCTAATGTGCCTCCAAGTCTAATATTGCTATCATTCTTACCAGAAATATATTTTATAAATCTTTTTCTAGAAGAACCTAACATTATAGGAAAACCTAAAGAGTGGAAAATAGAAATATTGTTCATTATGGTAATATTATGTTTCAAGTTTTTTCCAAAACCTATTCCTGGATCTAAAATAATATTGTTATGCCTTACTCCAGCTTTTCTTAAAAGTTCAATTTTTTTTTCAAAAAAATCATATATTTCGAGAAGAACATTATTGTAGGAAGGTTTTCTTTGCATCGTCCTTGGTTCTCCTTTTGAATGATTAATGATCAAAGGAAGTTTTGTTTTTTTAAGGAAATCGATAGTTTTGGTATCGTATGAAAAGCCAGAAACATCGTTAACAATATTAAGTTTATATCTTAAAGCTTTATGCATAACAAAAGTTTTTCTAGTATCTAAAGACAACAAAAATTTATAATTTCTAATTTTTTTTAGTAAGTTCTTTATTCTTTTCCATTCAATATTTTCATCTACATCTTCAGATCCTGGTCGGGTTGACTCTCCTCCTACATCAACAATTTTACAACCAGATTTTAATAGTGATTTCACTCTTTTTAATGCTGAGTCAATTTGATTGTATTGTCCTCCATCTGAAAAACTATCAGGTGTGAGATTTAATATTCCAATCAATAATGGTTCTTTTAAGCTAATCTTACAAAACGATTTTTTTTTTGTGATTTTTTTTAAGTCTTTCTTTATTTTTTTTTTTAGATCAAAACTTAATGAATTGATAATATTAATGTTTATTTTTCTTTTTTTTTTTCTTGATAAAATTTCAACTGTATCGAAAGATAATTCTTTATTACCGTGCAATGGAAGTGCCTTTTTTTTCTTAAGCATTTCTAATGATGATTTACCGTAATAAAAATTACACGCTCTAGTGTAATATTTTGACATTGATTTTAGTGAACTATTTTAGGTTTTAAACCAATAGATCCTAATGCTGAACCTGAATTATCTTCCTCAATTTTTAAGTCTTCTTTATTAGGCGGATAGACATTTTTATTAATTAAATCCTCTATTTCGGAACCTGTTAAAGTTTCGTAAACTAGAAGTGCTTTTGCCAACTTATGTAAATCCTCAATTTTTTCTTTAAGAATTTTTTTAGCTCTTTCATATCCCATGTCTACAAATCTTTTAATTTCAGCATCTACTTTTCTCGCTGTTTCTTCAGACATATTTTGTTGTCTGGCAACTGATCTACCAAGAAAAACTTCTTCCTCATTTTCACCGTAAAGTATGGGTCCTAATTCTTTACTCAATCCAGCTCTCATTACCATAGCTCTAGCTCTTTTTGTAGCTTGTTCAATATCGCTAGAAGCTCCAGTTGTTACCTTATCGTCTCCAAAAATAATTTCCTCTGCTACTCTTCCACCCATAGCAATTGCCATTTGTGCGTGTAGTTGTTCTCTTGTTTGAGATACCTCATCTCTTTCTGGTAATTGCATAACCATTCCTAGCGCTCTGCCTCGAGGTATAATTGTTGCCTTGTGGATTGGATAAGCTGCTTTTTCATTAAGAGTTACAATAGCATGTCCCGCTTCATGATAAGCAGTTAATTTTTTTTCTTCTTCTGTCATTACCATTGATCTTCTTTCAGCGCCCATCATAACTTTATCTTTTGCTTCTTCAAATTCTTGTGAAGTTACAATTCTTTTATTTTTACGTGCTGCTAAAAGAGCTGCTTCATTTACTAGATTTGCTAAATCTGCGCCAGAAAAACCTGGGGTTCCTCTTGCAACAGTTCTTAAATTCACGTCCGGTGACATTGATATTTTTTTTGCGTGAACTTTCAAAATTTTTTCTCTACCTATAATGTCTGGATTAGAGACAACAACTTGTCTATCAAATCTTCCAGGTCTTAATAGTGCGGGGTCTAAAACATCTGGTCTATTAGTAGCTGCAATAATTATTACTCCTTCATTTGTATCAAATCCATCCATTTCGACTAACAATTGGTTTAACGTCTGTTCTCTCTCATCGTTACCTCCACCAAGTCCAGCTCCTCTGCTTCTTCCTACAGCATCTATCTCATCTATAAAAATTATACATGGAGAATGTTTTTTTCCTTGTTCAAACATATCTCTAACTCTTGATGCACCAACACCAACGAACATTTCAACAAAATCTGACCCAGATATAGTAAAAAAGGGAACTCCAGCTTCCCCTGCAATAGCTCTTGCTAGAAGTGTTTTACCAGTTCCTGGAGGTCCAACAAGAAGACATCCTCTAGGTATTTTGCCACCTAATCTACTAAATTTTTTTGGATCCTTTAAAAATTCTACGACTTCTTCAACTTCTTCTTTAGCTTCTTCAACACCGGCAACATCATTGAAAGTTACTTTTCCTTTAACTTCATTCATCATTTTTGCTTTAGATCTTCCAAAACCCATGGCACCACCTTTACCGCCTTGCATTTGTCTCATAAAGAAAATCCATACAGCGATTAATAGCAACATCGGAAACCACGATAGCAAAACTCCAAGAAGTGATGGCATTTTTTCATCTGTTGGAACAGCTGAAATACTAACACCACTATCGGATAACTTTTCAACTAAATTAGGGTAGTTTGCAGAATAGGTAGTAAAGGTTTTACCATTTGCCATTACACCTTTTATGTTATTTCCCTGTATTTGAACCTCTACAACTCTTCCGTTATCAACTTCCTTTAAAAATTCTGAAAAAATAATTTTTTCATTATTTGTTGATTTAATATTTTGTGGGTTTTTAAACATATTATAGAGACCTATAGTCAGAATGACTATAATTGCCCACATTGCTAGATTTTTAAAATTCATATTAAGTCCTTAAATTAAGAATTATTCTATATTAAACAAGTGCTAAATTGTAACATAATTTAGTTTATTTTATGTTTTCAAGGTAAATTAGTGTTGTATTATTTACTCTTTCTATAATACAGCCACCTAAAGTAGTTTTTTTAAAAGCATTACCTCTTATCTCAGAGATTTTTTTTAGCAAAGATTTGCCTCTGGGATAATAGTACTTGCTGTTAATTTTTGATATTAAGTTTGAGAGTGATCTAAGGACAATTTCAT
>NZ_CVSI01000035.1 GCF_001179985.1 Candidatus Pelagibacter communis | reverse complement strand
AGGAAATTGTAAATTTTTCAAGAGACTTAGAAATAGACATTGCGATTGATTTAATGGGCCATACAGGTGGCTTTGAAAATCGTATGGAAATATTTTTAAAAAGATGCGCTCCTATTCAAATAAATTTTTTAGGTTATCCAGGGACTTCAGGAACTGATAAAATAGATTATATTATTGCCGATAAAAACCTAATTCAAGAAGATGAAAAAAAATTTTATTCAGAAAAAATAATTTATTTACCAAACTCATATCTACCCTCGGAAAAGGATCGCCCTGTATTAGAAAAAAAATTAACAAAGCAACAATTTAAACTACCTGATGGTAAATTTATTTTTTGTTGTTTTAATTCTAATCAAAAAATTTTTAAGACAGCTTTTAATCTTTGGGTAGAAATTTTAAAAAAAACTCCCAAAAGTGTATTATGGCTTATTTCAAAAAATGATAAATTTGAAAAAAATTTGAAAAAAGAATTTGAAAAAAATAAATTAAATTCTGAAAGAATTATATTTAGTGAGCCGGTGTCCGTGAAAGAATATTTAGCAAGATTTAAATTTGCAGATTTATTTTTGGATACTTTCCCTTACAATGCTCATACCACGTGCAATGACTCTATATGGGCAGGTGTACCTGTTTTAACAAAGATAGGAAAATCATTTCACAGCAGAGTTGCCTCAAGCTTATTAAAAACAAGTGGTTTAGAGGAATTAATTACCCATTCAGATGAAGAGTATGTAAGCAAAGCTGTAAAAATTGCAAATGATGAAAAATATTTAAAACAACTAAAAAACAAATTAAATACTTTTAAAGATGTAAATCCGTTATTTGATAGTAAGTTATATACAAGAAATTTAGAGCAAGCGTATGAAATAGTTTTTCAAAATCACTTTCATAAAAAAAATCCAGACGACATTTATTTATAATTTAACTCCTGACCCTTTCAAAAATTTTGCACTTTCATCTAAAGGCCATCTAGGTCTTACGGAGAAATTTAATTTATAAAATTTTTTTTTTTT
>NZ_CVSI01000034.1 GCF_001179985.1 Candidatus Pelagibacter communis | reverse complement strand
AATAAGACAATCAAGATAGCCCATTTTTTTTTTTGCAAATTTGACTATTTTTAAAACATCTTTTTCTTTTCCTAGGTCTGCTTTTATTAAATAAATTTTTGAGCCTTTTTGCTCTAAATTATTTCTTAAATTTTCAGCTTTAGATTTTGATTTGTTATATTGAATTAAAATCTGGACTTTAAAACCAGATAATCGTTCTGCAATTGCTGCACCGATCCTGGTAGCACCACCTGTAATAATTATTTTCCGTGCTTCCATCTTTTATCTCTTTTTTTTGTTACTCTTGTGCCTGGCATTCCTAAAGTAGATCTTCCCTTAGGATAAATTTTATTTTTAATATCATACTGTCTAACCTTTGGATTTAATGTGATTTCAAGTTCTGTACTTTGAAGTTTGCGAATTTCATCCCTAATTTTAGCAGCTTCCTCAAATTCAAGGTTTGAGGCTGATTCTTTCATTTTTCTGTCTAAAGCCTTAAGATGTTTTTTTAGATTTCCACCGACATTTGCACCTTCACTTATCTTCACATAATCTTTCTCATACACGCTTTCCAAAATATCACTAATTTCTTTTTTAACTGTTTTTGCATCAATGTTATGCTTTTTATTATAGGCAAGCTGAATAGATCTTCTTCTATCAGTTTCCTGTGTAGCTTTTTTTATACTTTTAGTTTCTTTGTCAGCATACAAAATAACTTTACCATCCACATTCCTAGCTGCTCGACCAATTGTTTGAATCAAAGAAGTTTCAGATCTAAGAAACCCTTCTTTATCTGCATCTAAAATACCAACAAGTGCACATTCTGG
>NZ_CVSI01000033.1 GCF_001179985.1 Candidatus Pelagibacter communis | reverse complement strand
GCTGTTAATTTTTGATATTAAGTTTGAGAGTGATCTAAGGACAATTTCATCAGGTTGGTTAAAAAATTTATGATTTATGACTACTTTATCTTTAAGATTTTTTCTAAAACAGTTAGTGTTTTTAGAAATATTTTGATCTGAATAATATTTCAATGTTTCGTTGGCAGAGCGTAAATTGCAATAAGTTAAATCAAATTTTTTTTTATCAAAACCCTCATTTTGCAGGCTCTTCAACAAATTTCTTATTCTAGTTCTTAAATACTGATCATTAGAATTGGAAGGATCATTAATATAATAACCAAAAACTTTGTTTGTAACTTTTAGTAATGTTTTTTTTGTAATATTTAGGAAAGGCCTATAGCCTTTTAAACTTTTATTGATAAAAATATCTCTAGATGAAAATGATGTTAATCCTCTTATTCCAGAACCTCTTAACATTCTAATGAAAAAATTTTCATATAAATCATCCTGATGATGACCTATTAACAATGCGTTAATCTTCTTTTTTTTGCAGAATCTTTCCAGCAAACTATATC
>NZ_CVSI01000032.1 GCF_001179985.1 Candidatus Pelagibacter communis | reverse complement strand
CCCTTTTTATCATTTCACCACTTTCTGCTTGTGCAACACAACCTGCCACAATTACAATAGGTTTCTTTTTATTTTTGTAGTTTTTTCTAACTCTTCCTATTTCATCATAAACTTTCTCTTTTGACTTATCTCTGATATGGCAAGTATTTAATAAATAACAATCAACATTTAGGTGATCATTTGTTTTGAAATAACCAATATCCTTTACAGTATCATAAATACGATTTGAGTCGTATTCGTTCATTTGACATCCAAATGTTTTAATGAAAATTTTTTTCACAGTTAATCAGATTTATCTTTAACACAGTAAAGTTCTAATTTTGAATCTACCAGTTTGTATCCGTGTTTTTCAGCAATTTTTTTTTGAATGCTTTCAATTTCATCACTAGTAAACTCAATTATATTTCCTGTCTTAATATCAATTAGATGGTTATGGTCGTCATTTAATTCATATCTAGCTTTACCATCTTTAAAATCGTGCTTCATGAGAATACCTGATTCTTCAAATAATTTTACTGTTCTGTAGACTGTGGCAATACTAATCTTATTATCGATATCTGAAACTCTTTTATAAAGTTCATCCACATCAGGATGATCTGAAACACCATAATTTTTTTTTGACTCTGATATTACTCTCGCAATTGTTCTTCTTTGCTCGGTTAATTTAACACCCTTAGCTAAACATTTTTGCTCAATTGTATCTGTCATAATATTATTTTAACTCATATAAAGTGGTTTAATCAAATTCTTTATTAATTTACCC
>NZ_CVSI01000031.1 GCF_001179985.1 Candidatus Pelagibacter communis | reverse complement strand
ATCTTCATATTTTTTAAGATTTTTTTTACTATCAAATCTATGCAGAGCTCCCACCGCTTTTTGTAAAAGTTTTTGACATTTACTTTCGTTATGAAAATAATAAATAATTTTATTTGCCAATTTTTTGTGGTTTTTAACCTGAAATAGTAGTCCACCCTTTCCATTTAATAAAATTTCTGAGGGACCAGTTTGACACCTTGTAGAAATTATAAATTTTTTTAAAACCAAAGTTTCAAGTAATACATTTGGTAGTCCTTCATAAGTAGACGTGAGGACAAACAAATTTGATTTTTTAATGAGAGGAAATGGATTTTTAGTAAAATTGATAATTTTTACAATTTTTTTCAAATTATTATAATTAATGTAATTTTTCATTGACATTAAATTTATTCCTCTACCTACAATCATTAATCTTAAATTTATTCTGTCCTTAACAATGTTAATTGCTCTTAATAACGTTAAATGATCTTTTTGATCTGTAAATCTACCTACGTTTATAATATTTAAAGTATTCTTTTTAAAAAAAGTATTTCTAACTTTTTTTTTAGATAATCTAATTATTTCCTCTTTATTTAAAGGGTTATAAATTACTTTTGACTCTACATTGAAGTTTCTTTTCAATTCCTTTTTAAACTCAATACTATTAACCATTGTGATGTCTGCAAGTTTTAGTAACTTTTTAAAGATAAATTTTTTAAAAAAATTTTTTGACCAACCAATTGGAGCTGAATTAGATCTGACAACAATTTTTACATTTAATAATTTACATATTACTAAGCAGTATATATTTGCCTGGAAGGAAAAAACCTTGATATCACGATTTTTAATCAAAATTTTTACTAAAAGAATTAAGCAAATAAAATATTTTATTCTCCTCCCATATTTTTTCCAAAAATTTATTTTTGGTGAAATAATCTTGATTCTTTTGTCAAACTTTTTTTTAAATTCTGTCGAAGTTGTTATTAAATAAATATTTTTAAATTTTTTGGAAAAATAGT
>NZ_CVSI01000030.1 GCF_001179985.1 Candidatus Pelagibacter communis | reverse complement strand
AACTTGAAGATATTTAATTTTTGAATTTTTGTCCAATTCTTTATCTAAAGTGAATATCCTATCCTTATATCTATTTTTTAAAATTTGCATAAGCTTTTTATCAACATTAGATCTATTGGAGTATTTGTTAGTATCTTCTTTATAAAAATGACCTCCGCCACTCATTCCTATACCAGAAACAATAATCTTTGAATCTTTATTTTCGTATAGAGCGTAAAGAATTGCAAACAACCCTGTAGAAGCCCCACCTATTATTCCTTTTTTAAAGGATAGTAGAATATGCATTATTTTTTTTAATATTTTTTTTTCATAATAACTTTCACAAAATATCACACCCAACTTTCCAAATTTAAAAAACTTTGATTGAAAGTCTAATTGTTTATTTGAGGAAAAGTGAAATTTTTCTATATTTCCGAAATTGTAATTATCAAAATTCACAAATCCAGATCTAGCGATAATTTTGTTAGGTTTGGACTCAATTACTCTTTTCTGAACTTCTAAATTTTTTTCAAACTCTCTACTTCCAACAATAGCCTCAAAAATAGTATTTGGGTAAATCTTTAAATAATCTTTTACCCGGGCAGCAGCACCATTAGCAGAAAAAATTTTTTTTACTTTAAATTTTGGGAACTTAGAATTTGGTTTTGATCCTAATATTAAAACATAATCTTGATTTATTTGCATTATTTGTAATTTTAGATTATCTAAAATATCATTGATTGTATAAATTAAAATATATCGTATATCAATTATTAAAATGAAAACAATTTACTATTGGTGTCCGTTCGTATCAAGAGTTGCCACTGTAAGGTCAGTTATCAAATCAGCAGAGTCCTTAAAGAAATATTCAAACAAAAAATTTGAACCAGTTATTATTAATGTTGCTGGAGAATGGAATAATTTTACAAAAAATACAAATCACCTAAATATAAGAATAATAAAATTGACGAATTCAAATATTTTAGATGAGTCAAATTGGACAGGATTTATTAAAAGTAGAATAATTTATTTATATATTTTCTTTTTAGCAATAATTCCTTTATATAATTTTTTGAATAAAAAAAAACCTGAGTATATCATTATACATTTAATATCATCTTTACCTCTATTCTTAAATTTTTTATTAAATCTTAAGACAAAAATAATTCTACGGATTTCAGGAATTCCCAAATTAAATCTTGTAAGAAATTTATTTTGGAGAGTTGTTTTAAAAAAAACATATTTAATTACATCGCCTACTATTGCTACATTACAAGATTTAAAGAAAAAAAATTTTTATCCAAATAAATTGGTACTTTTAAATGATCCCATCTTAACACCTTCAGAAATTGTAAAAAAAAAAAACGAGAAATCTAAAATTCAAGGTAACTATTTTATTTCAGTAGGCAGGCTAACAAAACAAAAAAACTTTGAATTTTTGATTAAAAATATTTCAAAAAAAATAAAAAAAAATTCTAGTATTTTACTTTATATTTTTGGTAATGGAGAAGAAGAAAAAAAATTGAGAAATTTAATAAGTAAATTAGGACTAGAAAATAATATTAAACTTTTTCAATATTCAGAAAATATTTATAATTATTTATGTAATTCTAGAGGTTTCATATTATCTTCATTATGGGAAGATCCTGGTTTTGTCTTGGTTGAAGCAGCTTACTTAAATGTTCCAATTTTATCTAGTGACTGTAAGAATGGACCTAGAGAAATACTAAACTATGGAAAAAATGGAATTTTGTTTAAGAGTAATGATCCTGAGAGTTTTAGTAAAAAATTTGATGAATTTTTAAATCTTGATAATAATAAAAAAAAAGTTTTTCAATTAAATGCAAAAAAATATATAAAAAGATTTAGTTTGTTTTCACATTTTTTACAAATACAAAAGATTTTGACGTAATATGAAAGACGAATATTCTCATAAACTTGATTATTTTTTGATCAAAGAAATCAAAAATTTGAAAAATATAAATATTTTAGAGTTCGGAGTTAGAGAAGGAATTTCTACTAGAAAATTTTTAGATCATATAAATAAAAATGGAGGCAAGTTGTATTCCATAGATATAGATGATTGCTCCTCAGTCTCTAATGATACAAACTGGAAATTCATACAATCTCGTGATGATAATTTTCAATTTCTTGAAAATAAAATTCCAAAAGAATTTGATATTATATTAATTGACTCTTTTCATAATGCACTACATGTTAAGAAAATTCTCTATCACTACTATAAAAAATTGAGGGTGGGTGGCCTTTTATTTATAGATGATATTTGCTGGATACCATATGTAAAGAATAATTATAGAAATCATTTTAATAGTGAAATAAATAATAGGGAAACATTTTCAATGTTAAATGAAATCTTAATATCAAATCAAAGTAAAATTAATCTCACTTATTCATTTATTGGATCGGGAATGGCAAAAATTATCAAATTGAAAGATGAAATACTTGAAAAAACAACTAAAATTAAATCTCGGGAATTCTCTTTTAAAAATATTTTAAGAAAGGTTTTGAGAAAAAATGAATAATGATATCTTTCAGGAGGTGAAAAATAATTTATTATCCAATAAATCTAATCACTTAACAATAATGCATGACACAGTGATAGAAAAGAAACTTAAAATTATTGTTGAGTGTGGAGTTGATAGAGGGGCATCAACATGTGCATTTTTAGAGGCATTAAAAAAGATAAATGGTAAATTGTATTCTTTTGACATTAAAGATTGTTCAAATTTATTTGATGATAAAAATTGGAATTTTTTTCAAACAAATGATGTAAATCTGTCTAAAATAATCAATAAGTTTTCTGAGATTAAAAAAGGAATAGATCTTTTATATATTGATAGTTATCACGAGCCCAGCCATGTAAGAAAAATTTTGAATTTGTATTATCCATTTATTAATGTCAATGGATATATTTTTATTGATGATACCTCGTCATATCCATTCCGAAAATTAAATATTTTGACAGACTCTATTAATTCAGATTTATGCAAGGAAGAAGTTGAAGAATTTTTTTATTCAAATTTTGATGCATTCGAATTTAAATACAACGGCGGAGAAAATGGTTTATCAATATTAAAAAAGATAAAGAACAATAAGTTATATAAAAACTCTATTTGGAAATATAATTTTTTGATTTATCAGTTTTTTAAATTGATTAAAAAATTTAAATATAAGTTCTTTTATAAATGATTTAGAGCTTTTTAAATAGATCTTCATATTTTTTAAGATTTTTTTTACTATCAAATCTATGCAGAGCTCCCACCGCTTTTTG
>NZ_CVSI01000029.1 GCF_001179985.1 Candidatus Pelagibacter communis | reverse complement strand
AGCAACCAAATCTTTGGTATCACTTCCTGATTTAATCAAAAAATTAACTACCTTTTTAATGATTTCTTTGTAGGCACCTTTCCACCCAGCATGTATTGCTGAAATTATTTTGAGTTTTGGGTCATAAATAATTACAGGCGCGCAGTCAGCAGTCAAAATACCCAATACAATATTTTTTTTATTTGTTATTAAAGCGTCTCCAACTAGCTTTGCTTTATATTTTCTTTTATTTACATAGAAAAACTTATTACTATGGACTTGATGTAACAATACTAATTTTTTGTGAGTTGAACCGATTTTTTGACAAGCTATTTTAAGATTTTTTGTTACGTTTACTTTTGCATCAGATGAACCTCTTCCACAATTTAAGCTTTTATATATTCCTTTAGATTTTCCGCCTTCCATTCCTAGAAAGCAGTGTCTAATACTTTTATACTTTAACAATTTTTTTGATAAAATCATTCAAACCCAAAAAATTTTTTATTATTACTTTTATATGCAAAAATAACTTTGAATAACTCTCCCATTGAGCCTTTATTTAAAAGTCTTGAAAGCGTTGTGACCATATATTTTTTTTGTTTTTCATTCATTTTTTTTTCCAGAATCTTAGCTCTTTCGATAATCCCCATTCTTTCTAAAAAAAATTTCTGTGTAACTACTCTTTTAACATTTAATTTTTTTTTTGAAAAAAATTCATTTAATAAGCTAAAATTTACCAATGAAGTGATATCTGCATTACCAATATACTTTAATAGGTTTTTTTTGTGAATTTTTCTGTTTTTCATCACAATTTGTATAGTACTTTCATTTAATGCTCCCATATAACCGTAATCAATTAATAGCACTCCTCCAGATAAAGATTTTATTTTTTTTATAATTTTGCTTAATTCCCCAAGACCTTGCTTTGGGTATTCAATAAATTTAAGGTTTTTTAAAATTTTAAAAGATCTTAAGTTAATTAGATCACTCAATTTAGGCTTGCACTGGGTTTCATCAAGAAATTTTCCATTAAAAATATAGCATTTTTCTAATAATTTTTTATCCTTTATAAAAAATTGTTTTATTGGTATTGCATCAAAAAATTCGTTACCAAAAAAGATAATAGGACCGCCCTTTATGTTTTTATAATCACTTATCCACTTTAAATTAGTTCCTTTTAATTTTTTTTTTTGAATCCTTCTTAAAAATTCACTTTTTTCATATAAAAAAAATTTTACAGAATTATTAAAAGTTGGAAAATTTTTAAAAGTTTTTACTAATACTTCCGACAAACTTCCATCACCTGGGC
>NZ_CVSI01000028.1 GCF_001179985.1 Candidatus Pelagibacter communis | reverse complement strand
TGACGGGCGGTGTGTACAAGACCCGGGAACGTATTCACCGCGGCGCGCTGATCCGCGATTACTAGTAATTCCAGCTTCATGTACTCGAGTTGCAGAGTACAATCCGAACTGAGGCATTTTTTTAGGATTTGCTTAACGTCGCCGTCTTGCTTCCTATTGTGAATGCCATTGTAGCACGTGTGTAGCCCAACACGTAAGGGCCATGAGGACTTGACGTCATCCCCACCTTCCTCCAGCTTATCACTGGCAGTTCTTTCAGAGTGCCCAACTAAATGATGGCAACTAAAAGTGAGGGTTGCGCTCGTTGCGGGACTTAACCCAACATCTCACGACACGAGCTGACGACAGCCATGCAGCACCTGTGTTTCGTCCGGCCGAACCGAAAACTTTAATCTCTTAAAGTCGCGACGAACATGTCAAGTGTTGGTAAGGTTCTGCGCGTATCTTCGAATTAAACCACATGCTCCACTACTTGTGCGGGTCCCCGTCAATTCATTTGAGTTTTAACCTTGCGGTCGTACTCCCCAGGCGGTGTGTTTATTGCTTTCGCTGCGACACTGAAAATAAATTTCCAACGTCTAACACACATCGTTTACGGCATGGACTACGAGGGTATCTAATCCTCTTCGCTACCCATGCTTTCGTTCCTCAGTGTCAGTAATGATCCAGAAAGCTGCCTTCGCAATCGGTATTCTTTCTAATATCTACGAATTTCACCTCTACACTAGAAATTCTGCTTTCCTCTATCATACTCTAGCTAAAAAGTTTTGATGGCAGTTCCAGAGTTAAGCTCTGGGATTTCACCACCAACTTTTTTAACCACCTACGAACTCTTTAAGCCCAGTAATTCCGAACTACGCTAGGTCCCTTCGTATTACCGCGGCTGCTGGCACGAAGTTAGCCGGACCTTCTTATTCGGGTACAGTCATTTTCTTCCCCGACGAAAGAGCTTTACAACCCAAAGGCCTTCTTCACTCACGCGGCATCGCTGCATCAGGGTTTCCCCCATTGTGCAAGATTCCCTACTGCTGCCTCCCGTAGGAGTTTGGGCCGTGTCTCAGTCCCAATGTGGCTGATCATCCTCTCAAATCAGCTATTGATCATTGTCTTGGTAGGCCATTACCCCACCAACAAACTAATCAAGTGCAGGCTCATCCAATGGCGCATAAAGCTTTCTCTGTAAAGACTTATGAGGTATTAGCACAAGTTTCCTCGTGTTATTCCTCACCATAGGGAAGATACCTACATGTTACTCACCCGTCTGCCACTAAGTATTGCTACTTCGTTCGACTTGCATGTATTAGGCGTGCCGCCAGCGTACGTTCTGAGCCATGATCAAACTCTCAAGTTTAAAAACGGCGCACACTAGCTTCCATATAAATCTAAGAATAAATTTATATGTGTTTGAAGTGTGTACGACAAATTTTGGTAACCTTAACCGTCCACACTTCTCTTCTTAAATTTCACGTTTAAAATAGCTAATTAGGTAAAACCTAATAATAACAATAATTTTATTGTTTGGAAAAAATGCTTATAGTACAAATTACTACTAAATCAAGAATTATGATCAAAAATATAACTAAAAATATCAGTAAAAACGGGCTTTTTTGATGTCAAAACTAGTTATAATAAAATAATTAAAAAAAATGGATTTTATTCAACTAAAAATTGTTAGTTTTTTAAAAAAAAATATTGAGATTTTTTTACTAATATTTCTACTTATTATCACAATCTTTATTACACAAATATACAATTTTAACACTAAAAAAATTCAAAAAGATTATATCGATATTTTAAGAAATTCATATTTTAAAAAAACGGTAAATTATTTATTCTCAAATTTAAAACCTAAATTTGTAAATATTGAACATAAAATAAAAAGTGGAGACTCAATTATAAATATCTTGAATGATCTTTCAGTAAACGAGAAAGAGGTACAAAAAATTTCTAAAATAGTAAATGATAATAATGCGCAAAACTTAATTCAAAATCAAACACTAAAACTTACATTAGAAAATACTTTAAATTTAAGAGAGGTATCTAGTATGTTAATACCAATAAGTAAGTCAAGAAAATTAGAGATATATAAAGATGTGGAGAATAATACTTTTTTTGAAAGAGAAATTATAACAAATTTACAAAAAAAAATAATTTTAAAAGAAGGTGTTATTAAATACAGTTTATACAGAAGTGCAACTAAAGAAAACATTAACTCAAATATTATAATAGAATTTGCAAGACTTTATGGATTTCAAGTTGATTTTCAAAGAGACATACGAAAAAATGACTCTTTTCAACTTGTGTATGAAATTTTTGTTGACGAAAATGATGAGATCTTTGAGACTGGAAATATTATATATGCTAATTTAATATTACGAGGACAAAATAACCAACTATATTATTTTCCCAAAAAGAATTTTGATGGACATTACGATGAAAACGGTAAGAGCATCAAAAAAGCATTGATGAAAACTCCAATTAATGGAGCTAGATTATCTTCGTCTTTCGGGATGCGAAAACATCCAATACTTGGTTATAATAAAATGCATAAAGGAACAGATTTTGCTGCACCGGAAGGAACTCCTATTATGGCTTCAGGTGATGGTGTAATAATGAAAGCTGGATGGTGTGGTGGTGGTGGAAATTGTGTTAAAATTAAACATAACAAAACCTATCAAACTATTTACGCTCACATGAAAAATTTTTCAAAACTTGCGATACCTGGTAACAGAATTAAGCAAGGACAAATAATTGGATATGTTGGTTCAACTGGTATGTCGACAGGACCTCATTTACATTATGAAGTGATAGAAAATGGAAAAAAAATTAATTCCCAACTTCTTAAATTACCATCAGGAAAATCTTTGGTTGGAAGCAATAGAGAACACTTTGAAATAGTTAGAATAAAGACAGATGTTCTGAAGTCTGATCTCGTTTCAAACTTTTAGTTAAACTACGTGAGTAGTTTGTGATTTTTCTTTTTGTTTTTCTTTTTGTTCAATTGAGATCCTTAAAAAATGATCCGCATATTGAAAATAATTTTCTGAGAGAATTTTATCTCCATTAGAAAGAGCTTCTCTCGCTAGCTCGTTATACTTTAATATCAATTTATCTACATTGCCATTATTTCTATTATTCATTCTTCTAAAGCCGTTTTCTCTATTACCAAATTCTGGATTTGACCTATTGAAACCATTAGATCTTTTAAATGACCTGTCTTGCATACTCCTGTTCCTAATTCTTTTTTGATTATTTCTGAAAGTTTTCATTTTTATACTATTGTAATTTTGTACATACTATGCATCTGTCATTATTTGATAGGTCTTTAATTATTTTGTTAATATAATAATTTTTATTTTTTAATATTTTAATCACTTTGTATTTTTGATTACTGCCAATTTCAATAATTAATTTTCCGTTAACTTTTAATAACTTCGAAGATTTTATTATTACCTTCGACAATATTTCAATTCCATTGACCCCTCCATTCAAAGCTTTCAATGGTTCATATTCACTTACACCCAAATACTTCAATTGATGCTTGTCAATGTAAGGAGGATTACTAATAATTAAATCATATTTTCCTGTATTAAAATTGTCAACATCTGTTTTTAAAATTTTTATTCTATTTTTTATGTGATGTAATTTTGCGTTAGTTTCAGCTATTTTCACAGCTTTTTGACAACAATCTATAGCTATAGCAGAACAATTTTTTCTATCTTTTAAAATAGATATTATCAAACATCCTGATCCTACTCCAATTTCTAAAAGTCTTTTTTTCTGATTTTTTTCGATAATGCTTAAGGTTTCTTCTATTAAATGTTCTGTTTCTGGTCTTGGGATAAGTACGTTCTTATTTACATAAAATTCATTTTTCCAAAACTCTTTTTTTTTCAATATATAAGCAATAGGTTCTTTGGCTTCTCTTCTTTTTAATTTTGACATAAACTTTTTATAACTACTTAAGCTTATTGATTGTTTAAGATTTAGTAGTAATTTTTCTTTTGAAATATTTAAACTAGCTGATAGTAAGAGCTCTGTGTCTATTTTATAACTATTTATTTTTTTTAATTTTAACAAGTTATATCCAATATCAAGTGCCTTAAAAAAATTCATTTTTCTAAAATTTTAAGTTCTTCTTCTTGTGCCCGCAAGTTCAGACTATCAATAATTTCATCAAATATTTCCCCTTCCATAAATTCTTCTAATTTATGAAGTGTAAGATTTATCCTATGATCAGTAACTCTACCCTGCGGAAAATTATAAGTTCTTATTCTTTCCGATCTATCTCCGGTGCCAATTTTACTTTTTCTATCTTTGGATCTTTTGTCTTCTAATTTTTTTCTCTCAAACTCATAAATTCTAGATCTCAAAATTTTAAGGCCTTTTTCTTTATTCCTTATCTGTGATTTTTCATCTTGCTGGCTTACAACTATCCCTGTTGGTATATGTGTGATTCTAACTGCAGAGTCAGTGGTGTTTACACTTTGACCTCCAGGTCCACTACTTCTAAAAACATCAATTCTTAAATCTTTATCATCAATTCTAACATCAACCTCTTCCGCCTCAGGTAAAACAGCAACCGTAGCAGCAGACGTATGAACCCTTCCTTGAGTTTCTGTTTCAGGAACTCTTTGCACCCGATGAACTCCACTTTCAAATTTAAGTGAAGAATAGATATTTTGCCCCTTGATGCTGGCTATAACTTCTTTTAATCCACCTGCATCACTCTTTGAAATACTTATTAATTCTAACAACCATTTTTTTTTATTACTTACTTTTTCGTACATTTTAAATAAATCTGCAGCAAATAAACTTGCCTCTAAACCGCCCGTGCCAGCTCGGATTTCTATTATTGCATTTTTTTTGTCGGCATCGTCTTTTGGAAGTAAAAATAATTTTAATTTTTTTTCATTAAATAATTTTTTTTTATTAAGCTCCTCTAACTCAGTTTTTGCTAAATCCCTTATTTCTTGTTCAGTTTCATTGTCACTTAAAATTTTCTCTAGATCACTTACCGTTTCGTCAAAAGACAAATATTGTTTAGCATTAATTAAAATTTCATTTAAATCAGAATATTCTTTAGAAATTTTGGCATAATTCTTTTTATCTATCTTATCTGAGGACAATTTGCTCTCTAATAACTCATGTCTAGAGATAATTTCTCTTACTTTATCGACTGGTATCATTATTTACTTTTTGTTAAGTATTTCTGCTTCTTTTTTTTCTACTAGAGAAACTACTTTGGATATGATTTCGTCATTTTTAATTTTTTTACTTTGGATGCCATTAAGGTATAACATATTGCTATCTTTGCCACCGCCAGTTATGCCTATTTCTGTCTGAGATGCTTCTCCAGGACCATTTACAACACATCCAATTATAGAGAGTGTTATGGGTGTTTTTATATGAGCCAATTTTTCCTCAAGTGTTTTTACAGTTTTTATGACGTCAAAACCTTGTCTCGCGCAAGAAGGACAAGAAATTATTTTAACTCCTCTAGATCTTAAATTTAAAGACTTTAAAATTTCATTTCCTATTTTAATTTCTTTAACAGGATCGTCTGATAGAGATACCCTAAGAGTATCGCCTATTCCCTCTAATAATAAAACACCAAGACCAATTGATGATTTTACACTTCCTGGAACAAAACTACCAGATTCCGTAATACCAAGATGTAAAGGATAAACTGTTTTTTTTGATAGTTGTCGGTACGCTGCTACTGATAAAAAAACATCAGAAGATTTTACGCTTACTTTAATTTGATCAAAATTATTATCTTCTATCAATTTTATATTTCTTAAAGCGCTATCAACCAGAGCCTCTGGACAAGGTTCTTTATATTTTTCTAATATATCACGCTCTAAGGATCCGGCATTAACACCTACTCTTATTGAACAATTATTATATTTCGCTGATTTAATAATTTCTTTTAACTTGCTATCGTCGCCAATATTACCAGGGTTTATTCTTAAACATTTGGCACCATTATCAGCAGCTTCTAGAGCTCTTTTATAATGAAAATGAATATCTGCAATTATTGGGACATCCGAATATTTACATATCTCTTTAAGGGATTTAGTAGACTCTTCATCAGGGCAAGACACTCTCACCAAGTCAGCACCTTCATTAACAAGCTCCTCTATCTGTTTTATTGTAGAGATGGTGTCAGTAGTAAGTGTATTTGTCATTGATTGAACAGATATGGGATTTGATCCCCCAACTTTAACTTTTCCAACATTAATTTCTTTGGATCTTCTTTTAATAATGTCTCTGTAGGGTCGTAAGCTCATAAATTGTGATTCAATTTAAATTCTTGGTGAAGTATTTCAACAGATTTTTTCAGATTTTTTTTGTTAATTAGAACAGATATCTTGATTTCGGATGTAGATATTACCTCTATATTTATATTTTTTTTTGCCAAAGCCTTAAACATTCTATAAGTAACCCCAGGAGTAGTTATCATTCCAACACCGACTATAGATACTTTTGATACATTTTTATTTACTATCAAATTTTTGAATTTTATTGATTTATTGTTTTGTAAAAGTTTTTTAGTTTTAATTAAATCTTCCAAATTAATAGTGAATGTCAAATCGGTTTCTCTGCTATTAGCCGATATATTTTGAACAACCATATCAACATTAATTGAATTTTCGTAAAGAGGTTTAAAAATAGATGCCGCTACACCTGGTTTGTCCTTAACTCCTATCAGAGTTATTTTTGCATCGTTTTTAGTAAAAGAAATTCCTCTTATTGTATTTTTATTAATTATATTTTTTTTTTTTGTAATTGTCGTTCCTAATTTTTTTGAAAAAGTAGATCTTACGTCAACTTCTATTCTATTGAGTCTAGCCTCTTGTATTGAAGCTGGCTGCATAACTTTTGAACCTAGTGACGCCATCTCTAGCATCTCCTCATAAGATATTTTATCAATTTTTTTTGCGGCCTTTGTTAGATTTGGATCTGTTGTAAACACTCCTTCAACGTCAGTATAAATTATACATTTTTCAGCATCAAAGAATTTTGCACATAATATTGCGCTTGTGTCTGAGCCACCTCTTTCAAGTGTTGTAATTCTAAAGTCAGAGTTTACTCCCTGAAATCCCGTAACTATTGGCACACCACCTGATTTAAGATAATTAATTATTTTTGTTTTTTGTATTTTTATTATTCTAGATGCATTATAGTTTCCCCTTGTTATAATCGGCAATTGCCATCCTAACCAAGATCTGGATTTATATCCAAGTTCGTTGAGTTTGCCGGCTATTAAAGCACATGAAATTTGCTCACCAGTTGATAAAATAACGTCTTTTTCGTCATTAGGAAAATTTTCAGATATTTTTTTCGTTTTGTCTAGCAATTCATTTGTAACTCCACTCATTGCTGAGGATACAACAATTACTTTGTATTTTTTTTTAACATATGAAGTAATTATCTTCGCAACTTTGACAATTTTTTTTAAGGTACCTACTGAAGTTCCACCAAATTTTAAAACAATTATTTTCATTGATATATTTAATTTAAATTTTATATTTAGATAAATATTATCATAATTAAAAAGTCAACTATCAATGAAAAATATTACTGTTAATAAAAAGGAAATTGATAAATTTTCAAAATTAGCCACTGAATGGTGGGACCCCAATGGAAAATTCAAACCTTTACATAAGTTTAATCCAATTAGGTTAAATTATATAAAAGAAAGTATAAAAGAAAAATTCGGAAAAAAAAAAGAACCTACCGTTTTAAAAAGTGTTAAGATTTTAGATATTGGGTGCGGTGGCGGTCTCCTATGTGAACCATTGTCAAAATTAGGAGCTCGAGTTGTTGGTATAGATGCCTCAGAAAAAAATATCAAAATTGCTAAAACTCATGCAAAAAAAAATGACTTAAAAATAGATTATTATTGCGCATCTCCAGAAAACTTTATTTCTAAAGAAAAGTTTGATGTTGTGTTAAATATGGAGATTGTAGAGCATGTGGAAGATGTTAATTTCTTTTTAAAAGAAAGTTCAAAGTTTTTAAAAAAAGATGGAATTATGTTTGTTGCAACTTTAAATAAAACTCTAAAATCTTACATCTTTGCAATATTGGGTGCTGAATATATTTTAAGATGGTTACCAATTGGCACCCATGATTGGAACATGTTTATAGAGCCTAATAAACTTGAGGAAATTTGTGAAAAAAATTCTTTAACTTTAGATGAGTTACATGGAGTTAAATATAATCTTTTTTCTGGTAATTGGAATCTATCTTCAGACGATAATGTAAATTACATCGCAAGGTTTAAAAAAACTTAATTTTTTTTATTTTCTATCCAGGGAAATATTTGGGTTTCTATGCCTTCGTCTTTTAACTCACTTATCTGTTTTTTTGTTGCATTGCCATATATTCCTTTGGTATTTGTTTTACTATTGTAATGAAGCGATCTAGCTTTATATGCAAAATCATCACCCACATTTTCAAAATTATCCCTAATGAAATTTTGAAATTCCAAAATTTTTTTTTGAATTTTTAGGTTTTTTTTATTTTTAAATTCGTTCTCTTTTTTTTGTTTTAAGTTCAATATGTTAGGAGCCATTAAAGTTTTTTTTATGTCTTTTGAATTACAAAAATGACAATCTAAAATATTTTTACTTTTCAATTTTTCAAATTCTGAAGAGGATGAAAACCAACTATCAAATAATTTGTCACAATTATTACATTTTAATCTATATTTTATCATTTAGCTTCTATAGTCAGAATTTATTTCAATATACTTCTTCGTAAAATCCATAGTATAACAAGTAAAATGTTTTTTTCCTGAGTTTATCTCTAGTATAATTTTTATTGTTTCATTTTTCATATATTCTTTTAGATCTTGCTCTGAATAATTCTTAGAAACCTGACCTTTTTCAAAAACCTTATAATCGCCAAACATTAAATTTACTGAATTTATATTAAATTCAACTTCTTTTTTTCCAGCGGCCATCATTATCCTACCCCAGTTAGGATCTTCTCCAGCAATAGCAGTTTTTACTAAAGGAGAATTAGCAATCGAAAAGGCTATTTTTTTTGCATCTTCCTCATTTTTACATTTAAGCACATCTATCTGAATAAATTTTGATGCTCCCTCACCATCACTAACGACTCTTTTAGCTAAGTTTAATAATACACTATTAACTCCTCTGTCAAATTCTTTTAATTTTGGGTCGTTTATATTTTTAATATATTTGTTTTTAGATTTTCCTGTTGAAAAAATTGTTATCATGTCATTTGTACTTGTGTCTCCATCACATGAGATTGCATTAAATGTATTATTAATATTCTTCTTTAAAATTTTTTGTAAAACACCTGAGGATAAATTTGCATCAGTGAAAATGTATGCAAGCGTAGTTGCCATATTTGGAAAGATCATTCCAGAACCTTTAGCAATACCATAAATCTTTATTTTCGTATTCCCTATTTTACATTCCTCCATCGCCAACTTGGGTTTTAAGTCTGTTGTTAAAATACTCATAGCAGATTTTATCCATAAATATTTATTTTGAGTATATTTAATCTTTTCTACGAGATCTTTTATTGATGATTTAATTTTTGTAAGCGGAAAAGGCTCTCCTATAGTTCCAGTACAACCAAATATTATATCTTTAGATGTGATTTTTACAGGATTATCCTCATCAGATTTTTGTTTAAGTGTTAATAGTCTTGCAGTTTCCTCTGAAATTTCTTTTAGGGAATTGTAACCTTTTGTGCCTGTTAAACAGTTAGCGTTTCGTGCATTAACTATTAAAGCTTTTATTTTTTTTCCTTTAATAGATAAATTCCATTTAATGTTTTCTGAAATTACTTTTGATTGTGTATAAACAGAAGCATACTCAGCTCCATCTCTAAAATAAAATAGTACTAAATCGTCCCTATTTGTATTGTATAGATTTGCTGAAGTAACAGAAATTGACAAACCATCAATATGATCCAAATCCTGAAAGTCTGCCATTTTTGACCTGTCTTTTTTAGAAATCAAGAAATTGCTTAAATTTATGGCCATAATATTTAAATTTATAGTTTAATAACTATATAATTATTTAATTATTAATGTATATGAAAAATTAACAAATGCTTAATCCTATTAGTTTTATTAGTAAAATTTTCAAAAGCAGCAATCAAAATGAAATTGATAAAATTCAATATCTTTTGAAAAAAATTAATAATTTAGAAGACGAAATTTCAAAATTAGAAGACAAAGACTTTCCTGAAAGAACTAAGCTTTTAAAATCTAAAATTGCTAAAGATTCTATAAATGATGAAATAATGTGTGAAGCTTTCGCCTTAGTTAGAGAGTCCTCAAAAAGACAAAGGGGGGAGAGACATTTTGATGTTCAGATACTTGGTGGGATAGTTTTACATCAAGGCAAAATCGCAGAAATGAAAACTGGTGAAGGAAAAACTATTACTATCGCATTAGCAGCATATTTAAATTCATTATCTGGCAAAGGTGTACATATTGTAACTGTTAATGATTATTTGGCTAAAAGAGACTGTGAAAATATGTCGAAAATTTATAACTTTTTAGGAGTGAGTTGTGGATATATTAACAACAATCAGGATGACGAAGAAAGATTAAAAAATTATTCTTACGATATAACTTATGCAACTAACAGTGAGCTAGGTTTTGATTATTTAAAAGATAATATGAAACTTTCATTAAATCAAATAATTCAACGAAAGCATTATTATGCAATTGTAGATGAGATTGACTCTTGCTTGATTGATGAGGCAAGAACACCATTAATTATTTCTGGACAGGCTGAAGATACTAGTAAACAGTATAAAGCTATAAACAAATTTATTAAACAATTATCAAATTCTGATTATGAAATAGATGAAAAAGATAGAACCATAATGCTAACTAATACAGGTATAGACAATGTAGAAAATATTTTGAGCAAGACCGGAATACTAAAAAATAATAATTTTTATGATCCTTCAAATCTTCATATAGTACATCATGTAAATCAAGGTTTGAAAGCGAACTTTATTTTTAAAAAAGATAAGGATTATGTTGTTGTAGATCAAAAAATCAAAATCATAGACGAGATATCAGGTAGAATATTAGAAGGAAGAAGATATGCTGATGGTCTACATCAGGCTATAGAGGCAAAAGAAAACGTTAAAATTGAAATAGAAAACCAGACTCTTGCATCTATTACTTATCAAAATTATTTTAAATTATATAATAAACTAGCTGGTTGCACTGGAACAGCATTAACTGAGAGTCAAGAGTTTTTTGAAATCTATGATTTAAAAGTAGTTTCAATACCAACAAATAAAAAAATGATTAGGAATGATCATAATGATAAAATATTTAGAACTGAGAACGAAAAAAAGAGTGCTATTGTAGATTTAATTTTAGAATGCAATCAAAAAGGTCAACCAGTTTTAGTTTTCACATCAAGCGTTGATAAATCAGAAGTTTACTCTAGTCTTTTAAGAAAAAAAAACATTGAACACAAAGTTTTAAATGCAAAAAATCATGAAAAAGAAGCTGAAATAATTGCAAATGCTGGCAAATTAAATTCAGTAATAATAACTACTAGTATTTCTGGTAGAGGTGTAGATATTCAGCTTGGTGGTAAAAAAAGTAGCTTGAATGAAGTTAATAATACTCTAACAACCGATGAAAAAGCAAAAGTTAAATCTCTAGGCGGTTTGTATGTAATAGGTACGGAAAGAATGGAGTCCAGAAGAGTTGATAATCAAGCCAGAGGAAGGTCAGGAAGACAAGGAGATGAAGGAAATTCTATCTTTTTTGTAAGCCTTGAAGATGACTTAATGAGAATATTCGGTTCTGAGTCTATCAATAAAATGTTAGAAAAACTTGGACTTAAGGACGGTGAAAGTATTGACCACCCGTGGATTAACAAAGCACTGGAAAGAGCGCAACAAAAAGTAGAAGCACGGAATTTTGATATCAGAAAGTCGCTCCTAAAGTTTGATAATGTCCTTAATGATCAAAGACAAGTAATTTTTAGTCAAAGAAAAGAGATTCTAAGTACTAAGGAAATAGATAAATTTATAAATAAATTACTAGATGATGAAGTTGACGAGCTACTTAAAAATAAAGATAAAACATTGAATCTTGAAAAGGATAAAGTTTTGAAAAGCAAATTTGAGGTTTTACTCCAAAATAATGACATAGAATACCTAAATAAAATTTTTTCATCTAATCGAAGTGAAGCAAGTCAAGCTATTAAAGATAAATTTTTTGAAAAAAGAAAACTAAGAATTTCTATTTTATCAGATATTGGTAACAACGATTTAGAGAAAAAAATATTTTTACAGATTATTGATTTAAATTGGAAAAACCATATTCAGTATTTAGAGCAATTAAGGCAAGTGATTGGTCTAAGATCTTATGGGCAAAGAGATCCATTAGTTGAATATAAAAAAGAGTCTTTTAACTTGTTCGAAAATTTATTAGCAAAAATTAGACAAGACGTAATATTTCTATTACTTAATATTAAAATTGTTAATCAAAGAAAACAAAAGTAATTATAAATTTGAAGCTACCAGAAAAATGTAAAAAATGCTGCGGTTTTTTAGCTAAAGTATAATAACGATAAAAACAAAAATAAAATTGTAAAAACTAAAGAAATAATTATAACTTTTTTATTTAAAATTTTATTTTTCACATGTAGTATTTTATTTTTATTGCTAGAGAACAAATCATCAGAAGATAAAGTATTTTTGGAAATGGCTTTTTCTCTTCCAATATTTAAAAACTTACTTTTTTTTTGTTCTATTATTTCTTCCCTAGACATTGCCGATAATTCACTTAAACTTCTACTTATTGAAGTTTTTAGGTCTTTAAGAATTTGATCTTTATCTCTGTGAGCTCCACCACTCGGCTCTAAAATTATTTCATCAATTATTTTTAATTTTAATAAATCTTTAGATGTAAGCTTCATTGCCGTTGCTGCCTCTAAAGTTTTTTTTGGATCTCTCCACAGAATAGAAGCGCATCCTTCTGGGGAAATTACTGAATATATAGCATTTTCAAACATTAATATTCTATTTGAGGAGGCTAAAGCAATTGCTCCCCCCGATCCTCCCTCTCCTATAATTATTGAAATTGTTGGTACTCCTAATGATAAAGAACACTCAATTGATTTAGCTATCGCTTCTGCTTGACCTCTTTCCTCAGCACCAACGCCTGGATAAGCGCCTGGTGTATCTATAAAAATTATAACTGGTAGTCCAAATTTATCTGCAATTTTCATTAGTCTTATAGATTTACGGTATCCTTCTGGCTTCATCATCCCAAAGTTTCTCTCAATCCTAGTGTTTAAATCATCACCTTTTTCTTGTCCAATAACTATAACAGAGTGCCTCTCAAAATTTGCAAGTCCAGTTATTGAAGATTTGTCCTCACCAAACAATCTATCTCCTTGTAAAGGAAAAAAATTTTCAAATAAATTATCTATAAAAAATTTTGATTTAGGCCTGTCCTCATGTCGAGCAACCAAAGTTGTTTGCCAAGGGTCAAGATTTGAATAAACATCCCTGAGTTTTTTATCCAGATCTGATTGTAATTTGTCAATTTTACCAGTATCAACAGTTGATATGCCCTCATTGTTGTAAGGATCTTGTAATTTTTCTATCTCTAATTCAATATCTTTTATATCGTTTTCGAAATTTAAATAGTTTTTCATGTATAATAATATTCATTATATTATAAAAAAAGGCAACAAAATGATCATGACAATATTATCAGAAATTATCCTTGTAAATATTGAATTAAATAAAATATTATAAAACGATGGATAAAATAAAAAATAAATATAAATCTGTAGGAAGATTATTTGTAAGTAAGAATTTATATAATTTTGTCCTCAATGAGCTTTTAAGAAAAACCAAAATTAAACCAAAACAATTTTGGTCTGGTTTAGAAAAAACTTTGTATAATTTAAGAGAAAAAAACGAAAATTTAATCAAAATAAGAAAGGATCTTCAAAATTCGATAAATTGGTGGCATTTAAGAAATAAAGGAAAAAAATTTAATCTTAACAAATACAAAAAGTTTCTTGTAGAAATTGGATACTTAAAGAAAAAAACTACTAACTTTAAAATTCAGACTAAAAATGTTGATGATGAAATTGCAAGGATACCTGGTCCACAGTTAGTAGTTCCCGTATCTAATGCCAGATACGCTCTAAATGCAGCAAATGCTAGATGGGGAAGTCTGTATGATGCACTTTATGGGACTGACGCAATTGGTTCGGAAAAATTAGACAACAGATACAATCCTGTAAGAGGTGGAAAAGTAATTAGATACTGTAGAGAATTCCTTGATGAAATATTTCCATTGAAAAATGGATCCTGGAAGAAAGTTAACACTTTAAAGATAATCGCAAACAAACTTGTGTTAAAAATTGATAATAAAAATATTAAACTTAAAAACATTAAACAATATAAAGGACATAGATCAGACAAAAAAAAATTAAAAGGGGTTTTATTGGTCAATAACAATCTACATGTTGAGTTAATTATAAATCCTTATGCTTTTAGTGCTAATAATGATCCTATAGGTCTTAGTGATTTAGTAATAGAGTCTGCAGTTTCCACAATTATAGACCATGAAGACAGTGTAGCAGCTGTTGATGCTGAAGACAAAGTCTTAGGATACAGAAACTGGTTAGGACTAATGAAAGGTGACCTTAAAGTAAAATTTGAAAAATTAGGAAAAAAATATGAAAGATTTTTAAATTCAGATAGAAACTATATTTCTTCAAATGGAAAAAATCTTAGATTGCATGGAAGAGCTTTATTACTAAATAGAAATGTTGGACATTTAATGAAGACCCCTGCTATCCTTTTTTCAGATAAATCCCCAATTCCGGAAGGAATTTTAGATGCATTCATGACATCAGCTGCTTGCCTTCACGATTTAAATAGAAAAAAAAATTCCAGGACAGGTTCTATCTATATTGTGAAACCTAAAATGCATGGTCCAGATGAAGTATCATTTGCCGATGAAATATTTTCTAAAGTTGAAGATGTTTTAAATCTTAAAAGAAACACAGTGAAGATTGGCATAATGGATGAGGAAAGAAGAACAAGCTCAAATCTTAAGGAATGTATTAAGAGAGTAAAAAAAAGAGTGGTTTTTATTAACACAGGATTTCTTGATAGAACTGGAGATGAAATGCATACATCAATGGAAGCAGGCCCTATGATGAAAAAAGGTGATATGAAAAATTCGAAATGGATCAAAGCATATGAAAATAATAACGTAAAGATAGGATTAGAGTGTGGTTTTTCAGGAAAAGCCCAAATTGGAAAAGGTATGTGGGCAGCTCCAGATAAAATGCAGAATATGTTAGTGCAAAAAATTAATCATCCAAAATCTGGTGCAAATTGTGCTTGGACACCGTCACCAACTGCAGCAACCTTGCATGCTATGCATTATCATAAAATAAATGTTTTTGATGTTCAAAAAAAAATTAAAAATAAAATAAAATTCGATTTAAACGGATTACTATCTATACCTATCATACAAAATCCAATTTGGAATGTAGATGATATCAGAAATGAGTTAGAAAATAATTGTCAAGGAATTTTGGGTTATGTTGTAAGATGGATTGATAGTGGAGTTGGCTGTTCAAAAGTTCCTGATATCAATAATATTGGATTAATGGAAGATAGGGCAACTTTAAGAATATCCTCACAACACATTTCTAATTGGCTTCATCATAACATATGCACTACGTTTCAAGTTTTAGAGACATTGAAGAAAATGGCCAAAATAGTAGACGATCAAAATAAGAATGACTCAAACTATGAAAAGATGTCAAAAAATTTTGAAAAATCTATTGCTTTTAAAACGGCATGCGATTTAATATTTAAAGGTAAGGATCAACCATCTGGTTATACAGAACCATTATTACATTATAACAGATATTTAAAAAAAAATTAAAGCTCTGTTCTATTTTTAAATGCAGAAAATAATGTACCATCATCCAAACTTTCTATTTCACCGCCTACTGGTAGACCTTGAGCTAATTTAGAAATTTTTACATTTAAATTTTTGAGAGTTTCTTCAATATAATAAGCTGTAGTTTGACCTTCAACTGTTGCACTTGTAGCTACAATAACCTCCTCAATATTTTGCTTTTTAACTCTCTCGATTAGAGATTCTATAAGTATTCTTTGATTTTTATCTACACTCCCAGAGATTGTCCCACCAAGAATGTGGAAATAACCACTAAATATATTAGTACTTTCGATACTCCATTGATCTGCAATATTTTCAACTACACAGATCTTTGAAAATTTTTTTTGTAAGTTCCTACAGTTATTACATTCGTCTTTTGAGGATTTTAATACTCCACAATAATTACATCTTGATATATTTTTATAAACATCCAATAAAGCATTTATCGTAGGTTTCATTAACTCATTTTTGTTATTTATTAATTTTAATATAATTCTTTTTGCAGACTTAGGGCCTAATCCTGGAAATTTAGATACAGCCTTTATTAGATCCTCAATTTCCTTAAGTTCCATAATTTTTTATAATGGCCATTTGAAACCTGGTATTCCAAAGCCTCCTGTTACTTTTGAAAGTTCATCAGAGGTCTTGGATTTAAGATTATTTTTTGCATTATTGTGTGCTGCAATTATTAAGTCTTCTAACAAAGACTTATCATCTTTAAACAGTCTATCTGAAATAAATAAATTTTCAATTTCACCATCTCCATTTAAAACTACAGTAACCTCACCTCCACCAGAAGATCCCTCGGCTTTAATATTTTTAATTTTCTCCTGACTTTCTTTAACTTTTGATTCTATCTCTTTTGCTTTTTCTAAAATTTTATTAAAGTCAGTCACTACTATCTTCCTTTATATCTTTAATATTAACAATTTCTAAGTCTGGAAATAAATTGATTGCTTCTTTAAATAATTCAGAATTTTTTAAATCATCTAATTTATTATTATTGTTTTGAACTTCCATTTCTTTCATAGTTTTTAATCCAGTTTTTTTTGATAACGTTATAATCCATCTCTCTCCTGTCCAGTTTAGTAGTTTAGTTGTTAAATTTTTAATAAAATTTTTATTTAGATTATCATTGAATGAAATTTCAATATTATTATTTTTGAAGCTAATTAAATTAACATTATTTTCTAATTCATACTTTAGCTCGATCTCCTTTTTGGAAACACAAACTGATATTAAATCAGAAAAAGAATTTATCTCTGTTTTATTTGAGATCTTTTTATCATCTATCGAAATTTTTTCCTCTTCTTGAGAAGAAAATTTAATTTGATCAATTGTTTTATTATTGTTTATATCTTTATATAAATTCTTTACATAATTTTCATTTATTTGATCTTTATTTTTATTCCCATCATTTGATAATATTGAATTATCTGATGTGCCCAAAACTTCTTTTTTTAAATACATCAATCTGATTAAAAACATTTCCACAGCCAAATGTTGGTTAGAGACCAAATTGATTTCACTTAATATATTGACAGAATATTCCCAAAATAAAAGTAATGATCTATTATCAACACTATTTGATAAATTCTTTATTCTTTCAAAATCTGAGTCTGTAAAATCTAAAGATGAACTTAAATTATCTATATTTTGGTTGTTTTTTAAATAATATATTATCTCAAGAAAATCGTTGATAAACAATTTTGGTTCTACTCCTTGATTATAGATATTCTTATATAATTCTAAAACTTTTTTCTCATTACCTTTAAATATTTCAATAATCAGATCTAAAAGGTAACCTTTACCAAAGTAACCAAAAATTTTTTGTACTGACTTTAAGTTAAGTTTTTTGCCGTTATCGTTATCACTTAAAAATACCCTGTCGAGTAAAGACAAAGAATCTCTAACAGAACCTTCTGATATTTTTACTACGAGTTTTAATATTTCTTCATCTAATTCCTTTTTTTCTAACAAAGTTACTTTTTTTAAGAAGGTTAATAATTCATCAAAACTGATTCTCAATAAATCGAATCTTTGGCATCTGGAAAGCACTGTTACAGGTATTTTGTTAACTTCAGTAGTTGCAAAAATAAATTTTAAATACTCTGGTGGCTCCTCTAGAGTTTTCAATAAAGCATTGAATGCTTGCTTGCTGAGCATATGAACTTCGTCAATTATAAATATTTTATACTTAGAAGATGTTGGTCCGTATCTTGAAAATTCAATAAGGTCTCTAACATCATCTACACCTGTTTTGCTTGCTGCATCCATTTCAAGAACATCAATATGCCTCGACTCACTGATTTGAGAACAATTACTGCAACAATTATTTAAGCAATTATTTTTTTTTGGATCTGCACAATTAAGTGCTTTCGCTAAAATTCTAGCAATTGTAGTTTTTCCAACACCTCTAATACCTGTGAATAAAAATGCGTTAGGAATTTTGTTTAATGAAATAGATTTTCTTATTGTTTCTACAATTATACTTTGACCAACTAGCTCATCAAAAACTTGAGGTCTGTACTTTATTGCTAATACTGTTTTGTTAGTGCTCATTTCAAAGGGACCAACCAACCTGGAGAATACTCATTACCCTTGCTCTTTTTCAAGTCTGGGGGAGTTTATGGTAATACCACCTGATTGGCCCCAATTTATTATAACAGTTATATTTTCTAGTCTACAATAAAAGTTTTGAAATATTAAATATTTCTGTAATCGCTTGCTTCATAAACACCAAGTATATCCAGATTGACTGTGTGGAAACCTAGTTCTTCTAAAGATTTCTGGATTTTTGGATCTTCAATGTGGCCGTACATATCACAAATAAACAAATATTGTTCAAAACTATTTTGGTCTGAAAAGCTCTCTAACTTACTTAAATTAACATTGTTGGTTGCAAAACCACCTAGACATTTGTACAAGGCAGCAGGTTTATTTTTGACTTTAAATATACAACTTGTAATATAATTTTTATTTTCAAATTCTGGATGAGATTTCTTCTTGCCCATTATTAAAAATCTGGTCACATTACTTCGATTATCCTCAATATTTTTTTTTACAATTTTTAAGTCATAAATTTTAGCAGCAAGTTCTGATGCAATAGCAGCTTCACTGTGAATTTTTTTTTCACTAATATACTTTGCGCTACCTGCAGTATCGGCAGCAATTATAGGTTCAAATTTATTGGAATTGATTAATTTTCGACATTGAGAAATTGCTTGAGAATGTGACCTCACTGACTTAACGTTTTTAAGTTCATTATTTTTTAAAATCATTAAATTGTGTTTTATTTCCTGAAAATGTTCCGCGTAAATTTGTAGTTTGTATTTATTAATCAAATACTGAATGTCAGCAACCCTTCCTGCTATAGAATTTTCTACTGGTATTATTGTTTTATGTTCTTCATTTTCATTACAATGCTTAAAACAATCTTCAAAAGTATTATAAGCTACGAACTCATATTCTGGATAAATTTTCTTCGCAGCTAAATGGGAATAGGCACCGGGAGATCCTTGATAAACAATTTTCATAATTTCTTGATTTTATATTCCATAATTTTTTTTATTTCCACATAATCCTCAACTGTATCAATACCAAAAAACTTATTTTTACTATATACAACATCAATATTAATACCATTTTCAATAGCTCTTAACTGTTCAAGTCTATGTTTAATTTCATTCTTGGATTGTTTTAAATTTACAAATTTTTTTAAAATGGATGTCCTAAATTGATAAATCCCAATATGACCATAAATATTTTTTTTGGAATGTTTGCATTTCCTTAAAAATTTTTTTGCTCTAGATATTTTTTTTTTTTCTATGTTGTTATTGGTAATTACTTTAACAATACTTTTATCTATAAAATCAACCTTGTTAATTTTGTTTCCGAGCGTACCAATATCTGAATTTTTTGAAATTATATTATTATTTAAATTAACAATATCTTTAGGATTGATAAAAGGTTCATCTCCTTGAAGGTTAATAATATATTCACAATTGAATTTTTTACTGATTTTTTTATATGCTTCAAATATTCTATCTGTGCCAGTTTTGTGTTTTTTTTTGGTTAAAATAAATTTACCTTTTATTTTTAAAATCTCATTTGCAATTTCCTTATCTCCTGTGGCTACATAGACCTCGCCAACTTTAGACTCTATTGCTCTTTTATAAACATGCTGAATTATTGATAAATTGCCTATTTTTAGCAAAGGTTTATTAGGAAGGCGAGTTGCGCTTAATCTTGATGGTATTATAACGATAGTTTTAGACATAAATTGTAAAATTTGTGCGTCTATGAGACGCAAACTTTTTTTTAATTAGCATTTTTTTCAATTAACATGTTATACGTTATTTATACACAGAATAATGGACTCGTTTGAGATAAACAAAATTATTGCTTCAATACTACTCGTAGCACTATTAATAATTGGTATTAGTAAAATTTCAAATATCATATTTAAAGTAGATAAATTAGATAGCTCTGCTTATAAAGTAGAGCTTCCCGATGATGGTGCCAAACAAATAAGTGAGGAAAGTACCATGAAAGCTGATGATAAAGTTGATATCTCGGCTCTTATGGCGTTAGGTGATATCACTCATGGTGAAAAGGTTTTTAAAAAATGTTCAGCTTGTCATTCAATCGAAGCCGGTGGAGGTAATAAAATCGGACCAGCATTATATAATGTGGTAGGTAGAAAAATTGCAGCTGTGGGAGATTATAAATATTCAAAAGCATTAGTCGAATACAAAAAAAATTGGTCTTTTGAAGAACTTAACGGTTTTTTGATAAAACCCCAAAAATGGATCAAAGGTACAAAAATGGCTTACGCTGGATTAAGAAAAGAAAAAGATAGAGCTTCAGTTATTTTATATCTAAATAAATATTCAGATAATCCACTACCTTTACCTTAATTTTCCAAAACAATATAATAATATACTTTTTTGGACGTGAACTCTATTTAAAGCTTGTTGCCAAACGCAAGATCTTTTACCTAAAAAAATTTCATCTGTAACTTCATTACCACGAGGTAAGCAATGTAAAAAAATACAATCTTTTTTTGCATAGCTAAATAATTTCTTGTCAATTTTAAAGTTTTTAAATTCTTTTAATTTTTTTTTTTTATTAACTTTATCATTAAGAGATATAACTTTATCAGAAAATATTACATCAGCATTTAAAGCTGCTTTTTTTGGGTCTTCATAAATATATATTTTTTTCTTATTTTTTTTAACCCAATCTAAAACATCTAAATTTGGTTTAAACTTTTTAGGGCAGCCTATTCGTAAATTAAATGAAAATTTTACAGAGGCTGCAATTAAACTATTTAAAACATTATTTGAGTCTCCAATCCAGCAGATATCTAAATTTGAAATAGATTTTTTTTTAATTTCTTCAACTGTGAAGATATCTGATAGTACTTGTGTTGGATGAGACGATGGGCTTAAACCATTAATTACTGGTATTGATAAATATTTTTTGAAATTTTCTACTTTTTCATCATCATCAGTTCTAAGCATAAATCCATCACCATATGTAGACAAAATTTTAGCTGTATCTGCTATACTTTCTCCCCCCTGTCCAAGATGTAGTTCATTTGATCTCAAAGTAATTGTACCACCACCCAATTGTTTGATCGCTAAATAAAAACTTAGTCGAGTTCTTAAACTTGGTTTTTCAAACATCTGTACTAATATTTTACCTTTAAGAGGAGATCCTTTATCAACTTCTAATGTATTTAATGTCTTTCTTAAATTTTTTCTTTTTTTAGCATCTAAGATAATTTTTCTGAGATCTTTGGTTTTAATATCTTTTAAATTTATAAAATGATTCATCTTACTTAAGATCTTTACAAACTTTGGAGATGATTTTTACTGCAATGTCTATTTCTTTTTTTTTGACATTTAAAGGGGGTAATATTCGAATAACATTCTCAGCAGCACGAATAGTTAATAATCTATGGTCCATTAATTTTTTTATAAATAAAGTTGGATTATTATGAAGTTGAATACCAATCAATAATCCTCTTCCTCTTATTTCTTTTATGATATCTGGGTGTTTAGATTTAATATTATTCAATTTTTCTAAAAAATATTTAGACAATTTTTTTATGTTATTTAAAAAACTTTTTTTTGAAACTATATCCATAACTGTATTGCCAACAGTCATAGCTAAAGGATTTCCTCCGAAGGTTGAGCCATGAGAGCCAGCAATCATGCCTGATGCAACTTTTTTGTTCATTAAAACTGCTCCTATGGGAAATCCTCCTCCAATTCCTTTAGCAATTGGAACAATGTCTGGTTTTACCTTGGATTTTTCAAAAGCAAAAAAATCACCAGATCTTGCTACTCCACATTGTACTTCATCAAGAATTAATAAAATTTTTTTTTTATTGCACAATTGTCTTAATTCTCTCAAACACCAATCAGGTATCACTTTAATTCCTCCCTCTCCCATAACAGTTTCCACCATTATTGCGGCAGTATTCTTGTTTATTTTTTTTTTTAAAGAATCATGATTTCCAAATCTAAAATGGTCAAAACCTGGTATTTTAGGACCAAATCCCTCTGTCATTTTTTTTGATCCACTAGCAAAAATTGCAGCCAATGTTCTTCCATGAAATGAATTCTTTACACATAATATTCTATTTTTTTTTGGTTTTCCTATTGAATAAAAATATCTTCTTGCAACTTTAACAGCAGCCTCAGTTGCCTCCGCACCACTATTTTGAAACATTACAAAGTCTGCAAAAGTTTTTTTACATAGCTTTTCAGCAAGTTTTTCACCTTCTGGAATTTGAAAAGCATTTGAAACATGCCAAAGCTTCTTGGATTGGATTTTAATTGTTTTAATAAGTTTAGGGTGTGAATGTCCCAAAGAATTTACAGCTATACCCTGAACAAAATCAAGATATTTTTTTTTGTCAGTTGAAAACAAATAACTGCCTTTTCCAAATTTAAAAGAAATTTTTTTTCTATTATAATTTTTTGCTAAATAACTCATGATTTTATTTTATAACCTTTTTTGTATAAATAATATGCAGTACACCAGAAGATTAAATTAAAAAATAGTAAATACAATAACCCAAATATTGTTGACCCATCGCTAGTTCCTATCATAGAGAATCTTAATCCATCTATCATATGAAAAAAAGGGTTGTAATTACTGATTGATTTCAAGAAATCTGGTAATCTTTGGATTGAGTAAAATGCACCAGATAAAAAAGATAACGGTACTATAATAAAATTAGTAACTGTCGCCATATTATCAAATTTTTCTGCCCAGATACCAGCTATGAAACCTAATGAGCCCATAAAAAAAGATGAAAATATTAAGAAGGCAAAAAAATAATAATAATTTAATACTTTTACATCTACCAATAAGTTGAAGCAAATTATTGATGCTATACAAATAATAAATGATCTTGTAACTGATGCCAAAACAATAGCCAAGGTAACTTCTGCAGCAGACAATGGACTTCCAATTAAATCAACAATATTTCCCATAACTTTACCCATTAGTATAGACGATGAGGAGTGTGAGAAAGCTTGTTGGATTACTTGCATGGATATAAGTCCAGGGGCTAAGAATTCTATAAAAGGTAAGCCTAAAACCACCCCCCTATCATCACCCCATGCAATAGATATTACAATCAAAAATAGAATTCCTGTTAACACAGGTCCTGCAATTGTTTGACCAAACACAATTAAAAATCGTAGAGTTTCTTTTTTGTATAAAGAATAAAAACCTATCCAATTTATTAATCCAAATCTTCTTTTTCCAATTTTGTATTTACTATTTAATTCAACCATAAATATAATTGTTAATAATTTAAAAAAATTTTTAGAAAATAAAATATTATGCTTGTTATAATATTAAATTTACCTAAGCTATATATTGTATCTAACTAATATAAAATAACAAAATATAGTTTAATGAGTTGGACAGATGAAAAAGTTAATAAGTTAAAAGAACTTTGGGGTAGAGGTAATACAGCAAGTCAGATCGCTGAAATATTAGGTGGAGTCAGCAGAAACGCTGTGATTGGTAAAGCGCACAGATTAAATTTATCAGGAAAAATTTTTACAAAAAAAGGGTCATCTAACCAGTCAAAAAATAAAACAAAAAATTTGCAATTAAATAAAAAAGCACGAAGAGGAAAATTCAAATCTTTAGTTATTGAAAAAGATTTTGAGCCGGAAAATCCAAAGCAACTTGAGGAACTTGATGAAAATTCTTGCAAATGGCCCATAGGACACCCTAACGAAGAAAATTTTTATTTTTGTGGAAGGACTTCATTAAAGGATTTTTCTTATTGTAAGCTTCACTTGTTATACGCATTTCAACCAAAAAATAAAAAGGAAGAAATTGTTGATAAAGATAGTGAGGTGCCAAAATTTATTCAAAAAAAAATTAAGTCAGCTTAATAATATTTTTTCACGGCACTAAACTCTTTTTATCGATTAATTAATTCTATAAAGATTTATTTATTTTTTTTTTCAATCGATACATGTTTTGAAGATTTGTTATTACGTTTTAATTTTATTAACTTATTATTATTTTTTGCCTTTAAGCCTATTTTAACCCCAATCAATCCCAAATACAAAACAAATAGTAAAATAAAAAATACAATAATGTAAACAAACCAAGCAATCATTTTTTAATCAATATTTTTTTTTGCATATTGTCCCGTTTCTTTCCAAGTATAACAATATTTTTCTACCTCTTCCTCAAAATTTAGCTTAAAGTTTTTGCCTATATCAAAGTTAGTTTTGTATTTTCCTGACGGGACATTATGGTAATAAAGTAATTTTATTTGATCCTTCGTGATCAGTGGTTTAGGTAAAATCTGAAAAAAAGTTGCCATCACATTTGCAATGAATATTGGTACTGGTACAAATAATCTTTTTTTTTCAATCAATTTGAGTAATTTTTCAACAATTTGTTTAAAAGTTAATTCCTCAGGTCCAACCACCTCTATTGTTTTATCTTTGATAATATTGATATCGTTTTCAATTAAGTCTAAAATTAAATTACATAAATCGATACAATGTAAAGGCATAAATTTAGTTTTGCCCCCGTAATATAAGGGGAAAATCGGTGACAAGTTGAGTAAACCCATTAACATGGTTGTAAAATTATCATCAACAGAATAAACGATAGATGGTTTTAAAATAATTGCGTCTTTAAATTTTTCCCTGACTGCAATTTCACCTTTTAATTTGCTCGATGCATATTTTGAATTTACTGCATTTTCAATACCTAAGGCAGAGAGATGAATAAATTTACTTGTTCTATATTTTTTACAAATCTCAGCTAAGATATTTGGAAACTTTTCATGTATATTATTAAAATTGTTTGGGCCTTTCTCAAACAAAATACCAACTAAATTTATGCATACATCTGCTTTCTTTATAAGTTCCTCAATTTTTTCGAGATTAAAAATGCTTGTTTCTACAATATCTAGATAGCCTGGATTTCCTTGTGTTTTTAATACATAGCCCTTTTGATGTAAATTTCTTGTGACAGCAGTAACTTTTAGATTTTTCTTGGTGAGCCCTCTAATTAAGTTTCTACCAATTTGACCACTGGCGCCAAAAATTAGACAATTTTTTGGTTTCATATATAAACTAATTATAAATGTTATTATGGATGTAAAGCTTCACAAAAATGATTTACCAAAAGATTTAGAATTTGGCAATAAGATTGCTATAGATTGCGAATTTATGGGACTAAATTTTATGAGAGATAAATTATGCCTTGTTCAAATCTCCTCTGGTAACTCTGATGCCCATATAATTCAATTGGATAGGTCTAAATATGATGCCCCAAATTTAAAAAAGATTTTATCAGATAAATCGAAAATCAAAATATTTCATTATGCTAGATCTGATTTGGTTTTTATTAAAAAATATTTAAAAATTAATGTTGATAATATTGAAGATACCAAACTTCAATCAAAACTTATTAGGAAATATACCGATAAACATGGGTTAAAAGACTTAGTTAAAGAATTTATTGGTTTGGACATTAGCAAGCAGTATCAAAGTTCAGATTTTGGAGGTGAGTTATCATCTGCTCAAATTAAATATTGTGCAAATGATGTTGTATATTTACATAAAATAAATGATGCTCTAAATAGAATGCTTATTAGAGAAAATCGTATAAATCTTTATAAAGATTGTTTAAAATATTTAAACACTAGAGTAAATTTAGATTTGGAATGTTTTCCTGATGATATCTGGTCACACTAATGCAAAGTAATAAATTTAAGAAAATTGCTCAAGAAGTTATTTTATATGAAATAAAATCTTTGCAAAAATTAAGGCGATCAATTGGTAAAAATTTTTATAAGGTAATAGAGGCTATAACTAATTGTAAAAAGGGTAAAATAATATTATCAGGTGTTGGAAAATCAGGAATAATAGCAAAAAAAATATCCTCTACACTTTCATCCGTTGGAACTCCTTCTTTTTTTGTTGATGCTAGCTCATGTTCCCATGGTGACTTAGGTCAAATAAGCTCTAATGATGTTCTAATACTAATTAGCAATAGTGGAGAGTCTGTGGAATTAAAAAATATAATACAGCACGCTAATAGAAATAAAAATATTATATTAATAGGTGTAGTCTCAAAAAAAAATTCATTACTTTACAAAAACTCAGACATTAAGATTTTATTACCAGAAGTTAAGGAGGCTGGGCCTGGTAATATAGTGCCAACTTCTTCAACCATAATGCAGCTTGCTATTGGAGATGCCATAGCTATCTCAACAATGAAACAAAAAAAATTTGGAGAAAAAGAATTTAAAAAATTCCATCCTTCTGGAAGCATAGGTGCTAAACTTAAAACGGTGGATGATTTGATGCTTAAAGGCAAAAAAATTCCATTTATAAATGAAAATATTAAAATGCAAACTGCTTTAAAGATTATTACTAAAAAAAAACTGGGTGTATTGGTTGTTCAAAATAATGCTAAAAAGACAAATGGTATTATAACAGATGGTCAAATTAGAAGGGTAAGTGAAAAAAAAGGAAATTTGGATAATCTTAAAGTTAAAAACGTCATGACAAAAAACCCCATATCTATAGATAAAGAAGTTTTAGCTGCAAAAGCCCTCTCATTAATGAACTCAAAAAGAATTACTTCTTTGTGTGTGCATCAAGGAAAAAGCAAAAATAGAACCATTGGTATAATTCATATTCATAATATTTTAGAAAATAACATTCAATAAATGAATAAAAAAATTTATATTCAAATCTCTCTTATATTTTTAGTAATTTTTATAATAATCTTTATCTATATATATTATTTTAGTAGCTCTAAAACGAAGATAACAGAAAACGATAAGGAAAAAACAGAAGTGAATACTGTACAAGGCACTGATGATTTAATTAAAGAAATGTTTTATTATTCTGAGGATAATAAAGGTAATAAATACGAAATAAAATCTGAATATGGTATTATTAGTCCAGATAAATCAAATTTAATATTAATGGATAAAGTAACAGCTATAATTTATTTATTGAATGGAGAAAAGATCTTTATTAGCTCAAAAAAGGCAGAGTATGATGATGATAATAATAATACAAGTTTTAGCGGTTCAGTAGAATTGTTGTATGTTAATCATGTGATTAAATCTGATAATATGTATCTATCTTTTAATGAACAAACAGCATCATTGTATGATAATGTAGAATATAAGAGTACTTTATCAAATTTAACTGCGGATAGAGTATTTATAAACTTAATAAATAAGAATACAAAAATACAAATGAACGACGCAAACAATAATATTCTAGTAAGGAGTATAATAAATAATGGCAATAATTAAAAAGTTTCGTATTAAAAGCTTTAAACAAAAAAAGCCTATATTAAAATTACAGAATATAAGTTTATCTTTTCAAAACAGACAGATTTTAGAAAACATTAGTTTCGAAATAAATCAAGGAGAAATTTTCGGAATGCTAGGGCCGAATGGAGTTGGCAAATCAACAATTTTTAATCTGGTTACTGGTCTAATAAAGCCAAATAAGGGCGATATAATTATAAAGAACGAAAAAGTAAATGAGTATCCAATATTTATGAGAACATCAAAATTTAAAATTGGATATGTTCCTCAATATGGTGGCTACTTTTATGATTTAACATTATATGAAAATTTAAAGGCTGTTGCAGAAATTCTTGTAAATGATCAAAGAAAAAGAGCTGAAAGAATTAATTATTTAATATCAAAATTTGACTTAAGTCAAATTAGAGATATCAAAGCAAAATTTTTATCTGGAGGACAAAAAAAAAAATTAGTCATTGCAATGGCCTTGTTAGGTGACCCAGAGTTACTTTTGCTTGATGAGTGCTTTGCAGCACTTGACGTTATGACAATAAAAATGTTGCAACAAATAATAGTCAACCTACAATTTGAAAACCAGATTACAATATGTATATGTGACCATCAAGCCAGAGATTTGTTGACTTGTGTTGATGTTGCAATGGTACTGTCTGAAGGGAAAGTAATTGCAAAAGGCACCCCTACTGAACTGATACAAAATCAAAATGCCAAAACTGCTTATTTTGGCGACTCTTTTAAATTTAATTAATTTTAAATGGTTAAAATAGTCATCAAAAAAAGAATAAAAGATTTTAATAAGGTTATAAGCGTTGATGGAGATAAAAGTTTATCTATAAGGTCGCTGTTAATAGGTTCGCAATCGTACGGAATATGTAAAATAAATAACTTGCCTAAGTCAGAGGATATCTTAAGTACAATAAATGGTCTAAGAAAGTTAGGTATTAAAATATTTTTTAAAAAAAAAATCTGTTATCTTCATGGAAATGGATTAAACGGTTTTAATTATAAAAAAAATATAGTCATAGACGCGGGAAACTCGGGAACTTTCGCAAGACTTTTGCTTGGTCTATTGGTCAAATCTCCTTACGCAATAAAAATTGTAGGAGACGAAAGTCTTTCAAGACGAGATTTTCAAAGGATTGTAGATCCATTAGAAAAATTTGGTGCAAAATTTGTTTCAAAAAACATAAAAAATCTTCCTCTTAAAATTATAGGTTCTGAGTATTTAAAACCAATTAATTATTTTGAAACAAAAGGGTCTGCTCAATGTAAAAGTTCAGTTATTTTAGCGGCTTTAAATACGCCCGGGAAAACAATTGTTACTGCAAAAAAATCGAGAAATCATACTGAATTATTTTTGAAAAATTTAAATTTGCCCCTAAAAGTGATAAATAAAAAAAAAGTAGATAAAATTGAAGTGGTAGGTGAAAAACAATTTAAATCTTTTGAATACGTTATTCCAGGTGATATAAGCTCAAGTGCTTTTTTTGTAGTACTAACTCTTCTTTCTAAAAATTCTAGGCTTAAAATAAAAAATGTGAATATAAATTCCTCTAGAACAGGATTCATTAAGATTGTTAACAGAATGGGGGCAAAAGTAAAATTTATTAACAAAAGAAATATTTGTGGAGAACCAGTTGCTGATATTTTTGTAAAAAGTCAAAAAAATTTAAAATCAATAAATTGTCCAGTTGAACTTAATAGTAATGCAATAGATGAATTTTTGATAATTTTTTTGTTGGCATCAAGAGCTGATGGAATATCTAATTTCAAAAAGCTTGAAGAATTAAATAAGAAAGAGAGTCCAAGATTAAAGTTGGCAACAATGATACTTAGAAAAATTGGAGTAAAAGTAAAATCTAGTGAAGATTCAATAAAAATATTTGGAAATCCCAAACTGCATATAAACAAAAAAATTCTTATAAATAACTACAATAAAGATCATAGAATTTTTATGACCTCTGTGATAGCAGCCTTAACATTAGGTGGAAGTTGGACAATTCATGATATGGATTCACATATGAGCTCTTTCCCCTCATTTCTAAGTATTTTAAGAAAAATTGGTTATAGATTTACATGATATGAAGATAACAAAAAATAACCTTTAAAATAGCTGAATTTTTAAGCCATTTAACTTTTTTTTGTTTCTTGATTAATTTAATAAATTTCTCTAAAAGCTTTTTTTTAATAATATATGGAAATATATAAAGAAACTAACACTGCTGCTTCTAAAGAATTCGAAAAACTTCTAGATAATCAGATATCTAAAACCAAAAATTTGATAGAGGGAAAAATTATCGAAGGAGTTGTGACTAAAGTTGGTGAAAAATATGTATTTTTATTTATAGAGGGTCTTAAATCTGAACCTTTAGTTGATATAAATGAGTTAAAAACAATAGGTCAAGAAAGTAAATTAAAAATTGGTGAAAAGATACAAGTATTGTTGGAAAGAATAGAAGATAAAAATGGTGAAGTTGTAGTCTCAGCAACCAAAGCCCAAAAAATAAAAGGGTGGGATATTTTGGTAAAAGCTTTTGAAGATAATGAACCTATTATGGGTAAAATAACGAGTAAGTGTAAGGGCGGTGTAATTGTTGAACATATTGATACCGGTTCACTTATGTTTTGTCCAGGTTCACAAATTTCTGATATTCCAGTTAAAGATATTTCGCACTTAATGAATGAACCGCAAAAATTTGCACTAATTAAAATGGATAAATTAAGGGGGAATGCCTGTGTATCTAGAAGGCAAATTATTTCTTCAGGTAAAAAAGAGGATAAAGCAAAGATTATTGCAAAATATAAAGAAGGTGACATAATTAAAAATGCAGTCGTAAAAGGTTACAGTTCGTTTGGTTGTTTTTTCAATGCGAACAATGAACTAGATTGCCTCGTTCATTTACAAGAGATTAGTTATTCTAGGATAAATCATCCTGAGGAAGTATTTAACATTGGTGATAAGCATGACCTTTTAGTAATTTCGGTTGATAAAGAAAAATTACAAATTGGATGCAGTATTAAACAACTTTCTCCAGATCCTTTTGAAAGAATTTCAAATTATGAATTAAATAAAAAATATGAGGTAAAAGTAATCAAAATTATGGACTTTGGTGTATTTGCTGAATTAGAACCAGGGCTTACAACTTTACTTCACTCAAGTGAGATTAGTTGGTCAAGGAAAAATGTTTCTCCAAAAAAATATTTCAAAGTTGGTGATAAAATTAATTGTGTGATAACTGAAATCGATAAAGAAAAAAGAAGGATAGCGATCTCTTACAGATTGACAACAGAAAACCCTTTTGATCGAATAGAAAAAAATAATCCAGTGGGTACAGAGATCACTGGAACAATAAGTAGTATGAATGAGTATGCTATTTATTTAAAATTAGATGATTATGAAATTGATGCATTTCTTCATTTTAATGATCTTAGTTATACAGGAGTTCCAGAAGAATTAGCTAAAAATTATAAATTAAATGATAAGATGAAAGTAAAGGTTCTTGAAATAAAAAAAGATACTCAAAAAGTTCGAGTTGGCCTGAAGCAGATACAAAAAGATCCATTCGACTACTTTAAAGATAAAAAAGTTAACGACACTGTTACGGTAAAAGTAATTTCCTCGGATAATAAGGGTTTAATGGTTAAACCTGAGGGAAGCGATATAAGTCTTATTATCAAAAAATCCCAAATAGCTGTAGCATCTTCTGATGCGAGACCTTCAAGATTTGTTGGTGGAGAAAGGATTGACGCAGCAATTTCTGAGCTAAATTTCGAGAAAAGGAAAGTTTCATTAAGTATTAAACTTTTAGAGGAATTGCAAAATAAAGAAGCAGTATCTAAATTTAGCTCTCCATTATCAGGAAAAAACTTACCTTTTTCTTCCTTGTCTGATAAGTTGACTGGTAAAAAAGAAAAAAAATAGTATTTACAAACTAAATTGTCAGTATCAAAATCAGATTTAATTAAACAATTAAAGTTAATTTATCCAAATTTACTTAAAAAAGATTTGTTAAAAGTTTTTAATATATTTTTAGATGAAGTAAAAATTGCATTAAAAAATAATGAGAGAGTTGAGTTAAGAGGATGGGGTATATTTTACCAAAAAACCCAAAAAGAAAGAAATTCAAGGAATCCAAAAACCGGCGAAAGAGTTTATACACCAGAAAAGAAAAATATAAATTTTAAAATGAGCAAAGAACTATTTAAAAAAATCAATGAAGAATAAAATATTTTTAGCAATTGATACAAAAAGTATGAAAAAAGCAAATTCAATAATTAATCAAAGTGAATTAAATAATTTCAAAATTGGTTATAAATTTGGTCTAGAGTTTCTAAATTCAAAAAATGGGAGAAAATTTATATCAAAACTAAAAAAAAAAATTATTTTTATTGATCTTAAACTTCACGATATACCTAATACTATGCAATCGACTTTAATTGCTTTGAGAGATTTAGAAATAAATTATTTAACAGTTCATATTTCTGCAGGTTTAAGGGCCTTAAAAGACGTAAAGAAAGTTTCAGGAAAAATTAAAATAGTTGGAGTTACAACTTTAACTTCTTTAGATAACAAAGACTTAAAAGATATAGGTCATAACAGACCTTTAAAAGATATTGTTAGTCTTCAAGCTAAGCTTGCTAGTAAAGCTAATCTTGATGCAATTGTTTGTAGCCCTCATGAAGTAAAATTTGTAAAAAAATATTTTTACAAAGAGATTATAACACCTGGTATAAAAATTTCTTCAAAAGTAAGTGATCAAAAAAGAGTAATGTCTCCTAAAGATGCACTTAAACAAGGAAGTGACTGGTTAGTAATAGGTAGGGATATAACTAAAGGAAATATTAAAAAAAACTTTAAAAAATTAAGTGATCATCTAGGTCAATGACACTAGAATGTAAAATCTGTGGTGTATCTGAAGATAAAATATTAAATTTTATTATCAATCACAAGTTTCCTCCAAAATTTATTGGTTTTATTGTTAACTACCCCAAATCAAAACGTTTTGTAGAAATTGATAAACTTAAAAATTTGATAAATATTGATAAAAAAGAATCTAAATTTGTTGCAGTATTGGTTAAGCCCACAGATGAAATATTAAAAAAAATACAATATTTAAAATTTGACTACTATCAAATATATGATTGTACACCAGAGGAGATTAACCAAATTAAAAAAAAATATAACAAAAAAATTATATCGGCTATAACCATTGAAAATAAATCTGATTTAAAAAATTATAAAGATTTTTTGCCATTCTCTGATATAATATTATTTGACTCCAAAGGTTACGAAAAATCTTTAGGTTTTGATCATAACTTATTGAATGGCATGCCTAATAATTTTAAAAAAATGGTTGCGGGGAATCTTAAAATTAATGATATATTAAAATTTAAAAGCAAAGAATATATTATTGATGTAAGTGGAGCTTTAGAAGATTCTACTGGAAAAAAAAGTCTAAAAAAAATTGACCAATTTTTAATTGAGGTTAACAAAGTATGAAATTAAAAAAAAAAATTTCTGTTATAGATCAACATGATAAATTTGGATTTTGGGGAGGTAAATTTGGGGGAAATTTTGTTCCAGAAACCCTAAAAAAACCAATTAATGATTTAGAATTATTATTTAATAAACTCAAAAAGGATAAGAAGTTTTTAAATGAAAGAGATAATTATTTTAAGAATTGGGTAGGAGCTCCTACTAGATTTATAAAATTAAGTAATCTGACAGAACATGTAGGTGGAGCTGAAATATGGTCCAAAGTGGTATCTGATGCTAATGGGGGCGCTCATAAAATTTATAATGCTACAGTTCATTGTCTGTTAGCCAAAAAATCAGGTAAAAGAATTATTTGTGGGGATACAGGAGCTGGTTATGCAGGAAAAATGTTAAGTATGGCTGCAAAAAAATTTGGCCTTAAGTGTAAAATTTTTATGGGTGCAAAAGATATTAAAAGACAACAACCAAACGTTAAAGCTATTAAAAGTAATGGCGCTGAAATTGTGCCAGTTTATTCAGGTAGTCAAACCTTGGTGGATGCTGTCTCTGAATGTATGAGATTTTGGGTTGCTAATTGTGATACAACAGCAATGTGTGTGGGCTCAACAGTTGGGCCCAATATATTTGTTAAAATTTGTGGCTGGTCAACAAGTCAAATTTCAAGAGAATTAAAAATTCAAATACTTGATGAATTTGGAAAAATACCAAGAAGATTGAAACTTTATAATTGTGTTGGTGGGGGAAGTTCAAGTTTTGGATTTTGGAACGAATTTATGGATTATGATAAAAAACAGGTTGAATTTATCGGAGTTGAAGCAGGCGGACCATCTAAAAGTAAAAAACATGCAGCACCATTAACTTATGGATCTAAAATAGGTATATTACACGGGGCAGCTCAATATGTTAATCAAAATTTAGAAGGTCAAATTGAGGAAACAGAGTCAATTTCAGCTGGTCTAGATTATCCAGGAGTTTCACCTCTTCATTGTTTTTTGAAAGATTCTAAAAGAGCAAGATATACTGCAGCAAGTGATGAAGATGCTCTTAAAGCTTTTAAAATTGTTACCAAATATGAAAGTATAAGACCCTCTTTAGAGCCAAGTCATGCTTTTTCAGTTGCGATTTCAGAGTCCAAAAAGCTTTCTAAGGATACAATAGTTATTGTTAATAGTTGCGGTGACGCACAAAAAGATAGAAAAATTTTAAAAAAGAAATTAGGCATAAAGCTCTGATGAACTCTATTTCAAAAGCTTTTAGTTTAGCAAAAAAGGAGGGTAGACCCGCATTGCTTACATATACAGTTGCTGGAGATAACTCAAAAAAAAATTCTTTAAAAATTTTAAAGTCTATATCTAAGTACGCTGATATTTGTGAACTTGGATTTCCACATAACACTCCAATTGCAGATGGCGGTCAGATACAAACAAGTTCTTATAGAGCAATAAAGAATGGCACCAAGATTCAAGATGTTTTTAAAATTGTTAAAGATTTTAAATCTAGTAAATTTTCAAAGCCGGTTATTTTAATGGGATACTTTAATATAATATTGCAGTACGGGCAAAATAAGTTTTTAAACGATTGTAAAAAAAATAAGATAGATGGTTTAATAATTGTTGATTTACCTTGGCCAGAAAATAAAAAGTTTGCAAGCAAATGTAGAAAAAAGGCTATTTGTTTTGTTCAACTTATATCACCTACCACATCAAAAAGAAGATTAAATTCAATTGTAAAAGACTCTCACAATATGATTTATTATATTTCAATGCTGTCAACAACAGGTGGTAAACTTAAAGTTTCACCTAAAAAAATTATATATAATTATAAGAAAATAAAAAGAATCAATCCAAGAAAGAATTGTGTAATTGGTTTTGGTATAACTGAGAAAACAATTTCAAGCCTAAAATCTGCTGATGGACTAGTTGTAGGTAGTGTTATTTGTAAAGAAATAACTAGTAGTTTGAATAAGAGACAAAATCCTGTCACAAAGGTTAGCAATATGGTAAAAAAACTTAAAAATAAAATTTTATGAATTGGTTAAAAAAAACACTAGATTTTGGTCAAAAAATAAAAAAATTACTCAAAAAAAGACCATCCCGTAAGGATATAGAAGAGAGTGATTGGACATCTTGTTGCAAAGGTCCGATTTTAAAAAAAGATTTGGAAAATAATTTATGGGTTTGTCCCGAATGTAGTAAACATCATCGAATTAATCCTAAGCAAAGATTTGATTTGTTATTTGGAAAAGATAATTACCAAGTGCTTAAAACACCAATGCCACCAGATGATCCTTTAAATTTTACTGACTCAAAATCGTATAAAGAGAGGCTAAGAGTTGCAAGAAAAAAAACAGGTTTAAATTGCAGTATGGTTGTAGCTGATGGTTTAATAAAAAATATAAAATTAACAGCTGTTGCTTCAGATTTTAATTATATGGGAGGTAGTATTGGAGCAGCAGAGGGAGAGGCTTTTTTGTTTGCTGCTCAAAATTCTATTTCAAATAAACAACCTCTGTTGGTTGTTGCAACAGGTGGTGGAATGAAAATGCAAGAATCTATTATTTCGTTAAACCAAATGACTAGGACAACGCTAGCTATTAATGAACTTAAAAAAAACAAAATTCCCTATATTGTATTATTTGCTGATCCAGTCGCAGGGGGTATCACAGCTTCATATGCGATGCTCGGTGATATCCAAATTGCTGAGCCAGGTGCTTTAATTGCTTTCGCTGGAAGACGTGTAATTGAGGGAACAGTTAAAGAAGAATTGCCAGAAAATTTTCAAAAATCAGAACACGTCCTAAATTGTGGTTTTGTAGACACAATAATTCAAAGAAAAGACTTGCCAGAAAAAATTGGTATTCTTTTATCTATCTTGCTAAAGAAGCAATCTGAGGTAAAAATAGAAGATGGTGACAAAACTTCAGAAAATAATATCGAAAATAGAGAAGCGTCATAGTAAGAAGATTGATCTATCTTTAGACAGAACCTTTAATTTATTAAGCAAACTGGGTAATCCACAAAACAAAATAGAAAATGTTGTAACTGTAGTTGGAACGAATGCGAAAGCCTCTATGGCTACAGCTCTAGGAATTATTTTAAAAGAATCTGGCTATAAATGCAATTTATATACATCTCCTCATTTACAATCCTACACAGAAAGATTTGTTTTTAATAACGAAGAAATAGATGAAAATAATCTTGCTATTTTATTAGAAGATGTTGATAGAATATTAGGTAATGATAATGCAACAGTTTTTGAAATATTAACATGCGCATTTATAAAATATGCTGAAAGCTTCAAAGATAATGTAAATATTATAGAAGCTGGTCTATTTCATAGATTTGATAGTACTAATGTATTTAAGAAAAATTTGCTTACCCTTTTAGGAGTGATTCACTTAGATCATCTAAATTGGTTGGATAATAAATCGATAGATGGTGTAATTTATGAAAAAACTAGCTCATTACCAACATCCAGCATATTCATTAACAATCAAATGAACTCAGAAATAAAAACAAAAATTAAAAAATCTTTAATAGAAAATAAATCTAAAAAATATTTCTTTGGGGATAACTTTAACGTAGCAAAATCTGAAAACAATTTTATTCATTATCAAGATGAATTAGGAGAAATGATGCTACCTCAGCCTAATTTGATCGGAGATCACCAAATTTATAATATCAGCACTTCAATTGCGGCTAGTAGAAAAATATTTAATATATCTGATGCTAATATCAAAAATAGTATGAAAAAAATGAAATTAAAAGGACGTTTACAAGAAATAAAATCTGGTAAATTAAAAAATTTAATAGGTGAAAATAGGCTCATAATAGATGGGGGGCATAATATGAATTCAGCAATTTCAATTTCTAAATGGGTTAAACAACAAAACGAAAAAGTGCATCTTATTTGTGGGATGATGAATGACAAACCCCATAAAGAGTTTGTTGATCAATTTGAGAATTCCGTAAACTCAATAACTTTAGTAGATATTCCTAATCAAGAAGGTTCGATTTCTAAAGAAGAATTTAAAAAGAAGCTTGGTAAAAAAAATATTCATACTGCAAAAAGTATTGAAGAATCTTTAATGTTGAATAATAAAGATAAAAATTGTATTTTTTTATGCGCTGGAAGCCTTTATTTGGCTGGTGAAGTTTTAAATCTTAATTAAATATTTTCTTTAATCCAAGATACAATATTAGATTTTGTAGTTGCTCCAACTTTAGTCGCTTTGAGTTCGCCACCAGAAAATAGTAACATAGTAGGAATTCCTCTTACTCCATACTTAGTAGGGGTATTGGGTTCATTATCAATATTGTGTTTAGCAATTACCACTTCTGAGATTTCATCAGAAATCTCCTCTAGTATGGGTCCAATCTGCTTACATGGCCCGCACCATTCTGCCCAAAAATCAACAACCACTGGTTTTCCAGACTTGATAACTTCTGATTCAAAATTTTCATCTGTAAGGTTTACTGTTGCCATATATTTCTTATATAAAATTTTTTTTTATATTCAAGTTCTTAAATAATTTAAATAGTTTTATCCACATCAAATATTTTTATATTTTTTTTCAATTGACATTACGTAATTATTTAATTGATCGAGAAACTTTAAACTTAGCTCATTGCCTTCATTAGTAAATTTATCTCTAAGATTATCGCATTCATGGTAAAATTCTTTACAAGTCCACCATTTTTCCTTTTTTTCACTTAAAATTCTTTTGGCAATTTCCATCTTGATTTTCTTCAACATAGACTCTGGTAAAACATGGGGTGCTTCTTGAAATATTATTTTTTTTCCAAATTCTACCATTCTTTGATCTTCGAATTTATCTAGCAATTTTAACTTATCATTCCATGGTGCTTCATGCCATTTTTGAAATAAATTAGTATCTTTATTGGGTGTAAATTTTACATAAATACTTTCCTCTGGCTCTATATCTTCTTGAGATTTTGATTGCTCTTTTTCCTCAGCAATTTCTCTTAATGCAGTTAAGATATTCTCAGAAAATTTTTCATTTGTGTTTACTAATTCTGCTCTTTTGTTTATTAAAGAGACGTTCATAGCGCTATAAGGTTCGGCTTTCATGCCATACTCTTTACCTATTATTATTGGCGCTTTATTTGATCTAATAGTCCTTAAAAATTTTGGTGTTTTTTTCATCTGAGATTTTAGTTCACTGATAGACATTTTTAGGAGAGGTTCAACGTCAACTCTCAAATCAACAGCCTGGCCCCATTGATATATTGGGTGGATACAGAATTTTGGATGAAGAGGTGCACATAGGTATAATCTCGATTTTCCGTAAAAGTACTCATTAAGAGTAATAATCTTTTCTTTTTTTATTATTGTTTCTGTATCTAACTTATTTGAAGTCTTTAAAAAATTGTCCCATGTATCTTGTTGTTTATTTTTTATCAGACCTAAAACTTTATGAGTTAGTTCTGCATCAAATAAGGCACTATGAGCTCCTTTAGTCTCAAAACCGTTCATTCTGGCTAAAGACTCTAGCTTCATTACAGCATTACCTTTTTCGTTAGTCTCAGTTTTTAATATCTTATTATCTAAAGCAAAAGCACCGCGAGCAATGTTTAGCCCATCATGTCTTTTGTTAGGAGATGAATTTGTGATGTATGGATATCTTAATCCTTTAAAAAACTCTTTTCTTATCATTTCGTCATCAAAACCTATATTAGACCACCCTAAGAATATAGCTGGGCTCCATTTTTTAAAAATCATCTCAACTTGAGATAACATTTGATAATGACTTAGATTTGCTTTTGTTAGCATGTTAACATCAGTTTTGTTAACAAGAAGAGCCATACATTGAGGAATTTCTCCTTCTGGAAGTCTACACCTTAAATTAAATCTTTCTTTTTCTACTAAGTTTTGATCTACTAAAATTCCACCTATTTCAATAATACTTCCAAAGTCTGTACTAGAGCTTGAGGATTCTATGTCCCAAATTACTATGTTCATAAATTATTAATTAATGCTAATCGAAAAGTATGAAGGCTCGCATCTAAACAAGTAGCAAGTAAGTCCGTAGTATATTAATTTTGAATAAAGTCAAATAATTATTTATTTATTAAGTGATAAAATTTTTCAACTCTCTCAAGAAATTTATTCTGAAAATTTATTAGTTCATTACCTTCAATTTTAAAATCCTGAAACAATCTATCTACAGTACACAATAAAATTACGCCTTGGGTAATATTAGAATTATAAACAGTATTGTGAGCTAAAGAATAAGCTCCAATTTGTAAAAAATAATCTTCTATATATTCCACTTTTTTTGGTTTATTACTTTGTTTAAAATCTAAAATTGATTCTTTGCCTTCATAAACTCCTATACAATCTGCAGTACCTGCATATTTGCCAGGATAATATATTGTAGCTTCGGATCCCCATATCTCTAACAATTTATTTTTCAAACCATTATCAATAATTTCTTCTGCCATTTTTTTTGACTTATTGTTGTCCTCTAATAGTTCTTGATTTAGTTTTCCGTATAAAAACTGTTCTATATAAGAATGCATAGAACTTCCTCTTGCTGAGGCCTCTTTCTTAATTCTTTCCGCTTCAACAGTCCCTACTCTTTGTTTCCAAGCAAGAATTGCAGCTTTGTCTTCTTCGCTTTTAGTAGCTGACAAAATTGTTGTCACAGAGGGTAAACTTGATCCATCTAGAGAGTAATGTCTTGAACCATTTATCAAAGATCTTGTTGATTTTGGATAAGAAAATTTGGTGTTCCACTTCATCAAGTCATTTATAGAGCTATTTAAAATAATTTAAATTAGTTTTTAGCTTGTTTTGAAGTTGGTATATTTAATTTTTCAACATTCTCATTTTTTGACGCTATTTCAACTTGTTCGGGATCTTTGATATTTCCTAAGGTATTCATTATAGATCTTGCATCTCTTCCAAAACTATCGGTGGCTTGCATAGCTTGCTCCAGTTTTTTTCTAAGTTCTTTTATTCCATCAAAATGTTTTTCAAATCTAGAACTTATATTTCTTAAATCATTATAAATTTGTGTAGCATGTTTTTGAACTTTTAGTGTTTGAAATCCTAAATAATAGGATTGTAATAAAGCAGACAAAGTGTTAGGGCCAGAAATTGTAACCTTATATTTGGTTCTTAATTCCTGCAAAAGCAGCTCTTTAGTTTTAGGATCTCTGTAACTAGAGAGTTCTGAGAATAAACCCTCAGTTGGAACATAAACTATTGCAAAATCTGTACTTTTCGGGGGTGCTATATATTTTGCGTTAACATTTTTAGCTTTCAATCTAAACGCTGATGCTAAATCTTTTCTTGCCTCTGCTTGTGCATCTTTGTCATTAGCATTATATGCATCATCAATTGCTTTATATTTTTCAACAGGCCAGTGACTATCAATTGGCAACATTACATCTTGAAGCTTAATAGCGAACTCTACTGTTTCTGAGGTGTCCTCTTTCATTTTAGCATTCGCGACATATTGAGATGCTGGTAACAAATCTTTTAGGAGTGCACCTAATCCAAATTCCGCAAGAGTTCCGTATGATTTTACCCCACTTAAAATTCTACTAAAGTTATCTTGGCTTTTATTTAATTCGCTTACTTGTTGATTAAAAACTGATACTTTTTCATCAACTTTTGTAAGAGCTCCTGTCATATCTTTTGCTATTTCTTTACTCATTGACCCAAAAGATTGGCTAAATGTATTTTTTAAAGAACTTAATTCATCTTTAAAAATTTGCTCATTATTAACAAGATAAGGGTATTTACGCTTGATGAGAAATAAAATTGCTAAAAAATTAGCAAGAAGCAAGATAATAATTAAAATTGTAAGTAACGAATCCATGCCCATACTATACAATTTTATTAAGTTTATTTATAATATTAAAAACACCTTTCTTTTTTTGGCTTTTTTGGGAAATCATTAAACATGCTTGAGATTTAAGTATTACTCCGTCTTTCAATATTCTTAAATTATTAGCTCTTAAAGTTTCACCTGTAGAGGTGATATCTGTTATAATTTCTGAAGAACTTGTGAATGGATATATTTCTGTTGCACCAAGACTCTTTACAATTTTAAATTGTGTAACACCTCTTTCAAACATAAAATTTGTTGTTAAATTTGGATACTTTGTAGCTACTCTTAATCTAGTTTTTTTTTTTTCTTTAAACTCAAATGCAATTTCTTCCAAGTCAGCTATTGTTTGAACATCAATCCAATCATCAGGAATAGCAATTACTAAATTGGCTTTACCAAAAGTATATTTTTTTTTCACTATTATTTTTTTTTGTACATTAATTGTACTTTCTTTTAATAAATCAAACCCTGAAAAACCAATATCCAAAGTTCCATCTCCTAATCTTTCAACAATTTCTCTCGCATGTAAGTAAGTAATATTTATATTTTTATATCCTTTTAAAGATCCTAATAAGTCTCTCTCTCCTCTTTCAGATTTAAGTTTTAAATTATTTTTAGAAAAAATTTTTAATATATCTTTTCTTAATCTACCTTTACTGGGAATTCCAATATTAATCATTTAAATTTATAGCTGCTCCAACTGCTGGTATTTTTTTATTTGATCCAAGATCACCAATAAGATTATCGTATCGTCCACCATTAATAATGTTAATTTTATTTGATTTAATTTTAATATCAATTTTGAAGACTAAACCTGTGTAATATTCTAATTGTCTGCCAAAAGAAGCTGAATATTTTACATTTAATCTTGAAAATTTATTTTTAGAGATTGGGAAATATTTTTTTTCTACTCTTAAATTAATTTTATATTTTTTAAAAAAAAGATTTAATTTGTTAAATGCTTCACTGATTGGACAATCTATTTTAAGAAACTCTTTTATTATTTTTACGACATTTTTGCCTTTTTGGGGCCTTCTTGGATCATTTATCTTATTATTAAATCTGTTTAGAATCTCATTTAGTGACCTTCCAGCAATAATTTTTGATTGTTTTTGTTTAAGCATTACTTCATATTTTTTTTTATCTATTTCAACAATTGTTGGATCTACATCAGAATTAGTTTCTAGTCTTTTTAACAAATCGTTAAAATATTTTTCTCTCCAAAAATGTCTTTGTAGTCTCAATCTCCATCTTTTAGGAATATCCAATTTATTCAATAGAAGTTTAAATATTTCGATATTTCCGATAGTTAAAACACCCGATGAAAATTTTACTTTTGATAATGATTTAACTGCTGTGTTAATAATTTTTTTATCATCATCTTTTTCCTTCTTAGAGCCGATAATTTCAAAACCAATTTGATTTCTTATTATATTATCTGATAATCTTTGAGTTTTTCTATAAGCTTGTCCACTGTAGAATACTTTTTTGGATGCTTTATTTTTCTCATTTAAATATTTTAGACATGATGCAATTGTTAAGTCTGGTCTAAGACAAATTTCATTACCTTTCTGATCATTAAAAGAGAAAATGAAACGTCTAAATGACTCACCAGATCTTTCAACAATATGGTTAGTTTCTATTACAGTATCTAAATTAATATACTTAAAACCTTCTGATTTTATTAATCTTAATATATTTTCAGATAATTTTTTTGATTTCATTTACCATTTTCTCATTTTTAATATTAGTTTCTTTTCCAGTTCTAAGATCTTTTATTTTGACTTCTGAGTTTTTAATTTCTTCTTCGCCGGCAAAAATTACACATGGAGAACTAATTCTATTAGCGTATTCCATTTGTTTTTTTATTTTACCCTCACCAGGATAAATCTCTGAACTGATATTTTCTGATCTTAGTTTCTTAAGTATTTCTATGTATTTTTTCATATTATTTTGATCAAAGATACTAATCATTACAGGGCGCGTAACTTTTAAATCAAATTCTTTTTTTTGCATCAGTGCAAACACAAGTCTATCTATACCTACTGATATGCCAGTTGCTGGATAATCAAGATTACCAAAATTGCTTACTAAATTATCGTATCTCCCTCCACCACCTATTGATCCAAATTGAATAACTTGTCCCTTTAAATTTTTTACACTGAAATTTAGATTAACTTCAAATATTGGGCCTGTGTAGTACTCTAAACCTCTTATTACCGAAGGATCAAACTTATAGTTATCAAATTTATAATCTTTAAAGATTTTTATTATTTGTTTTAAATCCTCACTCTGAGGTGAGTTAACATTCAAAGAGCTTTCTATAGCTTTTATTTGTTTAACGTCTAATTCTGCCCCTTTTGTATAATCTCCTGATTTATCTTTTCTGCCTTCGCCCAGTAATTTTTTTGCCTCTGTCCACCCTAGTCTATCTATTTTATCTAAAGCTCGAAGAATTATAGAAATTTTTTCCTGAGACTGAATTTTTAGTTTTTTAAATAATTCATCTGTAATTTTCCTAGATGATATTTTAATTGTATAATCATTTTGAGTTAAGCCGCAATTTTCTAAGATTTCTGATATCATTACACATAGTTCTGCATCTGCCTGTAAATTTTTTGTGCCAACATAATCAGCATCGAACTGAAGAAACTCTCTATATCTTCCTGGTCCTGGCTTTTCATTCCTCCAAACAGTTCCTAATTGATAGCGTTTAAACGGTTTTGGTATTTCATTAAAATTTTTTGCAACATATCTCGCCAAGGGTGCTGTTAAATCATAACGTAAAGATAACCACCTATTTTCGTCTTTAAAAGAAAATACACCTTCTCCAGGCCTTTCTTTATCAGGTAAAAATTTACCTATACTTTCAGTAAATTCAAAACTTGGGGTTTCAAGATATTGAAAGCCATACTTAACCATTACCTCTTTAATCTTTGAAATTATGAAATCTCTGATTAAAAGCTCTTTTTCTTTTCTGTCTTCAAAACCTGAAGGTAATTCCTTTATAGGTTTTATTTTTTTTTGTTTTTCCATTTTTTGGTACACGGGGACAGATTCGAACTGTCGACCTTCGGTTCCACAAACCGCTGCTCTAACCAACTGAGCTACCCGTGCTCCTATCTTTGTTTTATACTAATTGTGGATATTTTTAAATTTATATAATGATTAAATAGCTAGCGTGCAGCCAGCATGAAAATGGTGTCTGTGAGATAATGCTAAATTTTTAATAATCTTAATCATTGAGATTTAATTAACAGTTTAATCAAAAAAATCAACATTTGATTGTATAGGAACAATATAAGCTTTTAAGCTTGCTTATCCCTATACAATTATTTTGATGAATTAGAATTAAGAGGTTTTTTGCAGTTTTACTGCGGCAGGACCTTTTTCTCCGTCTTCAACTTCAAATGTAAGCTCGTCACCTTCGTTTAAGAACCTTAAACCTGCTTCTCTTACAGCTGAAGCATGTACGAATACATCTTTTTCTTTATCTTCACGCTCAATGAAACCGTAACCCTTTTTTCCATTGAACCATTTTACTTTGCCTTTTAGACTCATTTTACTCTTTCGTTAGTTATTATACTTAAGCTTATTAAGCTTTAACGGGTTGTTATTAGATTTCTAAATTTAATGCAAGCAATTTAAATTGACTTAATGTCACTTTGGTGGTGGCCTTGGTAAGAATCGCACTTACGACACATACCTTTTCAGGGTACTGCTCTACTACTGAGCTACAAGGCCATTAAAATCTAAATATGATACGCCCTTTTGTTAAATCATAGGGGGTAACCTCTACTGTAACGTTATCTCCTTGCAAAACCCTAATTCTATTTTTTCTTAGCTTTCCTGCAGTATGTGCAGTTACAATATGATTGTTTTCCAGCTTTACTCTAAACATTGCATTAGGTAAAAGATCAATAACTTTTCCTTTAAATTCTAAAGAGTCTTGCTTTGACAAATTTTATTCTCCCATTCTCAATTTAACTGATCTAGCATGTCCATCTAAACCTTCATAAGTTGCAAGATTTATAACTTTTTCACCAATAGTTTCAATACCCTTTTTTGATATATTTATGTAAGAAATTCTTTTAAAAAAATCAAAAACAGAGAGTCCGCTGAAAAATTTTGCGGAGGAGTGAGTTGGTAAAGTGTGGTTACTGCCCGCACAATAATCAGTTACCGCCATTGCTGAATATTTTCCTGTGCAAATCGACCCCGCATTTTTTACATTTTTTAAAATAGATTGATATTTATCAACACTAAGCTCTAAATGTTCTGGTGCTATAATGTTTATAATATCAGAAATTTTTTTATCCGAATTTGCGAAAATAAATAAACCATTTTTTTTTAAGCTTCCTAATGCAATTTTTTTACGTGGTAAATTTTTTAACTGTATTTCTAATTCTTTTTGAACTTTGTCAATCAATTTTTTATTCTTTGAGATAAGTATACATTGAGCATTAATATCGTGTTCTGCTTGACCAATTAAATCTGCTGCAACCCACTTTGCATTTGAACTTTTGTCCGCAACGACTGTTATTTCTGATGGGCCGGCGATCATATCAATACCCACTTCACCAAAAACTATTTTTTTTGCTGCTGCAACGTAAATATTTCCAGGTCCGACTATTTTATCTACTCGTTTGATTGTTTTTGTTCCATAAGCTAGGGCAGCTATTGCTTGTGCACCACCCACCCTATAAATTTCTTTTACACCACATTTTTTAGCTGCGTATAAAACAGCAGCACTTTGATCTTTGTTTCTTACAGGATTTACAATAACAATTCTCTTGACACCTGCCAGCATGGCAGGAATTGCATTCATTAAAACAGTAGATGGAAAACTTGCATTTCCACCAGGTATATAAATCCCAACTGAATTCAATGGTTTGTACTTGTAATCAATTTTGTTATTTAATCTATCTGAAAATTTAATATCTTTTGACTTTTGGTTTTTATGAAATGATAAAATTCTTTGGAATGCAAAATCTATAGATTTTTTTACTTTAGAATTTAATTTTTTGATATTTTTAATTGTATTTTTATAGTTTGTTTTAAGCTTATCATTTTTATTAAATTTTTTTTCATACTTAAGTACTGCTTTATCCCCATTTTCTTTTACATCAAAAACAATTTTTTTTGCGACATTATAATCCTTGTAAGAAAAGACTGACCTTTTATTTACTTTTTTTATTAGATCTTTTTGAAAATTTTTACTATTGGCATCTAATCTATAAGTCATTTTTAATTTCCTTTAAGTCTTCAAGTGTAACTTCTATAATTTCTGAGGATAAAGTTATAAAGGCATTATTAGAAAATAACAAATTAAATTCGAAGCCATTTTTTGTTTTAATAGTATCAATAGCAAGAAGTGACAAATTTTTTTCTGATAAATATTGATTTATATTTTTTGACCTAGCTTTATCAATAAATTCAAATTTACATATGCTTAATACTTTATTTTTATTTTTGGCTTTAATTGAGTTTCTCTTTAAAGATAATAGAAAAATCTTATTTTTTTTTAGAAATTTAATATCTGAGATTTTTAAAATTGATTTGTGACAATATAAAGAAATCATATTTAACCCATTCAAATCTCTTGCTAAAATTTTAGCTAAATATTTTTTGGACATTATTTTTTTAATTTAATTTTAATACCTAATTTTTTGAGCTTGATTTGTAGGTTTTCATAGCCTCTTAAACCATGATAAATTCTAGATATTGTAGAAGATCCCTCAGCCGATATTGCTCCTAAGATTATTGAAAATGTAGTTCTTAAATCTGATGAAATACAATCTGCGGCATTTAATTTTTTTTGTCCAATAATAAATGCCTTATTTTTTTTTATTGATATTTTTGCACCCATTCTTTTTAATTCTGGTACTGCCATAAATCTATTGGAGAAAATTTTTTCTTCAATTACACTTTTTCCAGACACCTTTGTTAAAACTGCTAAAATGATTGGCATATTGTCGGTGGCAAATTGCGGCCAAGGACCAGTTTTAATTGATGTAGGTTTTGTTTTTTTTCCTGGTGAAACCATTATTGAATTCGCATTTGTTTCTATTTTGTATCCGATTTTTTTTAATATTCTTAATTCTGCATTTAAGTATTTGGGATCAATTTTTTTTACTTTGATTCTTCCATTTGTTATCGCAGCTACACATAAGTAACTAAAAGCTTCAATCCTATCACCAATAATAGTATGATCGCCATTTATAAATTCTTTAACACCTTGAATTTTTATAGATCTTTTTCCTATAAACTTTATTTGTGCCCCAGAATTATTTAAAAATTTAATCAAATCTTTTACTTCAGGTTCTATTGAAATATTTTTGATTATGTGTTCTCCTTTTATAAGCACTGATGCCATAATCAAATTTGAACTTCCCGTAACAGTAACTTTTGGAAATTTAAAAACATTCCCTTTTAAACCATTTTTTGAGTAAATATTAACATAACCTCTTTTAAGAGTATTATCTGCACCAAGACTTTTAAATCCTGAAAGATGCCAAGAAGTGTCTCTAATACCTAAAGCACAACCTCCGCCTAAAGCGACTCTAATTTTACTTTTTGGATATCTGGCTAATAAAGGTCCCATTGTTAAAACGCCCGCTCTCATAGTAGAAACCAAATTGTATGGAACAATCAATTTATGTTTTTTGTTATTTGTTATTTTAATAATTTTTTTTTCTTTTATTAGCTCAACTTTTGAACCTAAAGATATAAGTAAATCTTTCATGGTCAAAACATCCTTCACAAAAGGTACATTTCTCAAAATAACCTTTTTCTTAAACAAAATTGAAGCTGCCATTAGAGGCAAACAAGAATTTTTAGCACCACTTACATTAACTTCACCCTTAACACCTTTATTAGGGCCATTTATTAAAAATCTTTTCATTTATTTTGATTTTGCTAAAGTAATTCCAACTTGGCCTTGATACTTACCTTTTCTATCTGAGTAAGAAACCTCCGGTTGATCTCCTTTAAAAAATAGTATTTGCGCAGCGCCACTATCGGCATAAAGTTTAATAGAATTACTTGTGTGATTAGAAAACTCTAAAACTAAATTTCCATGCCATCCTGCTTCTAAAACTGTTGGAGGAGTGCCTAGTCCGCATCTTGCATAAGTAGATTTAGCTGTAACAAGTCCTGTGACATTTCTTGGCATTTTAAAATATTCTAAACTACTTGCTAGTGCAAACGAATTTGGAGGTATTAATATGAACTCTTTACCTTTAACTGTCACAAAATTATCCTCGCTGAAATTTTTTGGGTCGGCTGTAGCACCTTTTATATTTGTAAATATTTTAAATTCTGAGCCACATCTTAAATCATAACCAAAAGAGTTGAGTCCATGACTTATACCTTTTGATATACTTTCTGAGACGAAAGGTGTTATCATTTCTTCTTCTTCTGATAACTTTTTTATTTGTTTATCATTTAGTATCATTTTTTTTTTTTGGTTTTTTAAAAATTTTTCTTTTTCTTAAGTTTTGACGTAAAGCCCTTTCAAGATCAAGCTTTGAGGGCTTTCTTTTATTATTCATTCTTGTTATTTTTTTTCAGGATTTGTTAAGTGTTCTAATGTGACTACTTGATCGATTGGGAACGTTTCTTCCTCTTTTTTATTTAAGCCAGCCTTAAGCTGTTTTTTTGCTCTTTTCTCGGCAAGCTTTTTCTCTCTCTTAGCTTGCTTTTCCATAGCCTTTGCCCCTCGTGTGGATTTATAATCGTAATGAATTCCCATAAAATTTTTTTAAAAATAATACTTATATTAAAAAAAAAAAATAAGGCAATAATTTGAAAAAATTAATTTTATACAGTAAATTTATTGATTGTTAGAAGCCCCTTTAACTCAGGTAGTAGAGTATTTCCATGGTAAGGAAAAAGTCGTCCGTGCAAGTCGGGCAAGGGGCACCGAATATTTTACTTATATAATTTCTTTTTTAAAAAAACACTAATTATTACTATGAGCAAGAAGGCTATAAGAGGTAAATATATATCTTTAGATAAAATTATTTCAAAAAATGAAGGTGGAGTAGTATTTGCATCAATAATCTTTTCAAGACCACTTCCAATTGAAACCATAATAAACAATTGTGGAATCATCCCAATTAAAGTTCCTAAAAAATAATTTTTTAATTTAACATTAAATATAACAGGAAGTGTATTAGCTATAAAAAAAGGTACTCCACCTACAAATCTATAAATTAAAAAATACAAAAATTCATTTTTATTAAATAATTCTTTTAAAAAAATCATTCGATTACCAAGTTTTTGGTGAACTAAATCTTTGAAGAAGAAAATAGTAATTATATAAAGTAATAAAGAGCCAATTGACAGAGATATCGCAATTAAGATTGTCCCAATCCATTTTCCAAATATAAAACCTGATGCTAAAGCGACTGGTGATCCAAAACCTAGTAACAAAACCCAGATAACTACAAAGAGAAAAAAAATTACTATTAATGTAAAATAATTCTTACTTTTTAGATTAGAAAAATAGTCTACATTGTTTTTTATAAAATCGTAACTTGAGAGCTCTTGCAAAGAAAATTTACTGAAAAAATAATATAAGAATGTGGATATCAAAATTACATACGAAATACCTAAATAAATTTTTAATTTTTTTGTATTTTCCATATGTTGAAGTATTATAAAAATTTTCTGTACTTATACATATATATTTTCTATAACTACCGAAAATTTTAATATTACCTATGAAAAGAACATATCAACCAAGCAGACTTGTTAGAAAAAGACGTCACGGTTTCAGATCTAAAATGAAAACAAAAGGTGGGAGAAAACTGCTATCACGGAGAAGAAAAAAAGGTAGAAGAAAACTGACCGTATAATGGGTATTAAAATTTTAAGTCTTTCAAAAAATGAAGATTTCCAAAAAATTTTATCTGGCAAGAAAATAAATAATTATTATTCTACAATTTTTTTTAAGAAGTTATTATATAAAAACAATAATACACTAAATATAAGTATTATTGCGAAAAGAAAACTTGGAAAAGCAGTCCAAAGAAATAAAATTAAAAGAAGATTGAAAAATATAATTAACTGTATTTTAAAATCTATCAAGATTAATTTAAAATATTCATACTTAATTATTGCTAAAAAAAATGTTTTAGATAGTAAGTACAGTGATATTAAAGAAACAATGCTTTTAGATTTTAAAAAAATTTTATGATAAAATTTATTAATATAATACTAATAAAAATTATTAAATTTTATCAATATCTAATTTCACCTTTGTTAGGGAGTAACTGTAGATATTTTCCATCTTGTTCGGATTACTTTATTGATTGTTTAAAAACTTATGGACCTTTTAAAGGATCTTTTAAAGGCATTCTAAGATTAATAACTTGTCATCCAATTAAATTTTTAGGTGGAGGGGAAGGTTACAGACCTTTAAAAAATAAAAAATAATTATGGACACAAAAAATATTATAGCCGCTATATCTCTCAGTCTTGCTATCATAGTAATATGGAGCTTGTTTTTTCAACCTTCACCGGAAGAAATAAAAAAGAGAAAAGAAAAAGAAAAAATTGTTAACAGTAGTGATGCTCCAAGTATAGATACTAACGAAAAAATTACCAATCTTTCTAGAAAAGAAGCTTTAAAGTTAGATGGCAGATTTTATTTTGAAAATGAAAGTATTAAGGGCTCAATTTCATTAAATGGTGCAACTATAGATGATTTAATTTTTAAAAAATATAAAACTCAACTCGATTCTGATCAATCTGTAACTTTATTAAATCCCAAAGCAACATCAAATGGTTATTATATTGAGTCTGGCTGGGTATCTAACAATAAAAATATAGATATTCCTAATAACAAATCAATTTGGAAAATTGAAGGTAATTCAAAACTAACCCCAAATAATGATGTAACTCTTATTTGGAAAAATAGTCAGGGATTAACTTTTGAGAAGATTATAAAAATTGACAATCAATATTTATTCACCATAGAGCAAAAAATAAAAAATGATTCAGACAAAATTTACAGTTTTTATCCATACGCACAGATTATTAGAACTAAAATTCCAGAGATTATAGACTTCTTTATTTTACATGAGGGGCCTCTTGGAGTTTTAGATGATCAACTAATTGAAAAAGATTACAAAGACATCTTAGAAAAAAAATATTCAAAAAATGCTGATAGTGGTTTTTTAGGTATAACTGATAAATATTGGTTAACAAGTATAATTCCACAAAAAAACAAAAAGTTTAGAGCAGATTTTGAATATAATGAAAAATTCAAAGTAAACTACATAGAAACAGACTCCTATGACTCTAAACCAAATGCCCAAATTAGTAATATTGTTAATGTGGTTGTTGCAGCAAAAGAAGTAAATGTTATCGATGGTTATAATGAAAGTTTAGGTCTTAAAAAGTTTGATCTTGTTATTGATTGGGGTTGGTTTTATTGGATAGTAAAACCTCTATTTTTTTTAAATGATTATTTCTTTAAACTCGCAGGTAATTATGGAATTGCAATAATACTAATAACTGTCTGTTTAAGATTAGCATTTTTTCCATTAAATAATTATGCTTTTAAATCAATGAGCCGTATGAAGTTAGTTCAACCCGAGATGGCTCGACTTAAAGAAATTCACAAAGATGATAAAATGAAATTACAACAGGCAATGATGCAACTATATAAGAAAGAAGGTATCAACCCAGTATCAGGCTGTTTGCCAATTTTAATTTCTATACCTTTTTTCTTTGCAATTTATAAAATGTTATTTGTAACAATTGAAATGAGACATCAGCCATTTTTTGGATGGATAAAAGATTTGTCTGAAAAGGACCCAACCTCAATTTTTAATTTATTTGGTTTAATTCCATGGGATCCACCATCTTTCATGATTATTGGGGCCCTTCCAGTGATGATGGGATTTACAATGTGGCTACAGCAGAAACTAAATCCAGCCCCTCAGGATGAAATTCAAAAAAAAATTTTTATGTTCTTTCCATTATTTTTAACAATAATTTTAGCTCCTTTTCCATCAGGACTTGTGCTGTATTGGACCGCAAACAATATTCTTACTATGGCCCAACAGTATGTAATTATGAAAAGAACTACTGTTAAAACCGCTTCTTAAATGGAACTAGAAAAAATTTTACCTAATGATGGTCCTCCTATCGAGGAAGTTCAAAAATACGTTAACAAATATAAAAATGAATTAATAGTAATAAAATATGGCGGTAACGTATTCATTGACAGAGAAATTTTCAATAATTTTATATCTGATTTAAATATATTAAACGAGTTAGGGCTTTCTGTTATTGTAGTACATGGTGGAGGCCCTAGGATAAAAAGAGAATTAGATAAATCAAACATCAAATCAAAATTTATAAGAGGTTTAAGGGTAACTGACAAAAAAATCATAAATATAGTAGAAAATGTTCTTATAGATTTTAACAATGATATCGTTAAATCATTAGAAGAAAAAGGGACAAAAGGTGTTCCAATTAATACAAAAAGTAACAATGTTATTCATGTTGATCCAGAGTCAAGTGAATTGGGTTTTGTAGGTGTGCCTAAAAAAATTGAGGTTGATGTTATTAATAAAATATTAAATGAAAACCTTATTCCTATCATTTCTCCTTTAGGATTAGGAAAAGATCTACAAACTTATAATATAAACGGAGACACTGCTGCAGGTGCAATAGCTAAATCGCTCAAATCAAGAAGATTGCTTTTAATGACTAATGTAGAAGGAGTTTTAGACAAAAATAAAAAGCTAATACAAGAAGTTTCCTCTTCCAAAATTTTAGAGATGATAAAAGATGAAACAATAACTGAGGGAATGATACCAAAGATTAATACATGTTTAGACGCTATTAACAATGGAGTAACCGCTGTTGCAATAATTGATGGAAGAAAAAAACATTCAATATTATTTGAAATTTTTTCAGATAAAGGATCAGGAACTTTAATCAGAAAATGAAAGATTTAAAAAAAATGAAATATCTATTATTAGATCTTGATGGAGTATGTTACGGGAAACATAACAATTATTCATTAGAAAAAGTATTTGGCCAAGTATCCAATCGTATGACGCAATTTATTTCTGAAAGACTTAAAATAAATCGAGATGAAGCTAAAAAATTACAAACTGATTATTTTTATAAGTATAACACAAGTTTAAATGGGCTGATGATACATCATGACATACCACCTCAAGAATTTTTGAAATATGTACATACAATCGATCTCTCTTTTATGAAAGAAGATAAAATTATGAGAGATGAATTGATTAATTTAGATATGGAGAAGTTTATTTTCACTAACGGTAGTGCTGAACACGCTGAAAACATATTATCACACCTTGGAGTTTATGATCTTTTTGGAAGAGATAAAGTGTTCGATATTCAAGATGCTGGATATGTCCCAAAACCTGAGGCAAAGACTTTTGATCTAATGCTTAATAAATTTAAGATAGATCCAAAAGAAACGATCTATATTGAAGATATTGCAAAAAATTTAGGTATTGGTCATGAAAGAGGATGCTATACAGTTTGGCTAATTAATGATGATCATTTTGGCAAGATAGACTCTAATAAAGATTATATTTCTCAAAAAATAGAAAATCTATCTTTATTTCTAAAAGAAATAAGGCTATTAAAAAACAAGTAAATTATGTCTTTAGAAAAAATTATTAATGATGCCTGGGAAATTAAGGATCAAATTAGTCCTAGCTCAGATCAAAAGATTAAAGGTGCAATTAATCAAATAATTGCGGACTTGGATAGCGGAAAAGTTAGAGCCGCTGAAAAAATAAATGGTCAATGGATTGCTCACCAACACATTAAGAAAGCAATAATGCTTAGTTTTAGAATATATCCAATGGAAAATTTAAATGGTCCTTATAGTAGTTGGTATGATAAAGCTCATTTGTTAAAAGGTAAAACTGCTGGTTGGTCAAAAGAGGATCATGAAAAAGCTGGCTTTAGAATGGTTCCTAATTCTCCAGTTAGAAAAGGATCTTTCGTCGGTAAAAATGCTGTGTTGATGCCCTGCTATGTAAACATAGGCGCATACATTGATGAGGGCACGATGATAGACACCTTCGCGAGAGCTGGCAGTTGTTGTCAAATTGGAAAAAATTGTCATATATCAGCAGGGTCTGGAGTTGGTGGAGTTTTGGAACCGGCTCAAGCATTGCCTACAATTATTGAAGATAACGTTTTTTTAGGTGCAATGTCTGAAGTAGTTGAAGGAGTGATCGTTGGTGAAGGATCGGTTTTGAGCATGGGAATGTACATTGGTCAATCAACTAAAATTGTAGATCGGAAGTCAGGAAAAATATCTTATGGTAAAATACCTCCTTACTCAGTTGTTGTACCAGGAACCTTACCAGATAAAAATAATTCATCAGCTGCATCGCTATACTGCGCAGTAATAATTAAACAAGTTGATGAAAAAACAAGATCTAAAACTTCGGTAAACGATCTTTTAAGAGAATAAAAATGCAAAAAATAAATGAGCTTGAGTTAGCTAAAGAGCTAATTAGATTTCCATCTATTACACCTATAGACGCAGGGGTGATGAGTTTTATTGAAAAAAAATTAACAAAATTAGGTTTCAAAACTAAGATAATTACCTTTAAAGATAAAACACATAAACCCGTAAAAAATTTGTATGCAAGATTAGGAAATAAAGGTCCAAATTTTTGTTATGCTGGACATTTGGATGTTGTACCTCCAGGTAATTTAAATGACTGGACTGTAAACCCATTTAAACCAAAAGTTAAAAATGGTCATCTAATTGGAAGGGGCGCTAACGATATGAAAAGTTCAATTGCAGCTTTTGTATCTGCTGTAAGTATTTTTTTGACAAAAAATAAAAATTTAAAAGGTTCAATAAGCTTTTTGATTACAGGGGATGAAGAAGGCGATGCGGTTAATGGAACAAAAAAGCTAGTAGATTATTTAAAAAAGAAAAAAGAAAAAATAAATTTTTGTTTAGTTGGGGAACCAACCAATCCTAATAAATTGGGTGAAATGGTTAAAATTGGTAGAAGGGGGAGTTTAACTGGAAAGTTAGTTATTAATGGTGTTCAAGGGCATGTTGCATATCCACACCGAGCCAATAATCCATCTACAACTATAGTAGAAATTTTAAAGAAATTAAAAGATATAAAATTTGATAGTGGTACAAAGAATTTTCAGCCAACTAATCTAGAAGTTACAAGTATAAATATAAATAACAATATAGATAATATTATTCCAGGTTCTGCGGGGGCCACTTTTAATATACGATTTAACAATAAACATACATCAAAATCTTTAAAGAAAAAATTAAATACTATTTTTTCAGAGATATGTGGAAAGAAAAAATCTAGATATGAAATTGAATATAAAGTATCTGGAGAGGCGTTTTTATGTGAACCGAGTAGTTTTGTTTATAAAATTCAGAATATTATTAAAAAGACTACAAAAATTAAACCGAAACTATCAACATCGGGTGGTACATCTGATGCAAGATTTATAAGAAAAATATCACCTTGCCTTGAGTTTGGTTTAGTTGGCAAAACTATGCATAAGATAGATGAGGCAGTATCCTTAAAAGATTTAAAAAATTTAACTAAAATTTATGCAGAAATATTAGAAGAATACTTTAAGTGAGTACTGCAATAATAACATCCGATACATCAGAGGATCACATTACTGGTGATGGTCATCCAGAACAACCAAAAAGAGTTTTTGCAGTTGTAAAAAGATTAAAAAAGAGGAAAAATCTATTATGGGTTAAGTCAGAAAAGTTTGACCTAAAAATATTAAAAAAAGTTCATGGGTCTGATTATGTTGATAGCATAAAAAATTCATTTCCGTCTAGCGGTTTAAGATTTTTAGATGGAGACACAATTATATCTCCCGGAAGTAAGAAGGCAACATACGACGCGGTAGGTTCTATAATTAAAGCAATAGATGGTGTGGAGAGAAAAAAATTTAATAATGTATTTTGTGCTGTAAGGCCTCCTGGGCATCATTCTGAAAAAAATAAAGCTATGGGTTTTTGTATTTTTAATAATGCAGCAATAGGGGCCCAATATTTAATTGAAAAATATAATTACAATAAAGTATGTATCATAGATTTTGATGTTCATCATGGTAATGGCACCCAAGACATTTTTTACGATAATAAAAAAGTTTTATATATATCAACTCATCAGTATCCTTTTTATCCTGGAACCGGATCTGAGAATGAGAAGGGCAAGTTTAATAACATATTCAATATACCTTTGCCAGCTGGCACATCTTCTGAAAATTACTTTGATGCATATAATCATGTGTTAAAAAAGTTAGATGAATTTAAACCTGAGTTTTTAATTTTTTCGGCAGGTTTCGATGCACACCAGGATGACCCTCTTGCACAATTTAAACTAAAATCGAAAGATTTTTATGAAATTACAAGAAGAACACTTCTTGCAACAAATAAATATAATAATAGAAAAGTAGTTTCGATCTTAGAAGGTGGTTATGATTTAAATGCTCTAGCAGAAAGTGCTGACGAGCATGTTAAAGCATTACAGCAAAATAAATAAGAAATTACATATTGAAAATTTTAAAATAGTTACCATATAACTTTAAGTGTTGCCTAATGGGACACTAAATAACCTTGCTAACAAAGGAGGAAAAATGACAAGTAAGGATCTATCAATCTTTAATTCATTAAGACCATTTTCTGTTGGTTTTGATGATATGTTTGAACAATTTGAAAACATGTTAGGAAATGGAAGTTTGACAACTCAGTCAAATTATCCACCGTATAACATTAGAAAAACTGGTAAAGACAGATACTCAATTGAGGTAGCTCTTGCGGGATTTAACAAAAAAGATGTCGAAGTAGAATATGAAGACAATCTTTTAACTGTAAGAACTAAGCAAGTTGAAAAATCTGATAACACTGTCGAAAATGGAGAGATTATACACAAAGGAATATCTCAAAGACAATTTACTAGATCATTTAAAATTGCTGAAGACGTAAAAGTTGGTGAAGCTAATTTGAAAGACGGGCTTTTAACTATTGAATGTGAAAGAATAGTTCCAGACTTTAAGAAAAAGAAGTTAATTCAAATTAAATAACCTAAACCTTGCTTGTGGGGTAAAGCCCCACAAGTTAAAAACATCCTTTTGAAGAATAACCTACAACAAAATCACTTTCATCAATTTCAAAACTTCTTTGACATTTAATCCCGTATTTTTTTGAAATATATATAATTTTTCCTGAACCAGGTGGTTCTCCATCATTTGGCATTGTTAAATCTGGGTATCCAAATTCTGCAATCAACAAATTTTTTTTTTTGTTTAGAAATTTCATTAAATACTTATCTTCTTTTTGAATAACTTCATCAGCTTTATTCTGTACCGTTTTACAGGACGATAAAGAAACAAATGACAAAATCAAAAATATATTAATTATTTTTTTCATTAGGTCGAATATTAGCATAGGAGAAATTATTAAAAATAAACTTATAGTTGAATATTGTGAATAAAGAATATTTTATTAAGGAATTATTTTATTAATCTGATAATTTTTTAATGGGAGGATTTATGCTAGACAAATATTTCGAATATAAAAAACATAAAACAGATTTTAGAACTGAGGTTATTGCGGGTGTTACTACATTTCTAACAATGGCCTATATAATGTTCCTAAACCCTTTTATTTTATCGGGGGAATTCGCTGGACCTGAAAAAGGTTTTTTCGATTTTGGTGCAGTATTTACTGCCACAATTTTAGCAACCGCTCTTGCTTGTTTCATAATGGCTTTTTACGGAAAAACTTGGCCAATAGGACTTGCCCCAGGTATGGGAATAAATGCTTTTGTGGCTTTTGGTGTAGTTGCGGGTATGGGTTACACTCCACAAGCTGCTTTAGGTGCAGTTTTAGTAGCTGGAATATTATTTTTAATTATTTCTCTTACACCTTTAAGAGCATGGTTAATAAACTCAATTCCAAAAAGTTTAAAATTAGGAATTGGAGCAGGTATAGGATTGTTTTTAGCCATAATAGGTTTGGAAATTATGGGAGTTGTTGGAGATCATCCGGTTACTTTAGTAACGCTCGGTGATTTAAAAAATCCTTTAGTGCTATTAGGGTGCTTAGCTTTTGTTGCAATGGTCGTTCTTGAAAAACTTAAAATTAAAGGAAATATTATAATTGGAATCATTGCTTTTAGTATAATTGCATGGGTAACAGGTCTAGCAAAATTTAATGGGGTAGTAAGCTCGCCTCCGCCAATGACATATTTATTTGATTTTGATTTAAAAGCGGCATTATCAGCAAGTATGTCAACTGTGGTCTTTACATTATTATTTATCGATTTTTTTGATACAGCAGGGACATTAACTTCTGTGGCTAATGTGGCTGGAAAAGTAGATAGTAAAGGTAGAGTTACGGATATAAATAAAGCCATGATGTCTGACAGTGTTGCTACAGTTGCAGGCGCTATGATGGGTACTACAACTGTAACAAGTTATGTAGAATCAGGCGCTGGTGTCAAAGCAGGTGGACGAACAGGTATGACCTCTTTAGTAATTGGAATTCTGTTCTTATCATGCTTATTCTTTTCTCCTCTTGCAACAAGTTTGCCAAAGGAAATTGATGGAGCTGCACTTTTGTATGTTGCTGTTCTTTTTGTAAGAAACATTACTGATATAGAATGGAACGATATAGCAGAGTCTGCACCCTCAATCGTGGCTATGATTACAATGCCACTCACTTATAGTATAAGTAACGGGATTGCTCTAGCATTTATATCTTATGCTTTAATAAAAATTTTTACTGGAAAAATATCTAAGACTTCTCCTGCAATTTGGTTAATAGCTATTTTAAGTGTAGTAAGTTTTTTAGTTGCTTAAAATTATAAAAGATGGGCTGGTAAATAAACCAGCCCACTTACTTTAATTCTTTTTTTAAATCCTCTATTGAAACTAATTCCCTTAACTCATAAGGAAAAACAATCCATGGATTATAATTTAAATTATGTACTATATAATCTGACTTAAAATTAGATTTTTCTTTTTTATAAAGCACAGCCGATTTAAAATTAATTTTTTTATCTTTGAAATCTTCGTAACTTTTTAACCAACTTAGAGTTTTTTCGAGGGTAACACCTGTGTCTATTAAATCATCTGTTATTAGTATATTTTCTCCATAATCTCTTGAAGTAGTTGAAAGATCTCTTGCAAAAGTTAATTCATTTTGTTTGTTAGCAATTTGATTATCTTTTTCAGCTGAATAGCTTTCAACACCTAAATATCCACACTTTACATTAAAAATTCTACTTAAAATATCTCCTACCCTCAAACCACCTCTGGCTATACAGATTATAAAAGAAGGTTTAAAACCACTTTCACTTATTTGAATTGCTAATCGATCTATTGATCTATTATATTCATTCCAGTCAATTATTAGTTTTTGTGTCATCTAAAAATATTAAATTTTTAGATTTATATATCAAGATATATAAGTTAGAAATCATTTTATGCGAATCTTTGACTGTTTCATGTTTTATGACGAAAATGTTGTATTAGATATTAGGTTAAATTCTCTAAGAAATTTTGTTGATTATTTCGTAATTGTTGAAAGTAAGTTCTATCATAATGGAAAAAAAAGGGATCTAAAATTTGACATTAATAGATACTCAGAATTCAAAAATAAAATAATCTATATTGTTCAAGACGAAGAACTGCAAAACTTAGAAAAAATTAATGAAAATGACGATGAGGGAATGATTTCATCTAAGCTTATATCTAATGCTCATAAGAGAGAGAATTTTCAAAGAAATCTAATTATCAATGGTTTAAACAAAGCTAATGAAGATGATTTAATAATTATTTCAGATGTTGATGAAATACCAAATTTAAAAGATCTAAATATTGCAATAGTAAAAAATAAAATAGTTATTTTTGAACAAAATATTTTTTACTATAAATTGAATAGATATCTCGAGGGCTTTGTATGGTATGGAAGTAAGGCTTGTAAAAAAAAAAATTTAAAGTCGCCCCAGTGGCTTAGAAATATCAAAAATAAAAAATTTAATTTTTGGCGGCTTGATACTCTTTTTTCTGGAAAAAAATATATTAATAAAGTTTATATAAAAGATGGAGGCTGGCATTTTTCAAATTTAAAGAAACCAATTGACATAGAGGTCAAATTAAAATCTTATTTGCACCACCGAGACTTTGAAGTCGAAAATATTGATTTAAAAGAAATATCGAGATTGATGAAAAATAATGAGACTATTTATGACATGTTTGCAGATAAAAAAGAGAAAAAATTTTCTGAAAAAAAGAAAAAGTTAGCTCTTTATCCAAAAAAAAATCTTCCATCTTATATTCTTGAAAATGAAAATAAATTTAAAGATTGGTTAGACTAAATTAATATTGTATTGGTTCATCATCTATTGATCTCCATAAATACCATGTAGCTACAGTACAATAAGGAGTAAATTTTTTATTCAGCTTTTTTATAAAATTTTCTGGAGGATGATATTTTTTTTTATAGTTGTTTGAAATAGCTCTCAATAAACCAATATCTTGAGTTGGCCAGATGTTTGACCTATTTAAATTAAAGATTAGTATCATTTCTGCAGACCATCTCCCAATTTGACGTAAATCTGAGAGGTATTCGATTGCTTCCTCATCACTCATATATTTAATTTTTCTTGTATTGAAAGTTTTATTGTTAATTTTCTTTGCGAGTTCTTGAATGCCTTTTATCTTTTGTCTACTTAAACCACACTTTTTAAGTTTCAATTTATTTAATTCAGCTACCTTACTAGGCTTTATTTTACCTTTGCATGCTTTTGAAAATTTTTTAAAAACTGAGTTAGCAGCTGCAACACTTATTTGTTGACCAATAATACTTTTACATAAAGAATAAAACAAATCTTTACGGGTTGTTAAAGTTTTATCTTGATATTTTTGGATTAAGCCCTTCATAATCTTATCTTTTTTAGACAAAACTTTTATCGCTTTATTCCAATAATGCGGTTTTTTAGTCATGTCTTTGTATTGTTGGTGCTTTTTTAATTATTATTTCACGTCTAAAAATTATAATTGAAGACAAGATTACTAATAATCCGCCGATTAATGATTTTAAAGATGGAACTTCACCCCATATTAAATAACCAAAAAAAATAGCAAATACTAATCCTAAATATTTTAATGGAGTAACTAAAGATACCTCAGAAAATTTATAAGATTGGCTTAGCCAGAGGTTTGCGACACCACCAAACAAACCAACTAGAGATAAAACAAAAAAATCAAAAAAGGATGGTAATTTCCAACCATAAGGTAAAGTACATAATCCAGCAATTGTGATGGCAATTGAAAAATTTAATGAAATTAACCAAACTGGTTCAGTTGAAGAAAGCTGTCTTATTGCAATTGCAACATATGAAAGACCAATACAAAAAATTATTGGGAAGATATAATAAATATTTAAACTTTCAAAGCCTGGCTCTGTAATAATTAAAATTCCTACAAATCCAATTATTACAGCGAGCCACCTATAAATACCAACCCTCTCACTTAAAAAAAATATTGAAAAAATAGTTGTAAATATAGGTGCAGCAAATGATATGCTAACTACTGTAGCTAAAGGTAAGTTTCTTAGTGCAATAAATATTGCCACCATTGCTATAAGACCTACAAAGCATCTTAAAAAATGTAAAAATGCTCTTTTTGTTTGATAAAAATTATTTATTCTATTTTTAGGTATTACAAAAAAATAAAATACTATACCAAAAAAACCCCTAAAAAAAACAACTTGACCAAGTGGATAATCTGCAGTCCATTTTATTATTAAATCCATTAGTGAGAAAGCGCACACTGATAGAAACATGTACAAAAAACCTAATTGATTTTTACTGAGCATATGATTAACTCAATATACTTTTAGATACTTTAATTTAATAATCAATGGAAATAGCAATCTTAGGTTTGGGATGTTTTTGGGGACCAGAAAGAAAATTTGGTTATATAGACGGTGTAACTAATACTGAAGTTGGATACTGTGGCGGAAAAAATAAAGATACAAATTATCAAGAAGTTTGTACTGGTACTACTGGACATGCTGAAGTAGTAAAAATTGAGTTTGATGAAAATATCATTTCATATGAAAAAATAATAAATCTATTTTTTGACTTTCATGATCCAACCACTCTTGACCGACAAGGTCCAGATATAGGAACTCAGTATAGAAGTGAAATTTTCTATTTAAACGAAATACAAAAAAAAGTAGCTGGAAAAGTTTTAAATGAGAGAAATTTAGATTTCAAAGGTAAGATTGTTACAAAAATAACTGAGGTTTTGAATTATTGTAAAGCTGAGGATTATCATCAAAAATATCTTATGAAAAATTTATGAGTCTAATTTCAACTGACTTTGCAGAAAAAAATTTAAAAGAATTTAAAATAATTGATGCCTCATGGCATTTACCAACTGAAAATAGGGATCCTTATTTAGAATATAAAGAGCGTCATATTCCAAACTCCGTTTTTTTTGACCTAGACAATACATCTGAAAAAAATACTGATCTTCCTCACATGTTACCCTCTGAGGGTCAATGGAGCAAAAGTATTTCTAAGTTGGGCATTTCGAATAATGACAAAATTCTTATATACGATAACTCAAGATTATATTCAGCTTGTAGATGTTGGTTTTCTTTATTGTATTTTGGCCATGATATTGAAAAATTATATATTTTAAACGGAGGATTGAAAAAATGGAAACAAGAGAATAAAGCTTTGACCAATGAGAAAACCAATATTGTAACTTCAAATTATAAAGCAATTAAAAAAGAAAATTATGTTTTTAATATGAACCAAATAAATGAAAATATTGATTCAAATAATTTTGTAGTAGTTGATGCGAGAAGTCTTAAGAGATTTAATGGGGAAATAGATGAACCTAGAAAAGGATTAAGAAGAGGGAGTATCAAAAATTCTTTATGTTTGCCTTTTGGAGAATGTATAAATCAAAGTACAAACGAATTTAAAACTAAAGACGAACTTAAATTAATTTTTAAAAAAATAATAAAAACGAAGAACAATAATAAATTTGTTTTTTCTTGTGGATCAGGAGTCACTGCTTCAGTATTAGCATATGCTTATAAGTTGATAAATAATGACTACCAGCCAATTATTTATGATGGATCTTGGAGTGAATATGGTAAGTATTCACCATGATTAAATCGAAAAAAATTCAATTTTTTTTAATAATTTTATTAATTATTATAATTTCAGTAATAATAGGTAGGCATTTTGTTACTAAACACTTTGTAAAGAAATTTTCCAAGATGCCACCACCAGGTGTGATAGTTAACGCTGTAAGCAAGTCCACATTTTATGAAAGTATAGAAACTTTTGGAACCGCATTATCTCTTAAAAATAAAAATTATAGAATAAAAAAAAGTGAAATATTAAACGAAAATATAATTATAGGTAAGGTTGTTGAAGAAGGAGAGGTTATTTTTGAAACCTCAGATAAAAAAATTGTTGCTCCTTTTAAAGGTATTTTGGGAAAAAGAGAGATAGCACAAGGAGTTTTGGGAACTGAGTCTTTTATATTAACTTTGGATGATACAACATCAATATTACTAAATATTAAAGTTCCTGAAATATATTTAAACATATTAAAACCTGGGCTTTCAGCTGAAGTTAAATCAGACTCGTATGAAAAAAAATTTTATGGTACTATAGAGTCTGTAAGTTCTAGAGTAGACCCCAGTACAAGATCTGTACTTGCAAGCATAATTGTTGAAAATAAAGACTTAAAGTTAATTCCAGGTATGCTTTTAGATATAAAAATAATTTACGATAAGAAAGAACAATTAGGAATTCCTGAAAATTCACTTTTAATTCAAGGTGAAACTGCTTTTGTCTACAAAGTTCTTGAAGATAATATGGTTATTAAAACCAAAGTGAAAATTGGAAAGAGAAACTTCGGTAAAGTTTCGATAATTGATGGATTGTCTTTAGGAGACAAAATAGTTACCGAAGGAATATCAAAGGTAAGAGACAAAATTAAAATAAAAATTTTAAATTAAAATGTTTCTAACTGATTTATCTATTAAAAGACCTGTCATTGCTTCAGTGATGAGTTTAGTATTAGTAATATTTGGTAGTCTAGTTTTTTTTGAGATCCCTACAAATGAAATTCCAGATATTGATAGACCAGTAGTATCGATACAAACAGATTATAAAGGTGCGTCTGCAAATGTTGTTGATAAACAAATTACTCAAAAAATTGAGGACTTTGTTGGAGGTACTGCCGGGTTAGTTTCTATAGAGTCAATGAGTGAAGATGAAAGGTCAAGAATTGATCTAACATTCAAAGATAATCTTGATATTGATGATGTGGCAAATGACGTAAGAAGTTCGATTGCAAGAGTATTAGATAATTTACCTACTGAGTCAGATGCGCCTGAAATATTCAAACAATCAGCTGGTTTTAGAACAACCATGTGGTTAAGTTTTAGTTCTGACTTTATGTCTGATCTTGAATTGACAGATTATGCGGATAGGTATTTGACAGACTATTTTTCAACAGTTGAAGGTGTTGGAAGAGTACGGTTAGGTGGAGAGAGGGAACTTTCTCTTAGAGTCTGGTTAGATCCACTGTCGTTAGCAGCTAGAGATCTTACAACTCAAGATATAGAAAATGTCCTTAGGCAGGAAAATGTAGAATTTCCTGCTGGAAAAATAGAATCAAAAGATATTGATTTAACAATTAAACTGGAGAATGCATATGAATCACTTGAATCTTTTAAAAAATTGCCATTAAAAAAATCGATAGACGGATCTATTACCAAACTTGAAGATGTTGCTAGAATCGAATTCGGTCCAGTGTCAACAAGAACATTATTTAAAGGAAATGGAAGACAAGTAGTGGGTATAGGTATTTATCAAAACTCAGATGCAAACACAATTTCAGTAGCAAACAGAATTAAGAAAAAAATAAAACAAATTGAACCCAGTCTACCAGATGGAACAAAATTAGAAGTTTCTTTTGATAGGAGTAATTATATTTCAAGTGCAATTAAAGAGGTTTATAAAACACTTTTTGTAGCCTTAATACTTGTATCATTTATAATTTACTCTTTTTTAGGTAATTTTAGGTCATTAATAGTACCCCTTGTTGCTTTGCCCGTTTCACTAATTTCTACATTTCTAGCGATATATTTTTTCGATTTTTCAATAAATCTTTTCACGTTAATGGCACTAGTACTTGCTATTGGAGTTGTAGTAGATGACGCCATAGTAATGTTAGAGAATATTGTAAGAAGAATTGAACTTGGAGAGTCACCGTTAGTTGCAGCTTACAAAGGTTCAAAACAAGTTTCATTTGCAATTATTGCAACAACATTAGTTCTTGTAGCTGTTTTTATTCCTCTAATTTTTGTTAAGGGATTATCAAGTGTTCTTTATATGGAAACTGCTGTTACCTTAAGCTTTGCAGTGATAATTTCTAGTTTTGTAGCTTTATCCTTAAGCCCAATGTTAGCAAGTAAGGTCCTAGGACAAAATGATAAAAAAAATAAATTAACTCACAGTTTCGAAAAAAAATTCAAAGACTTTAAAATATTTTATAAGAACTCACTTTCATATTGGATCGATAAGAAAAAAACAGTTATATTTTTTTTGTTTTTTGTCTTAATATTAACAATAGCAGCATTTCTCTATGCCCCCAAACAACTAATACCAAAAGAAGATAGAGGAGCTTTTTTTGTAATTGTAAAAGCACCACAAAGTTCTGGCTTTGATTTTACATCAAACAAAGCTCAAGAAATTGAAGGATTTCTCCTCCCTAAAATTGGCAAAGGTGAGTACAGAAGAGTAATATTAAGAGTACCTGGGTTTGGAAAAAGTAGTAAACAAGTAAACTCTGCATTCATAATCGCTTTACTAGAGAGTTGGGAAAAAAGAGATAGAAGTGGTCAAAAAATCATGATGGAGTCTTTTAAAGAAATTTCTAAAGTGCCTGGAGTTTTAGCTTTTCCAATAATGCCACAAGGGATTAGAACTGGTGGTGTAGAAAAACCTATTCAATTTGTAATACAAGGAAATACTTATGAAGAATTAATAAGATGGAAAGAAATAATAAAATTGGAGGCAAGAAAAAATAAAAATCTTACTAATATCGAGGATGATTTTGAATTAAATAAACCAATTTTAAATGTTAAGATTGATCAAAAAAAAACTTCTGACTTAGGTATCTCGACTGTAGAGATAGGAAAAACTATTGAAACAATTTTTGGCTCAAAAAATGTTACTAACTTTACTAAAGACGGAAAAGAATATTCTATAATATTACAGGGTGATATATCTAATAGAAATCAGCCATCAAGCTTAAATAAAGTTTATGTGAGATCAAAAAATACTAATAAGCTTATTTCTCTTTCTAACTTAGTTACAATTGACGAGGAAGGAACTGCTCCATTTTTATCAAGATATAATAGACAAAAAGCTGTGACAATATCTGCGAATATTATTGGTGATTACACATTAGTGTCAGCACTTAATTTTTTGGAAGATGTTGTAAAGGAGAATACCCCAGAGGCCAGAGTTGAATTCAAGGGTGAAAGTGAGCAAATAAAGGAGGTTAGTTATCAAATATATTTAATATTTGTTTTAGCACTAATAACTGCTTATTTAGTGATGGCTGCCCAGTTTGAAAGTTTCAAACATCCGTTAACCATCATGTTAACAGTTCCACTAGCTATTTTAGGTGGTTTGGTCGGTTTGTTATTAGTAGGAAGTTCAATAAATGTTTATAGTCAAATAGCATTAATTATTCTTATAGGTCTAGCCACAAAAAATGGGATATTGATTGTTGAATTTGCAAATCAATTAAGAGCCGAAGGAAAGAATATTAAAACAGCTGTTATGGAGTCAGCTAGCATTAGATTAAGGCCAATATTAATGACATCTTCCTCTACTATATTTGGAGTTTTACCATTAATAATTAGCAGTGGTCCTGGCGAGGCAAGTAGATTAACTGTTGGTATAACGATATTTGCAGGTATGTTTTTTTCAACATTTTTTACCTTGTATGTGATACCAATAATTTATTTGATAATTGGAAAAAATACTAAAAGTATTAATTATATTGAGGACAAATTGAATAAAGAGTTAAGTTAATAAATTATAAATTTCTTTCGACTTAATTTTTTTTTACACTTCGTTAATTGTTTTTTATATATTTCAGAATAACCTTTTACTTTTTTAGCTAAATTAATAACCTTTTTATTTCTTTTATAGTGTTTATAGTTGCCCCACCCTTCGTGGTAAGCAATGTATTGTCTAAAAGGATCTTCTTTCGAAATTTTTAATATTTTCGAGGATTTGCTTGTATACCATCCAATAAAATCTACACTATCTTTAAACCTGTTTCTAATTGCTAGCGGATTGTTTGTTTCTTTTTTGTATTGTTTCCAGGTACCCTTGACTGCTTGAGAATACCCAAAAGAGGATGAAGGTCTTTTATAAGGAATTATTTTAAAAATCTTATTTCTCTCGGGTTTAGCAAGCCAATCGAAATCGGACTCCATTTTAATTATTGCTAATTGTAAATAAATTGGTGTGCCCCATTTTTGCTCCGTTTTTTTTGAATGCTTGTACCATAAATATCTTTCAGAAAATATTGAACAGCCATCGGATGTATTTTTTGGTATCGATGAGCAACTTATTAAAAAAAAGAAAAGAATTATCGAAGTTTTTTTAATATGAATCACTTCAGAATTATAATTTATTTATTTTTTTTTCTCCATTCCCATGGTTTATCAAATTGACCTTTCCATAAACCTAATTTTTCTCTTTTAGCTTGTATTTCAGAACTAATGTATTTTTTCGAATACTTAGTGTAATTTAATGCTAACCCATTTTTAACCATCCAATTGTTTAAATCTATTTTTTTTTTATAACAAATTGCAATTAATCTTTTATAGCGATCATGCTTTTCACCTTTGCACTTTATTTTATTTTTTGAAATAATTTTATCTAATCTTTCTTTTGCTACTAAACCGCATTTGTATTTTTTATTTAAAGTAATAAAATTAAATTGTATCCAAGGTTTTTTACAGAATTGGTCAATTTCAGGTGCATCTATTCCTAATAATCGGATTCTTTTTTTATTTATAATTATTGTGTCACCATCAATAACTTTTGCAAATCCCTCCACCTCTAATGAATAAACAGGTTTTGAGAATAAAAAAAAAAAAATAAGCAAACTATAGAAAATCTTTTTTTGCAGTTTGAAGTAGTTCATCTAATTTTTCTCTAACATCATTTTCTGAAATATTTTTGTCTTTTAAATCTTGGTATAATTTTTTAATTATATCTTCATCGCCAGGTTCGCTAAAATCAGATTTTATTACTTCTAATATATATTGTTCTTTTTCTTGATCTTTTTTACCCAAAATTCCTGCAGCCCATTCACCTAAATATTTGTTTCTTTTTGAATTTACTTTAAATTTAAGCTCTTCATCATGAGCAAACTTATTTTCAAAATTTTTTTTTCTATCTTCGAACGAACTCATAAAATTTCATTAATATATAAGAAATTATAACACCTGTTATGTTACCAATCAAATCCTCAAATTGAAAACTTCTATTTGGAATTACAATGTGTGCTAGTTCTAGGGTTATTGAAATAAAAAATAAATATAAAAAAATGTAGTTAAGTTTTTTTGAGTCATTTGAATAACTTAAAACAGCAATAAACGATAAACTTAAAAAAGTATAAAAGTGGTTAGATGATAAAGATAAGAAATCTTCTGTTAACTGAGGTTGTGATTTTAAATTTCCATGTACTATCCACCCAAGAATACTCCCTGGATATAAATATAGAATTATTATAGTAAAATTAGAAATTTTGAAAAATAAGTCTAAATATTTTCTAATTTTTCTCATTATAAACATTTATTTAATTGTAATTTTAAGTTATCAAATATGTATAAATGGTGCACCTTGTATTAATAAGACATGGACAGAGCGAATGGAATAGTCAAAATAAGTTCACTGGATGGGTTGATATAGATTTATCTGATAAAGGTAAAGATGAGGCAAAAACTGCTGGTGAATTAATTATTAAAGAAAATCTTAAATTCGATTACTATTTTTCCTCATTTCAAAAAAGAGCTATCAATACTTTAAAGTTAATCCAAGAAACTATAGGAATTAAAAATCTAGAGTTTGAAGAGGCTTGGCAACTGAATGAAAGACATTATGGAGCTTTAACTGGCTTAAATAAAGAGGAAATGAAAAAAAAATTTGGAGAAAAAAAAATACATGAGTTTAGAAGATCATGGAGTTTAAAGCCTGAAAATTTAGATAAAAATAATTTATATCATCCGTTAAATATAGAAAAATACAAAAACATTCCAAAAAAAAATATTCCTGACTCCGAATCTTTAGAAGACACATATAATCGAGTTATCCCATATTTTGAAAGTAAAATATTAAATCTATTAAAATTGAAAAAAAAAATATTAGTTACTGCACATGGAAATTCTATTAGAGCTTTATGTAAATATTTGTTTAAAATAAGTAATGAAAATATCTCAAATTTAGAAATACCTACTGGTAATCCCTTGGTTATAAATTTTGATAAAAATTTAAAGGTTATTAATGCAAGGTATCTTGATAAATCAAGAGCTAAAAAATTATTATTTACTAATTAACTTTTTATAAATTTTAATATCAGTTATGTGTTTAAATTTAATTTTACTTTCATAGCCATATAAATTTTTATCCATTAACAATTTGTTCCAAACTAATGAAATCGGGAAAATTTTTTTTTTTATATTACTAAACAGATCTCTGTTGATTATTTGACAGCCTGTGAATATGTATTCTTTTCTTGAATTATACGTAAGAATATTTTTTTTCATTGAAAAATCACCACTTAGTCTTTTATCAAAACTTCTTTTTTTTTTAACTACAAGTAGTATGTTTGAGGCCTTTTTAGAAAAATATAAATTTTTCATTTTAATTATTTCCATTAAATGCTTTTTGGTCCAAATTGTGTCTGGGTTTAAAACTAAGTAATTTTTATCTTTTGAAGATTTTACAATATTTAAAATGCCCCCTCCTGTGTTCAAAATTTTTCTTTTTTCCTCAAACACTTTAATTTTTTTGGATAATTTCTTTTCTAAAATAAATTTTTTTATTTGTTGACTTAAATGATGAGAATTTAAAAAAATTTTGTTTATGTTTAATTTAAATAATAGCTCTATTGTGTTTTCTAGAAGAGACTTGTTATCTAGTTTTAAGAGGGGTTTTGGCACCTTATTTGTAAGTGGCTTTAGTCTTTTACCAAAACCTGCACACATAATTATAGCTGTGTTTAATTTTTTCATCTTTTCTACTTTTCGTTATTTAAGCAAGAAACTAACTCATCAAAAATGATATTGCCACTTGTTCTAAGTTTAATTAATTTCCATGTATAGGGTATTAATTTCAGATAATTGTTTTTCTTATCTCTTTTTGCAAGTCTTGTGAAAATTCCTAAAATTTTTAGGTTTCTCAAAACAGAAAGTATTAAAAAGTCATTTTGAAAAGATTTTCTATCTATTTTTTTACTTTTTTGTAAAAAATATGAATAAATTTTTTTTTTTAATAGATTTGATGATTTATACCTTACGTCATCTATTAATGATGCCAAATCGTATGCTGGGTTACCAATAACAGCGTCCTGGCTATCTATCAAATATATTTTTTTATTTTTATACATCATATTAGAAACATGAAAGTCTCTATGAACAAAAGTGTTATTTGGTAATTTTATTTTTTTTATTAAGATATTTATAATTTTCCTAATTTTTTTTTTTTTATAAGGTTTAGCCAATTTTCTATTATAGTAAGGTGTATACCATTTGTTAAATAAATCCGCCTCCTTATATAACTCTTTGTGATTATACTTTTTCATACAATATTGCTTTCCATTTAAGTTAATGGTTTTTATATTTTTTATTTTTTTAAACTTAATGAGTATATCAATTATTTTTTTGTAGATTTTATATCTATTATTTTTTTTTAGAATATTTTTTACACTTTTTTTTCCTAGATCAGTAATCTGTATAGAACTTTCATCATAATTATTTTTAATAAGTTTTGGGGCGAGTATTTTATGATTGTTCAAGATTTTATTAATGCAGTCATATACTAAAAGATTCTTATATTTATTTTTTTTTGAATAAACTAATATAGAGTTTCTTGACCTATAGAATTCTCTATCTGATGCATCACCTTTAATTTTTTTAAAATTCATAATTTTTACAATTTCCAAAAAGTTTAATTTTAATATTTCTTTTTTCAAAGTTTTTTAAATATTTAAATTTCAACTCAATACGGTTTTTTGGTTTAGATTTTATTTTTTCTGGCCATTCTATTAAAGAAATTACTTCATTATCCTCAAATACACCAATATTGTTCAATTCTTTGTGATTTTTTACTCTATAAAAATCATAGTGCTGAATTAATTTTTGATTAGCCAGATATTCATACATAACAGTAAATGTAGGACTTGGCACTTCAGTAATTTTTGAATTTGTTTTTTTTTGTAAATGATTTATAAAAAATCTAATAAATGTGGTTTTACCAACTCCAAGTTGACCATATAATAAAATTGTCTCTCCCAACTTTATTTTGTTTGCAATCTTGCAAGCTAAATTTTTTAAAACTTTTAGATTTGAAACTTTTATCGAGCTACCGTTAGTAGCGATAGGCATCTGGTTTATAAGGCCCTTCTTGTTTTACGCTAATATAATCTGCCTGTTCTTTAGACAACTTAGTCAACTTGGCCCCAACTTTTTCTAAATGAAGCATGGCAACTTTTTCGTCTAGATGTTTTGGTAAAACATAAACTTTTCTTTCATATTTATCAGAATTATTCCATAATTCTATCTGAGCTGTAACTTGATTTGTAAATGATGCACTCATAACAAAACTTGGGTGTCCAGTTGCGCATCCTAAATTTACTAATCTTCCCTCTGCGAGTAAAATTATTCTTTTTTTGCTAGGAAGTTCTATTTCATGTACCTGAGGTTTTATTTCATCCCACTTGTAATTTCTAAGGGCCTCAACCTGAATTTCGTTATCAAAGTGACCAATATTACAAAGTATTGCTCTATCTTTCATGTCTCTCATGTGATCCGCTGTTATAATATCTTTATTCCCGGTGGCAGTCACAACTATGTCAGCATGCTTAATCATGTCATCCATTAAAACTACTTCATAACCTTCCATAGCTGCTTGTAATGCACAAATTGGATCTGTTTCGGTTATCATTACTCTTGCACCAGCTTGTCTTAATGATGCGGCACTACCTTTTCCTACATCACCAAAACCAGCTACTATGGCTACTTTTCCTGACATCATTACATCTGTCGCTCTTTTGATACCATCTACCAAGCTTTCCCTACAACCATATAAATTATCAAATTTTGATTTTGTAACTGAGTCATTAACGTTAATTGCCGGAACCAAAAGAGTTCCTTCGCTTTCCATTTTTTTTAAAGCTAAAACACCCGTTGTTGTCTCTTCTGACAATCCTTTAATATCTTTCATAAGATATTTATAATCCTTATGCATTAAAGCTGTTAGGTCTCCCCCATCATCTAAGATCATGTTAGGTTTCCAATCTTTTTTTCCTTCAATAGTTTGTCTTACACACCACCAATATTCATCCTCAGTTTCACCTTTCCATGCAAAAACTGGCGTTCCAGATTTTGCGATAGCTGCGGCAGCGTGATCTTGGGTTGAAAATATATTACAAGATGACCATCTACACTCAGCACCAAGGTCAACTAAAGTTTCAATTAAGACTGCAGTTTGAATTGTCATATGCAAACATCCTAAAATCCTTGCACCCTTTAATGGACTCTTGCCCTTATATTCTTTTCGTAACGCCATTAGACCTGGCATTTCAGTTTCTGCTAGAGAAATTTCTTTCCTTCCAAAATCAGCTAAATTGATATCTTTTACTTTATAATCAGTCATTTTTTTTCTGCTTGTACATTAATTAAAAATTAATTCAACTAGTCAATTTATGGTAGGGAAATAAATATCAACCCTTGCTCCATTTTTAGCTTTATTATTTGATGCAATAACACTCCCACCATGTAAATCAACTAAATTTTTTACTATATTCAAACCTAGACCAGAATGTTCTCCAAATTTTTCAGGTCTATTGCTGTAAAATCTTTTAAAAATTTTTTCAGTATTTTTTTCCTTAAAACCTCTTCCTTCATCAATTACTGAAAGTTGGATTTTATTATTTTTATCTTTTTTAAGTTCAACATTAATTTTCTTATTATCTTCGCTAAAAGAAATAGAATTTTCAAGAAGATTTGCTAAAACTTGTTCAATTCTATTTTCGATACCTTTAATAAAGTATCTTCTACCATTTTTTTGAATTTTAAAATTAATCTTAATTCCTCTTTTTGAAAAGTATATTCCATTAAAATCATCAACAACTGAATTGATAACTTCTTCTAAATCAATATTCTTCATTTGCTCTTGAGTTATAGCGACTTCATCTTTTAGCATTTGCGAATAGTCTGTAATTAGTCTTTCAATTCTTTCAACGTCATGTGATAAGATTTTTACTAATTTTTCTTTCTCACTGTTACTACTTGTTTCACTTAAAATTTCTGAAGCGCTTTTTAATGATGCAAGTGGATTTCTAATCTCGTGCACTAAATCGGTAGAAAAGTTTTCTGCTGTATTTACTCTTTTTTGTAATTCATTTGTCATATCACTTAATGAGTGGGATAACATTCCTAATTCATCGTTTCTTTTAACTAAATTTGTTAAATCGACTCTTTTTTTACTTCTCTCTTTAATGCTTTGAGTAAAATTAACCAAATTTTTGATTGGCTTTAAAAAATACCTATTTAAAACCAAGGAAAAAATAAAAATTACAATTCCTACAAATATAGCAGTACGTATTATAAAAGTTTTTCTTTCATTAATCGCAGTTTTAATCTCATTTGCATTTTCTGAAATTAATAAATAACCAGACGGTGTATCATTTATTATTAAGTTTTTTACAGTAGATAATTTGAATTGCTGGTAGCTTTCAGTTGTAAAAGTAAATGGTTTGCCAAAATTAGTTGAAGAGGCATAATTCGATATTTTTTCTTTTAGCTCTGTTTCTTTTTTTTGGTTTATTTTATCTTCTTGTGTAATTATTTCATTATTATTTTTAGAAATATCAAATTCAACAATATCAATTCTCTGACTAAATGACCTGGGATCTAAGTCTAAAGTGTTAGTATCGGCTATTATAGCATAATCTTCATCTAAAAATACTACTCTATCAACACTCTGAAATAGAAATCTTTTAGAAAATAAAAAATTTTTTATATCCTCTTTGTTAAAATTAACATTCAATCTATTTAGGTTTTGTATAGTATTGTTTAAGATTTGAATGTGTATTGAAGTTTTTTTTTTAATTAAATTTGGTTGAATGTAACTTAAATAGATTATTGTCAGTGAACCTATAAACAAAAAGATAATTAGATTAATAAATAGGAATTTCTTTAAAATTGATAAATTTTTAATAATTGAGGAAAACATTAGCTAACATTCCATCTGTAACCACTGCCATATCTAGTTTCGATAGCTGAGAAATTTTCATCGACTTTTTTAAATTTTTTCCTAATTCTTTTCACATGGCTATCAATCGTTCTATCTTCTATATCTGTATCCTCTCTATAAGCAATATCCATCAATTGCGCTCTTTCTTTTATTATTCCTGGTCTTTTTGCTAATTCTTGAACTATTAAAAATTCAGTAGTTGTTAATTTATCTGGTAGTTGTTTGCCGCCCCATTCGCATTCTAATTGGGATGGATCAAGTTTAAGTTTTCCGTGATTAATAATATTTTTTGTGTCCTCAATATTAACATTCTTTTTTCTTAACTGAACACGAATTCTTTCAATTAAAACTTTTATAGAAAAACCTCCAGATTTTTTCACAAAATCATCTGCACCAAGTTTTAGTCCTAATAGCTCATCTACTTCCTCATCTTTGGAAGTTAAAAAAATAACTGGTAGAGAAGTTTTTTTTCTTAATTTTTTAAGTAATTCTTCTCCATCCATTTTTGGCATTTTAATATCAATTATAGCTAGATCTGGAGGTGTTCTGGATAGACCAATCAGTGCACTTTCTCCGTCCAAATATGTTTGAACTTTAAATCCTTCTTTTTCTAAAGCTATACTGATGCTGGTTAGAATATTTCTATCATCATCTACTAATGCAATTGTTTGAGTCATGCAGTAATTAAAAATACTAAATTGTTATAATTTGGGCAATAGTTTATCTTATTGTAACAAGCCCCAATTTTCACCAATATTAACATCTACAAGTATTGGAATTGAAAATGAATGCAAATCACTTTTTTGAACACTTTTCATTCCATTCTCTACTAATTTTTTTATATTTTCTATATTGTCTTTTTTAACCTCAAAAATTAACTCATCATGAATTTGTAAAAGTAACTTACAGTCTTTTATTTTTTTAACTTTAATTTTTTCGTAAATATTGATCATTGCCATTCTCATTAGCTCAGATGCTGATCCTTGGATTGGTGCATTTATAGCGGCTCTTTCTTGAAAATTTCTAACATTAAAATTTTTATCGTTAATTCCTGTTATATTGGTTCTTCTTCCAAAGATATTATTAACATATCCACTTTTTCTACAAAAATTTATAGTGGTTGACATATAATCTTTAATCTCAGGAAATTTTTTAAAGTAAGATTTAAGAAATTCATCAGCTTCACTTGTTGTCACAGAGATTTGTTTTGCAAGACCATACTGAGAAATACCATAAATTATTCCAAAATTTATTGCTTTCGCTTTACGCCTCAGCTCAGATGTGACATCTTTTATTTTTACATTAAAAACCTGGCTTGCTGTTAATGAATGTATGTCCTCTTTATTATTAAAAGCTTTTTTAAGTTCTTTAACATCTGCAAGATCAGCCAATATTCTCATCTCGATTTGATTATAGTCTGCAGATAAAAGGTTGCATCCTTTATTTGAAATAAATGCTTTTCTAATTTCTTTTCCATCATTAGATTTAATCGGAATATTTTGTAAATTGGGATCACTTGATGCTAATCTACCTGTCGTTGTAGCGGCTAATAAAAAACTAGTATGCACTCTACTTGTGTTAGGATTAAGGAATTCTGGTAAAGAGTCTGAATAAGTATTTTTTAATTTTGTAAGCTGTCTCCACTCTAAAACAAGTTGTGGTAACTCATGGCCTTTGTAAGCGAGATCTTCTAATACGCTAGCACCAGTAGCAAAACTACCTTTCTTCGTTTTTTTTAGAGCAGATATTTTCAAATCATTATATAATATTTCTCCAAGTTGCTTGGTTGATCCAATTTTAAATTCTTTTTTTGATATTTTAAAAATTTTTTTTTCTAAATTGGAGATTTTTTTTTGAAAATTTTCAGATAATTTATTTAAAAATTTTTTGTCGAGTTTGATTCCATTCATTTCCATATGTGCTAAAATTTTAATTAATGGTTTTTCAAAAGTCTCGTAGATATTCATTAATTTTTCATTTTTGAGATTAATTAAAAATTTCTTATAAAGTCTGAAAGTAATATCTGCATCTTCAGCAGCGTAGTCCTTTGCAACTTCAATTTTAACTTCACTAAAATTTATTTGTTTTTTTCCACTTCCTACAAGATCTTTGTATGAAATTGTTTTATGACCTAAATGAATTTCTGATAAAGTATCCATATTGTGCCTATTTTTTCCAGCATCTAACACATAAGACATCAACATTGTGTCTTCTAATGGTTCTAAATCAATACCTCTATGATAAAATATGATATAATCAAATTTGATATTTTGACCAATCTTTTTAATACTTTTGTCTTCTAGGATATTCTGCAATTTTTTTAATACATTTTTTTCCATTAAATTCTTAAAATTTTTATGGTTTAAAGGTATGTAATAAGCCTCACCAATTTTTGGTGAAATAGATATACCAATTAGTTCTGCTTGGTGTGGATCAAGAGAGCTTGTCTCTGTATCAATAGATATTTCACTTTCTCGTTCAATTTTAGATATTAATTCACTGAGTTCATTTTCATTTTTTACTAATATATACTTTTTTTTATCAATTTTACTTTCTGGCTTAGATTGGGAAAATTCTTTTCTATTTTCTTTAAAATCAACTTCGCCATAAGTCGATATTGCTGAACTCAACAACCTATTAAATTCCATATCCCTTAAAAAATTATACAATTTTTTTTTATCAATCTGTTTTAGAACAAAATCACTGTACGGAACTTTGACAGGTACATCTTTTTTTAAAGTAACTAGCTTTTTACTAATCATTGCTTTTTGTTTATTTTCTATAAGTGTTTCTCTTCTTTTGTTTTGCTTAATGTTTTTAGAATTTGTCAGAAGATTTTCTAAGGTTCCATACTCATTTATTAATTCTGCAGCAGTTTTAATTCCTATACCAGGTACACCAGGTACATTATCACTGCTATCTCCTGCTAAAGATTGAACATCTATTATTTTTTCTGCTTTTACACCAAATTTTTTTTGAATATCTTCTTCGTTAATGAACTTATTTTTCATTGGGTCATAAATTCTTATATTTTTTTTATATAGCTGCATTAAATCTTTATCAGAAGATACAATTGTAACATCTCCCCCCTTTTTTATTATTTGTTCACTGTAAGTTGCTATTAAGTCATCTGCTTCATAATTAATGAGTTCTATAGATGGTAAATTAAAAGCCTCTACAGATTTTCTAATGTAGTCAAATTGTGGAATCAAATCATCGGGTGCATCTGATCTATTTGCTTTATACTCAGAATAAATCTCATTTCTAAAATTTTTTCTAGCAGAATCAAATATGACAGCAAAATGAGTAGGTTTAGACTCATTATCAGAGGATTTTGCATCTTCTAATAATTTGAATAGCATGTTGCAAAATCCAGCTACAGCTCCTGTTGGTAGCCCATCAGATTTTCTAGATAAAGGTGGTAATGCATAGTAAGCTCTGAAAATATATCCAGATCCATCGATTAAGTAGTAATTATCTTTTTTGGATGCTTTGCTCATTAATAAATTTTATTTTAATTTATCTTAATGTTATAAGTCTATAAATCTAAATGAATAATAAAATTGTACTTTCTGTCAAAAATCTAAACAAAACCTACAACAAAAAAATTCATGCTCTTAGAAATTTAAACTTAGAGGTGAAAGAAGGAGAAATTTTCGGCTTATTGGGTCCAAATGGTGCGGGGAAAAGTACTCTTATAAATATCCTTGCAGGACTAACTACTAAAACTTCTGGAGATGTAGATGTTTGGGGATTCAACATGGACAAAAACCCTAGACAAGTTAGAGCTTCACTAGGGATAGTCCCTCAAGAGATAAATGTTGATCCTTTTTTTACACCAAGAAAATTATTGGAACTTCAGGCTGGTCTTTATGGTGTAAAAAAAAAAGATAGAATTACTGATACTATATTAGATCTAGTCTCTCTTAATGAAAAAGCTAATAGCTACACAAGAAATTTATCAGGTGGTATGCAGAGGAGACTTTTAATTGCAAAAGCATTAGTACATAAACCACCAATTGTAATTTTAGATGAACCTACTGCTGGAGTTGATGTAGAGTTACGAAAGAAATTATTAGATAACGTAAAATCTTTAAAAGACATAGGTGTAACAATTATACTTACCACTCATTATTTATCTGAAGCAGAAGAAATGTGTGACCGAATTGGTATTATTAATCGTGGAAATTTGATTGCACTGGAAACTACTGAAAATATGTTAAATAAAATACAAACAAAAATAGTCAAATTCTCATTAAATAAACAAGTAGAATTAATTGATACCTTAAAAAAAAAATTAAAGATAATAAAAAATAATGAAAAAGAGCTAGTCGTATCCTACGAAAAGAATATTATTAATATACAAGAAATAATTGATGTTATCAAAAGCCAAAAGATTGATATTTTCGATGTACAATCAAGGGATCCAGACCTTGAAGATGTATTTATAAAATTGATAAAAAACTAGATAAATCTTTAACAAAAATATATAATAATTGAATGGATAGCGTTCGGTCAAATCAGAATCAAAAAATTTTAAAAAATTTTTTTATAATAATCTTGGGAAGTTTAATTTTAACAATATCTGCAAAAATAAAAATTCCTTTTTATCCTGTACCAATGACAATGCAAACATTTGTAGTTTTGTTTTTAGGCATAGCATTTGGTTACAAAATTGGTTTATCAATAATAACTGTTTATTTATTTGAAGGAATTTTAGGATTACCAGTTTTCTCTAATTCTCCCGAAAAAGGAGTTGGTTTAGTTTACTTTACAGGACCAACTATGGGTTATCTAATTGGATTTTTGAGTGCAGTTTTTTTGACAGGTTATTTTAACTTTGGAAAAAATATAATACAAAATTTTTTTAAAATTCTTATATCAGTTTCAACTATTTATATTTTGGGATTAATATGGTTAGGAAGTCTAATTGGATGGGATAAACCCATTTTTGAGCTTGGTGCAAAGCCTTTTTTATTAGCAGAGTTATTCAAGATTCTGATTTTAACTTTTCTTGCTTCAAAACTTGTAGAGTTTAGAAAATCTATCTAGGGGATCTTTTAGATAAAATTCTTTGAAGAGTCCTTCGATGCATCTTTAATCTTCTAGCTGTCTCAGAAACATTTCTATTGCAAAGTTCGAATACTCTGTGAATATGTTCCCATTTTACTCGATCAGCTGACATTGGATTTTCAGGTGGATCTGCTTTTTTATTTGGATTAGCTAAAAGAGCCTTTTCAACATCATCTGCATCAGCTGGTTTTGCCAAATAATCTATTGCACCTTGTTTGATTGCTGCAACAGCTGTTGGGATGTTTCCATACCCTGTTAACATTACTACTCTGCTGTTTGAATTTGAATTTTGTATCTCTTTTACAACCTCAAGACCGTTACCATCACCTAGTCTTAAGTCTACTACAGCAAAAGCTGGATTATTATTTTTTACAGCGTCTAGACCTTTTTTTACACCTTCAGCTTGTGAAACCTTAAAGCCCTTCTTTTCCATAGCTCTTGCAAGCCTTTCTCTAAAGGGATTATCGTCATCTACAATTAGAAGAGTTTTATCTTCAAATTCGTTAATATTTTTTAGCTTTTCTGTCTCCATTTAGAAATACATATGGTCATAAATCCTAAAATTTCAATAGTCTAAAAAAACCAAAAAAACTTCATAATTTTCTTTACAGAGCCCACTATATAAGTAAAAAACGACTTACGAAAATTGCATATAAGTTATGCAGTTTTTTTTTGTTAAATTTTTTTTAAGGAGCTAAAAATGAAAAAATTTAAATCGGTTTATGAACTAATAACTGAGTTAAAACCATCTGATCCAGTGTACTGCATCAGAAAAAAATCAATAAAAAAAGCTTCAAAATACTTTATAAAAAATTTCCCAGGTAAAATTTTGTATGCAGTTAAAACCAATCCGAACAAAGAAGTTGTTAAAACATTAATTGAAAGCGGTATAAAAAACTTTGATGTAGCATCTATTAAAGAAATACAAGACATAAAAGAAATAGATAGTTCTTTAGATTGCTCATATATGCATACGGTGAAAAGTAGAGAAGATATAAGAGATGCATATTTCAAATTTGGGGTAAAAGCATTCTCGCTGGACACAAAGGACGAACTAATCAAAATTCTAGAGACTACTAATCACGCAAATGATTTAGAATTATTTGTAAGAATTGCAGTTTCAAATGAGCACGCAGAAATTGATTTGTCAAAAAAATTTGGTGTTAATAATAATGAGGCCTCAGGCCTAATCAGACTTACAAACCAGTATACAAAAAAATTAGGTCTAAGCTTTCATGTTGGTTCTCAATGTATGCACCCAATTTCTTATACAAAAGGAATAACTGAAATAGGAAATTTAATTAAGAAAACAAAAATTATACCAAAAGTAATAAATATAGGTGGGGGATTTCCAACTATTTATCCCGACTTAATTCCTCAATCTTTGAGTAGCTACTTTCTGGAAATAAAAAAATCATTAAATACTCTCAAAATAGATAAATTGCCAGAAATTATATGCGAGCCTGGTAGAGCACTGGTAGCAGAGTCGGGTTCAACAATTGTAAGAGTAAATTTAAGAAAAAAACAAAAGCTTTATATTAATGATGGCACTTATGGAACTTTATTTGATGGAGGTGTTCCAAATATAGTTTATCCATCAAGACTTATTACAAATGGTAGAATGATATCAAAAAAAATGACAGCATTTGATTTTTATGGTCCAACGTGTGATAGCATGGATTATATGAAAGGTCCTTTTATACTTCCGAACAATATAAAGGAAAATGATTACATAGAACTAGGACAACTTGGTGCTTATGGTCTTACATTTAGAACACAGTTTAACGGGTTTTATTCCGACAAAATTTATGAAGTTGATGATGAACCTGTAATGACTATGTATGATAAAGATAAAAGCAAAAGTTATTTGGTTGCTTAAAATCCTGTGAAAAAAACCCTAGGTCATAACAGTAAAAAAGATTTTTTAAGTAAACCAGTTGAACATATTGATATAACAAAATTTGATGCAAGACCTATAATTTCCTCAATGGAAAAAATGTCTTTTGTGTCTCGAGAGACAGCTAATGCTGCAAAAATCTATAATGAAATGATAAGTGAAAAAGATTGTACTATTTTTTTGACATTGGCAGGTTCAACATCTGCGGCTGGATGTATGCATATTTATAGAGATTTAGTCAAATATAATATGGTCGATGCAATAGTTGCAACTGGAGCATCAATTATTGACATGGATTTCTTTGAATCCTTAGGTTTTAAACATTATCAAGGCTCTCAGTTTCAAGATGATACTGAATTAAGAAAAAATTATATCGATAGAATTTATGACACTTATATTGATGAAAAGGAACTACAACATTGTGATAAAGTAATTGCAGAAATTGCTGACTCACTAGAACCACGACCCTACACATCAAGGGAATTTATCTATGAGCTTGGCAAATATTTAAAAAAAAATGCAAAGAAAAAAGGCTCTTTAATTGAAATGTCATATGATTACAACGTGCCCATATTCTGTCCTGCATTCACAGACTCCAGTGCCGGATTTGGGTTAGTAATGCATCAAGAAAAAAATCCAAAAAAGCATATGACTATAGACTCAATTAGAGAATTTAGAGAACTAACTGAGATAAAGATAAAATCAAAAGGATCTGGTTTATTGATGATTGGTGGGGGAGTTCCAAAAAATTTTATCCAGGATACGGTTATTTGTGCAGAACTATTGGGGAAAGATGTGGACATGCATAAGTATGCAATTCAAATTACAGTTGCGGACTCTAGAGATGGAGCATGTAGTAGTTCAACATTAAAAGAGGCTAGTTCTTGGGGCAAAGTTGATACCTCCAAAGAACAAATGGTTTTTGCTGAAGCAACCAGTGTTATACCTTTAATTGCAAGCGATGCATATCATAAAGGTGAGTGGAAAAAGAGAGATAGAAAGAATTTCTCTAAAATTTTTGAATAAGTGAAATATCTCTCAAATAAAAATGGATTTTTAGGTATTGATAATAAATTCGATATTAAACAAAAATCTATTATTATACCATTTGGTTTAGAAAAAACAGTTAGTTATGGTGGAGGTACAAAAAATGGACCCAAGGAAATTATAAAAGCTTCACACCAAGTTGAACTTTACGATGAAGAGTTTAATTGTGAACCTTTCAAACTTATAGGCGTAAAAACTATCGAACCATTTAAAATAAATAAAAATATTAATAAAGCCTTAAAACAAGTTTCATTTTTAAATCAAAAATCAATTGAAAAAAATTTATTTCCACTCACTTTAGGAGGTGAACATTCAATAACAGCGGGCTGTATTGAACCTTTTGTTAAAAATTATAAAAATGTAACAATTTTACAATTTGATGCTCATGCAGATCTTAGAAATAGCTATAATAATCAAAAATACTCACATGCCTCAGCCATGAGAAGGTGCTTGGACTTTAAAAATGTAAATTTAGTTTCAATCGGCATAAGAAATGTCTCAAAAGAAGAAGTACTTTTTTTAAAAAAAAATACTAGCAGAATCAAAGTATTTTGGGCTAAAGATCAAAAAAAATGGAATTTAAAAAATTTTAAAAAATTAATTAAAAATAAAAATGTATATTTAACTTTTGACGTAGATAGTTTAGACTCTAGTATTATGCCAGCAACTGGAACTCCTGAGCCAGGAGGCTTGTTTTGGTATGAAACATTAGGTTTAATCAAAACTATTTTTAAAAATGCTAATATAATAGGAGCGGATATAAATGAATTAGCACCAATTAAAGGATTTAATTCGTATAATTTTTTAGTGGCAAAACTTGCTTATAAAATACTAACGTATAAATTTTTATTAAAATAATTTAGACTGGTTTAAGAGTACTAAGTAATAATCTAAATGGTATAAGCATTGTTAATGCTATGAATATTTTTACACCTAAGTCGCCAAGTGATAATGTTATCCAAGGTAAACTGGTTCCATAAAATGAAATAGAAAAGAATAAAAAAGTATCAACAGTTGATCCTATTAATGATGAAAATAAAGGAGCAACAAACCACGTTTTTCTCCTTAGTCTGTCAAAAACTTGAACATCTAATAATTGCGCTACTATAAATGCTGTTCCGGACCCAATTGCTATTCTAACTGAAATTAAATCTGAATAATTTGTAGAAAATAAAAATGTAAATATCACCCCAATTGCGAATCCAAAATAAACAATCTTTCTAGCCATTGTTTTGCCAAAAGACCTATTAGCTAAATCTGTAATTAGAAAAGCGATTGGATAACTAAAAGCTCCATAGGTTAAAATATTTTCCAATCCATAATATCTAACAGGAAACTGGACCAGAAAGTTTGAAATTAGAACCACAAACCCCATTACAAGGGATAAGGTTAAAAACAACTTGTTCATTATGCTGATTTTTGGATTATGCTTTTTTTAATTTTTTTTAATCTTATAGATAAATTTTCTGATTTAACAGTCTTCATAAATTGATCGAAGCTTCCTTTTTTATCTATAGATCTCATTGCTGCGTTAGAGACTGTTATCTTCAATTTTTTGTTTAATAATTTACTTTTAAAACTAACTTTTTTTATACATGGTAAGAACCTTCTTTTAGTTTTATTATTTGCATGACTTACTTTATGTCCCTTTAAAGGTCTCTTTCCAGTTAGTTCGCACTTTTTTGACATGATGAATTTATATAAATGTACTTTTAAACGCAGTCAAGTTTATAATTTACCAATAATATCAGAGTAATTTTTTATTTTTTTTTCCTTTAATATTTTTTTAAGTTCTTCGTTAATTTTTATTGCAATTTTAGGTCCTCTAAAAACCATACCTGTATAAAGTTGAACAAAATTAGCCCCACTTAAAAATTTTTTGTATGCCGTTTCTCCAGAGTCCACACCTCCCACACCTATTATTTTTGTTTGTCCATTTAGGTTTTTAAAAAAATTATTTATTAATTTATTTGATATATCATTCAAAGGTTTGCCCGATAAACCACCTTTCTGAAATTTTTGATGGTCTTTAAGGTTATCTCTATTTTGATCGGTAGTATTTGAAACAATTAGTGCATTGACTTTAAATTCTATCAATATTTTTGATATATCTTTAACAGTAGCATTATCAAGATCTGGTGAAACCTTCAAAGCAATTGGAATGCCGCTATTTAATTTTTTTTTTTCAGCAAAAATTTTGTCTAATAAATTTCCTAATTCATCTAATTTATGAAAATCTCTTAAGTTTTCCGTATTAGGTGATGAAATATTGATTGTTATATAATCTGCTAAATTATAAAATTTATTAAATCCAATTAGATAATCTCCTACTTTATCTTTACTATCCCAATTTGGCCCTATGTTTACACCAAGTATACCGATTGGTTTATTTTTTTTTATTCTATCGCTTACAACATCGCTGCCTGAATTATTAAAACCAAGACGATTTATTAAAGCTTTATCGTTCTCTAACCTAAAAACTCTTGGTTTTTTATTTCCGTATTGTTTTAAAGGTGTGACTGTTCCCACCTCAACAAAACCAAAACCTAGATTAAATAATGAATTATAAACCTCAGCATCTTTGTCAAAACCAGCGGCAATCCCGATTGGATTTTTTATCTCTCTTCCAAATAATTCAGATTTTAAATGTGTATCTTCTGAAATTTTTTGTTTTAAAAACAAATTTGTTTTAAGAGCCTTAATAGCTAAAGTATGTGCCAATTCAGGATCTAACTTAAATATCAGTGGTCTAATTTTATCGAACATTAGTTTATTTTTTCTTTGATGAGTGAAATCATTTCCTTTCTTCCAAAAAAACTTATGAAAAATCCTAACCTTGGACCATTTTCTACCCCGAAGACTACCTCATAAATTAATTTAAACCATTCTCTAAGATTTTCTTTATAACCATTATTTTTTCCTACTGTGTAAATTTCTGTTTGAATATCCTCAGGCTTCATATTGTCAGAACATTTTTCTAAGTTTGAAATTAAATCTAACAGAGCTTTTTTTTCAGAACTATTTGGTTTTTTATATTTTTTATTTTGTTTAACGACATCGTTAAAATATTTAATTGAATATTTTATTAAATTATTAAATATAGGAAAGTTGTCTTTAGTGATATCTTTTTTATAATTTTTCACAAATTTCCAAAGCACTTCTTCAGATGTAGCATTGCTAGTTTCAACTAAATTTAAAAGCATAGAAAAACTCATAATACTATCCTCAAACGGAATTTTACCATTATGGACGTGCCATAAAGGATTAAGCAACAACTCTCGTGCGTCCTGTTTCTTACTTTTTTCGATTAGATCTAAATACTCATCCACAGCCTTTGGAACAATTTCTTTATACAACTTTTTTGCCCTTTTTGGATTTTGATACATAAACAAGGATAAGCTTTCTGGTGAGGCATAATTTAGCCATTCCTCAATTGTTACACCGTTTCCTTTTGACTTTGAAATTTTTTCACCTTTATCATCAAGAAATAGTTCATAGGCAAAACCCGAAGGACTATTTTTTCCTAAGAGTTTAATTATTTTAGTAGATACAATTGCACTCTCAATTAAGTCTTTTCCATACATTTCAAAATCAATATCAAGAGTATACCATCTCATTGCCCAATCTACTTTCCATTGAAGTTTGCAATTACCATTCAAAATACTTGTTTCCAATTTTTTTCCATTATTATCAAAAATTAAAGATGAATTTTTTTTATTTATTTCGATAATGGGTATTTCTAACACGTGACCTGTTTCTTTGCATATAGGAAGAAATGGGGAATATGTTTTTTGTCTTTCTTTACCTAATGTAGGAATAATTACGTTCATTATCCCTTCGTAATTATCTAATATTTTTTTTAATGTAGCATTAAAAAATCCAGATTTATATAAACTAGTTGAGCTCATAAATTTATATTTGAAATTAAATTTATCTAAAAATTTTTTTAACATTTCATTATTGTGTTCTCCAAAACTATTAAATTTTCCAAACGGATCTGGAATATCTGTAAGTGGCATATGTATGTTTTTTTTTAGAATATCCTTGTTAGGAACATTATCTGGTACTTTTCTTAATCCATCCAAATCGTCTGAAAACGTAATTATTTCTTTTGGTAGATCTGTTAAATAATTTAAAGCATTAACTACCATGCTTGTCCTTGCAACCTCTCCAAATGTTCCAATATGAGGCAATCCTGAAGGACCATATCCAGTCTGAAGTATAATCTTTCCTTTTTTGTCTATAAATTTTTTTCTTTCTTTAAGAATCTTTTTTGCCTCAACAAATGGCCAGGAATTTGATTTTTCTATATCTTCTTTTTTAATATTTATCATCAATTTAAAATAACCTGTATTTTAAGAACATATTTTATTCATATAATGTTGAAATTTATTTTCCATAAAATAATGTTCGGTAAAAATGTCCAATTATAAAACAGTATTTTTTACATTAGGGATTTTATTAATAATTTTAGGAGTTGCCATGTTAGTTCCGGTGGTAATCCAGCTTATTTATGATGAATTTGACTCAACTTTCATTATTTCCGGAATTATAACAATTACTTTCGGAATTTTGTTTTTTTTATCCAATATAGATCATTTAAAGTTAATAAATACACATCAAGCCTTTTTGTTGACTGCCTTATCATGGTTGAGTATTGCAACATTTGGATCTTTACCATTTTTTTTCTCAGAATTAAATTTAAGTGTCACAGACTCTTTTTTTGAGAGCATGTCAGGGATAACAACTACGGGAGCAACAATATTAAGTAATATTGAAAGTTCACCAAGAGGTATACTTGTTTGGAGGTCAATGCTTCAATGGCTCGGGGGTATTGGGGTGATTTTGATGGCTATTACTCTTATGCCAATAATGAATATTGGTGGAATGCAATTATTAAAAATTTCTTCTTATGATACCTCTGAAAAAATATTACCAAAATCAAAAGAAATCTCTCTAAAACTTATTTTTGTATATACATCTTTAACTTTTTTGTGCGCGTTTTTTTATAAAATTTTTGGTATGAATACATTCGATAGTTTAACACACTCTATGACAACTATCGCAACTGGAGGCTTTTCGAATTATGATCAGTCTATAGGTTACTTTAATAATGCTTATATAGAGATTATTTCTATTTTGTTTATTTTGTCTGGCAGTATTCCTTTCATATTATACATAAAGTTCATTTCTGATGATAAAAAAATTATATTTAAAGATGAACAAGTTAAACTTTTTTTTAAATTAACTTTAGTCTCAATATTTGTATTATTTATTTATCTTGCAATAGTTAATAAAGATGTTTTTGAAATTCACTTAAGATCAGTAATTTTTAATGTAATTTCAATTTTAACAGGCACAGGATATGTAACTAAAGAGTTTGATCAATGGGGAAATTTTCCATTAATTTTTTTTCTAATACTTATGTTTGTTGGTGGTTGTGCCGGTTCAACCACATGTGGGATAAAAATTTTTAGAGTTCATATTTTGTATTACTTTATAAGAAATCAATTGCTTAAAATCATATATCCAAGAGCAATAATAAATTTGAAATACAATAATAGTAAGGTTGAAGACAAGTTAATAGCTTCAATTATTTCATTTATATATCTTTATATTTTGATATTTTTTGTACTGGCTTCAATGCTAACTTTAACAGGTTTAGACTTTATAACCTCAATTTCTGGCGCTGCATCTTCTTTATCCAATGTTGGACCTGGTTTAGGAGGTGAAATTGGACCAAATAGTAATTATTCTGGGCTTCCTGATCAGTCTAAGTGGCTACTATCAGCAGGTATGATTTTAGGAAGACTTGAAATATTTGCTATACTAATAATTTTTTTACCATCTTTTTGGAGAAAATAATTGAAAAAAAAATTTACATTTTTTTTTACTGAAAAACCACTTAAAATGATAATGTTAGGTTTTTCGTCGGGATTGCCTATACTTTTGGTATTTTCTACATTATCGGTATGGCTGACTAAAGCCGGTATTGAAAGAAGTACTGTAACACTTTTCAGCTGGGCTGGATTTGCATATGCTTTTAAATTTTTATGGTCTCCTTTAGTTGATAAAGTTAATATTCCTTTTTTTTCTAGCATGGGACACAGAAGAAGTTGGCTGCTTTTAACCCAGCTGTTAATTATTTTTTCATTAATTCTCACATCAATAAATGATCCTCAAAATAATATTTATATTACAGCTGTATGTATAACACTTGTTGCATTTTTTAGTGCAACCCAAGATATAATAATAGATGCTTATAGAATTGAATCAGTAGACCAAAAACTGCAGGGATCACTGTCTTCTACTTATATAGCTGGTTACAGGATTGGTATGCTTGTTGGTGGAGCTGGTAGTTTATGGCTAGCCTCATTTTGGGGGGCTGAGGTTTATGAACATAATGTTTGGAAAAAAGTATATCTAACTATGTCATTATTAATGTTAATCGGTATTTTTGCAAATCTTGTATCACATGAACCAAACCAAAAAAGAATATTTTCAAATAAAACAAATTTACATTTTAAATTTTTTTTAAATATTTTAATTTCAGTAATAATATTCATATTTATTTATTCAAATATAGATAATCCTTTTACCAACAAAAATTTATTAAGTTTTTTGTTCACAATATTAAAATTAATCATTTGTTTTTTATGTAGCAGTATTTATATTTTAATATTAATTAAATTGAAGTTACAAGATAGATTAATAATTAAAGAGAGCTATCTTAATCCAATAAAAAATTTTATAGATAGGTATGGAAAGTTAGCTCTACTTATTTTACTTTTGATATCACTTTATAGAATGGCAGATGTTGTTATGGGGGTGATGGCAAATATTTTTTATTTAGAAAAAGGATATAGCATAAGTGACATTGCAACATATTCAAAATTTTTTGGAGTTTTTGCTACAATTATGGGGGGATTATTTGGTGGATATTTTGCTATGAAATTTGGAACAATGATCACTTTATTTATTGGTGCACTTATAGCATCGTTAAGCAATTTACTTTTTGCTTGGTTGGCAACCACAGAAGCTAATATTAAATACTTAATATCTGTAATTACTGCTGATAATATTTCTAGCGGTTTTGCAGGGGCTGCGTTTGTAATATACTTGTCTGGGTTAACATCTATAAGATTTACTGCTACTCAATATGCACTTTTCAGCTCGTTGATGTTATTTTTTCCTAAACTTTTAGCTGGTTACTCTGGAGGTTGGGTTGATGTAGTGGGTTATCAAACCTACTTTGTAACTACTGCTTTAATAGGAATACCAGTTTTAATTTTAATAATATATATTTCGAAAGTAGCGCCAATCAGATGATAAATAATTATCCTATAGTAAATATTTACGAAAAAAACTCCTTGAATTCAAAATTATCATCTCAACTAATATATGGTGAAAAGTTTAAAATATTGAAAAAAAAAAAAGACTGGTTAAAAATTAGGACTTCATATGATAAGTATACAGGTTTCATAAAAAAAAGAAAATTTTTGGAACGTGTTAAAATTACACACAAAGTCTCATCTTTAAGCGCCAAACTGTACTCTAAGCCATACGAGAAATTTTTAATTGTTACTAAACTACCATTTTGCTCAAAAATTTCAGTGACTAAAATAAAAGGAAAATTTTGTAAATTTGATAATTTTTGGATTAAAAAAAAAGACGTTGTGCCAATAAATTATAATCAGCAAATTTTTAAAGATATTAAAATGTTTAAAAATATTCCATACAAATGGGGTGGTAAAACCTTTAGAGGAATAGATTGCTCAGCATTGGTTCAGATTTTCTTTAAATTTAATAATTTATATTGCCCAAGAGACACAAAAGACCAAATAAAATATTTTAAGAAAGAAAAAAAAATTAAAAAAAATTCTATCGTTTTTTGGAAAGGGCATGTTGCAATTTGTTTATCGAAGAATCAATTAATTCATGCTTATGGTCCAAAAAAAAAAGTCCTGTTTATGAATATAAAAAAAACATTCAAATTAATTGAGAAAACAGCTAAATTAAAAGTTATAGCAATTAGATAAATGAACATATTACACTTAAAAGAAAAATTTGAAAACTTAAAAAAAAAATTTTTGGAGAATAAAAATGAAGAGGTTATAAAAGAATGTAAAAGTATACTAAAAGAAAATAAAATAGATGTTTTTTATAATTTATTATGTTTAGCTTATAACAACAAAGGTAAGACTTATAAGGCTATTGATGTAATGAATGAAGCATTAAAGCATAATCCTAAAAATGTAGATTTTTATAACAACATTGGAATGAGTTATAAAAATGTATATAAGTATAAAAAAGCTGAGGATTTTTACATCAAAGGCTTAGAACTTGATCAAAACAACCTTAAAATATTGAACAATCTAGGGAATTTAAAGAAGAGTTTATACAAAACTGATGAAGCTGCAAAAATTTTTGAAAAAATTTTATCTATTCAGCCTAATGCAATTACAGTTATTTATAATTTAGCACTTTTATATAGCCAAATGGGAAAATTTGAAGAGTCAAAAGAATTGTTAAAAAAAATGTTAACTATAAAATCAGAGTTAACAATGGCGGATAGGATGATCTCACAAACCACAAAATATAATGAAAATCACCCACATTTTTTAGATATGAAAAACAAATTATCCATGATGAAACTTAGTGATAATTCGTTATTACATTTACATTATGCCTTAGGAAAAGCTTACAATGACCAAAAAGATTATGAAAAATCATTTGAAAATTATAAAAAAGCCAATCATCTCTCAAAAAAATTAAGTAACTATAATTTTGAAAGTGATAAAAAAAAATTTGCCTTTATTAAAGATAAATTTTCTTCACTAGATAATTTAAAATTAAAAACAAATAGTAGAAGTTTTTTATTTATAATTGGTTTACCAAGATCTGGGACTTCTTTAACAGAGCAAATTCTTTCATCACATCAAAATGTATTTGGAGGAGGAGAATTACCTTATATGGAAAAAATATTTAAGAATTATATTGAAACAAAAAAAAATTTGGATGAAAATGATTTACTAAAATGCAAAAAAGATTATATTGAATTCACATCGAGCCTTGACGATTCTAATAAATTTTTTACAGACAAGGCGCCACTAAACTTTTTTTATTTAGGATTTATAATAAAATTTTTACCTAATTCTAGATTCATTAATTTGATTAGAAATCCAATTGACAATTGCTGGTCTATGTATAAAAATTGTTTCCCTACTAAGATTAATTTTGCTGATGATTTAGTAGATTTGGTCAACTATCATAAACAATATCAAAGTTTAATGAATTTTTGGAAAAAATTTTTCCCAAACCATATTTATGATCTTCAATATGAAAATTTAGTCAAGAATACTAAAACAGAAGTAAAAAACTTATTAAGATTTTGCTCGTTAGATTGGGATGAAAATTGTTTAAATCATCACAAAAATAAAAGAGCAATCAAAACTATAAGTTTTAACCAGGCCAGGGAGCCAATTTACAAATCATCTGTAAAATCATTTAGTGGATATGAAAATTATCTTGAACCTCTCAAAGAATTAATTTAAAAAATTTAATCAAATTGTCGTGTGGGATAACTAAAATTTAAAGTTATGAATATTGGGTAATGGGCGAATTAGATTTAAAAAAAAGATTTGAAGAATTAAAGAAAAAATTTTTAGAAAAAAAATATGATCGAGTTATAGAGGAGTGTAATTCAATTTTAAAAAATAATGATATAGATGTTTTTTATAATTTATTATGTTTAGCTTATAACAACAAAGGTAAGACTTATAAGGCTATTGATGTAATGAATGAAGCATTAAAGCATAATCCTAAAAATGTAGATTTTTTAAATAATTTAGGAATGTTTTATTCAAATATTTATGAATACAAAAAAGCCGAAAAAAAATACAAAAAAGGACTGGAAATTGATAAAAATAATTTAAGTTTATTAAATAATTTAGCTAATTTAAAAAAAGATTTGGATCAAACTGAAGAGTCAGTGAATATCTACGAAAAGATTTTATCTATAAAGCCAGATGCATTGGTAGTAATGTATAATTTAGCGGGACTATATAATAGTTTAGGAAGATTTGAAAAATCTAAAGAATTATATTTTCAAATCTTAAAACAAAAAAAAGATTTTACTGAGGCAGATAGACTAATTTCTCAAATGGAAAAATACAATTCTAAGCATAAACACTTTTTAAATATAAAGGAAAAGTTATCAAATATGAAGCTCAACGATAATTCGCTGTTACATTTACATTTTGCATTAGGAAAAGCATATGGAGATCAAAAAAACTATATTGAATCATTCAATAATTATAAAAAAGCTAATGATATATCTAAAAAAATTAGTAATTATAATTTTAAGAAAAGTAAAAAAAGGTTTGAAGCAATTAAAGAAAAATTTAAATCTTTAAATGATTGTAAATTAAATAAGACATATAGAAAAATTATTTTTATAGTAGGAATGCCAAGGTCAGGTACCTCCTTGACGGAGCAAATTTTGGCATCTCATAAAAACGTTATCGGTGGTGGTGAACTACCTTATATACAAAAAATATATAACGATTTTTTTAAATCAAATCAAGATATAGAGGAAGATGACTTACTAAAATGTAATAAAGAATACTTAAATTTCTTAAGTAATATTGACGACTCAAACAAAGTTTTCACAGATAAGGCTCCATTAAACTTTTTTTATATAGGATTTATTATGAAATTTTTACCAAACTCAAAATTTATAAATATAATTAGAAATCCTATTGATAATTGTTGGTCAATTTATAAAAATTATTTTCCGACCAAAATAGATTTTGGTAATGATTTGAGTGATTTATCTAAATATTACAGATCATATCAAGATTTGATGTTCTTTTGGAAAAGACTTTTTCCAAATGAAATTTATGATTTAAGATATGAAAATTTAATTAACAATACGAAACAAGAAGTAGAAAAATTACTCAAATTTTGTTCTTTAGAGTGGGATGAAAATTGTCTTGCACACCATAAAAATAAAAGAGTTATAAAAACAATAAGTTTTAACCAAGCAAGAAGACCAATTTATAATACTTCATTAAAATCATACGCTGGGTACGAAAAATATCTTACAGATCTCATGGATCTTTCTTAAAGGGTATCCCTTCCAAAATTAGGTTTTGATACATCTTGTTTTAAATTAATTATTTGTTTCCGAACTTTTTTTGAATTCTTCAATATTTTTAAAACATTTATATTATTTTGATTTTTAATAAGTTTTTTAAAATTTTTTAAATTTCTTATAAAGATATTGATTGAATCGATAATATTATCTTTGTTTTCAAAGAAAATATCACGCCACATTATTTCATTAGATGCTGCTGTTCTAGAAAAATCTCTTAGACCGCCTGCACTGTATTTTATAATACTTTTTTTATTTTTCTTTTGAAAATCAATAGCAGTTTTCACAAGATTGTATGCAATTAAATGTGGTAAATGGCTAGTTATAGAAAAAATTTTATCATGATCAATAGAATTCATAAATATTATCTTTGATCCTAGTTTCTTCCAAAATTTTTCTATTTTTTTTTGATTTTTTTTTGATTTATCGTTACCTTTCAAAATAATACACCACTTGTCTTTAAATAAATTTTTATCACCAAACTCTGGTCCACTTACTTCTGAACCTGCGATTGGGTGACTTGGGATAAATATTTTTTTTAATTTTTTATTTTTATTAATTAAATTTTCAACATTACGTTTAGTTGAACCTGTGTCTGTTATTAGATTTTTTGACGAAATATATCTTAGCAATTTTTTAATTAAATTATTATATTGGCTCATGTGTGTTGAGAGCACAATCAAGTCCATATTGGAAACTTTGTAATCTATCTTATTAAGAAATTTAATTTTCTTATCAATTTTTTTTATCAAAGAGATATTTTTTTTTGATTTTTCAAATACATAAATATTTTTTGAAATTTTTTTATTTAATGAACCTCTTAAGATAGATGAGCCTATCAGGCCACAACCAACGATTAATATATTACTAAACATTTTAGAATATTGACTTTAGCGTTTTTAGAAAAAACTTGTTTTCTTTGGAATTTCCTATTGTCACTCTTAATTTATTTTTCATACCATATACTTCAAGGCTTCTAACAATAATACCTTTTTCTTCAAGTTTTTTTTTGAATTTTAAGGCCGAAATTTTACACTTATCAAAATTTAATAATAAAAAGTTCGCAGAAACTTTATTTGTATTTATATTATTTTTTTCTAAGTTGCGTTTAAGTTTTTCTGCCCATTTTTTATTATGTTTAATTGATTTTGATATGAATATTTTATCTTTAAGTGACTCTATAGCCGATAACTCTCCTATTTTTGTAATATTAAATGGTGGTTTAATGTTCATCAACGCTTTTATTATTTCTTTTGACCCATACCCCCACCCAACTCTTAAGGAGGCCAGTCCATAAATTTTAGAAAATGTCCTTAAAATAAAAACATTATTTTTGTTTTTAAATAAGTTTAGTCCAGACTTATAATCTTTATTTAACATATATTCTTCATAAGCATCATCAACAACTAGCAGAATATTTGACCTGAGCCTTTTCCTTAAATTTTTTAATTCTAATGCAGGCAAGTAAGTTGCTGTTGGATTATTAGGATTTGCTAAAAAAACAATTTTAGTTTTTCGAGTTACTTTTTTTAATATATTGTCTACTGATATTTTAAAATTTTCTTCATCGGCATAGACAACTTTAGCACCAATAATACCCGAATAAATTCTATACATTAAAAAACTATATTTTGGCACAATTACTTCATCTGATTTTGTTAAAAATAATTGACAAATCATTTGAATTATTTCATCTGAACCTGAGCCACAAATTATCTGGTCGAAATTACATCTGAATTTTTTTGAAATTTCCTTACGTAAACTTTTAGATTTTGAGTCAGGATATTTAGATAACAAATCAATTTTCGATAATTTTTTTTTTACTCTCGGTGAGAAACCTAATGCAGATTCATTTGCTGATAATTTAATTATCTTTTTTTTGTTTAAAAGCACTGACTTACCAGGTTTGTAACTTTTTACTCTGATTTTCCGAAATATAACTTTTTGCATAATGATATATATAAATAATAATAAAATAATTGAAATAAAATTAAACAACGATCAGTTGTAATTGACATAATTGATAACTTGCTATAGAAGATCTTTGCGCTGATTTAACTGAATTGCGAGCGCTTTAAAAAAACCGCTAAATAAGTTTTTTTCCTCACAATTCAATCAGATATTATGAACGGATTTGATGACATAAAAAAAATAATTATTAAAAAACCACTAAAGTTGGATTGTGGGGTTACTATTACAGATTATCCTCTTGCTTATGAAACTTATGGAAAGCTCAATCAAGATAAAGATAATGCTATAATGGTGTTTCACGCACTCACTGGAGATCAGTTTGCATCAGGTAAAAATCCAATAACTAATAAAGACGGATGGTGGTCATATGTGATTGGTCCAAATAAAGCACTTGATACAAATAAATATTTTATAATATGTGCAAATGTTATTGGTGGTTGTATGGGATCATTTGGTCCTAGCTCCATTGATAAAAAGAGTGGAAAAAAAATTGGTATTAATTTTCCAGTTATAACAATAAACGATATGGTTAATGCACAATTTAATTTACTTGATCATTTTAATATAGATAAATTATTTTGTGTCACTGGTGGATCTATGGGAGGAATGCAAGTTTTACAATTCATTGCTAACTACCCAGATAAGTCAAAAATAGCTATTCCTATAGCATGCTCTGCTAGTCACTCAGCTCAAAATATTGCTTTTAATGAGTTAGGAAGGCAAGCAATAATGGCAGATGAAAACTGGAAAAATGGTAATTATGAGTTAGAAAATAAATCTCCTGCTAAAGGATTGTCTGTTGCAAGAATGGCGGCCCACATAACATATTTATCAAAAAAAGGTCTTCAGGAAAAATTTGGCAGAAAACTTCAAGAGCGAGACAAAATTAAATTTGGTTTTGATGCCGACTTTCAAATTGAGAGTTATCTTAGATACCAGGGATCAATATTTGTTGATCGTTTCGATGCAAATAGCTATCTTTATATAACAAGAGCAATGGATTATTTTGATCTTAGCAAAAATTCTAACGGCGATCTTTCAAAAGTATTTAAAAATACAAAAACCAAATTTTTTATCATTTCATTTACTTCTGACTGGTTGTATCCAACAGCTGAAAATAGAGAGATAGTAATTGCCCTAAATGCGATAAATGCAGATGTAGGATTTTTAGAGGTAAAATCTGATAAAGGTCACGACTCTTTTTTATTAGATGTTCCTGATTTTGTAAATGCATTAAAGAATTTTGTTGATAACTCATATAAAAAATAATTATGAAAGAAGAATTTAAAATTATTGCAAAGTCTATTCAAAGTGAAAAATCAATTTTAGATGTTGGTTGCGGAGATGGCGAACTAATGAAATTTATTTATGAAAATATATCTAAAAAAGTTAGAGGTCTAGAAATATCTAAAGATAACGTTCAAAAATGTATTCAGAAGGGTCTCACTGTAATTGAGGGTAATGCTGAGATAGATTTAAAACAATTTCCTAGTAATAGTTTTGATTACGTTATTTTAAGCCAAACCTTGCAAGCTTTTTTAAATCCCGAAAAAGTAATAAGTGATTTATTAAGAATAGGAAAGACATCAATTGTAACAATACCAAATTTTGGTTTTTGGAAAGTGAGATTTAACTTGTTATTTAAAGGTACAATGCCTGTTACTAAGACGCTACCAAATGAGTGGTATAATACACCCAATCTACACATGTGCTCAATTAAGGACTTCGTAAACTTTTGTAATGATAGAAAAATAAATTTATTTAAATCTTTAGCTCTTACAAATAATAAAGTATCTTCGATCAATAAGTTTAATTTAAATTTTAAAAATTTAACTTCTGAACTTGGTATTTTTTTAATAGAAAAATGATAAAAGTTGAAATTGTAAAATGTTTAAAAGATAATTTTTCATATATAGTGCATAATAATAATGAGGCACTAGTTATAGACCCAAGCGAATCTGGTCCACTTATTAAATCATTAGAAAAATTAAATCTAAAATTAAAATATATCTTAAACACACACCATCACTTTGATCATATAGACGGAAATTTAACATTAAAAGAAAAGTATAACTGTAAAATAATTGGTTTTATAGATGATAAAAAAAGAATACCAGGCATAGATATTTGTCTCAAAAATGAGGAGATATTTAAAGAAGGTGATTTTCAACTTAAAACTTATCATACTCCAGGTCATACCTCGGGTCATATTTGCTATCATTTTTTCAATGACAAAATATTATTTACAGGAGATACTTTATTTTCATTAAGCTGTGGAAGGTTATTTGAAGGAACTTATGAAGATATGTTCAGATCATTATCATTAATTAAAACTTTTGATAAAGAAACTTTAATATATTGTGGGCATGAATATACGTTAAACAATGCAAAATTCTGTATTGAGCATGATCCAAATAATGAAAATCTTAAAAAAAAAATAGACTTAATTAATAAAAATTTAAAGGCAGGTATACCAACAATTCCATCTATTTTAAAAGAAGAACTAGAATGCAACATATTTTTAAAAGCAGAAAATATTGAAACCTTCTCAAAACTCAGGGATTTAAAGGATAATTTTTAGCTTATTAATCTTGACTATAAAAAAGCTAATTATATATTGCATTTAATTTTTAAGGAAAAACATGTCTTTTGCGATAATACAAACTGGTGGAAAACAATATAAAGTTAAAGCTGGAGAAATAATAAAAATAGAAAAATTTGGAGATCAAAAACCAAATTCTATAATTGAATTCAAAGAAATACTTGCCTATGGAAATGATAAAAATGTTGAGGTGGGTTTACCTACTGTTCAAGGTGCAAAAGTAGAAGCCGAATTTTTAAAAAATGCTAAAAATAGGACAGTTCTAATATTTAAAAAAAGAAGAAGAAAAAATTCTAGAAGAAAAAATGGTCACAGACAGCAATACTCATTAATTAGAGTTAATAAGATAATGTCAAAAGATGGTAAAGTATTGTCTGAGGCTGAAAAAATTAGTAAAGTAAAAAAAGAAAAAAAGACTGAAATTAAAAAAGATAAGTAAAACAAATTATAAAGATAAATTATGGCAACAAAAAAAGCAGGTGGATCCTCTCGAAACGGAAGAGATAGCGCTGGTAGAAGATTGGGTGTAAAAAAATACGGTGGCCAATTCGTTGTACCTGGTAATATAATAGTTAGGCAAAGAGGAACTAAAATTTTTCCAGGCCAAAACGTTGGCATGGGCAAAGATCACTCTATTTTCTCTGTTGTTAAGGGTAAGGTTGTCTTTAAAAAAAGTAAGTCAGATAGAACTTACGTTTCAGTAAAGCCCAATTAAATTCATACAACATAAACAAAAGTTGTATTATGAAATTCCTAGATCAAGTAAAGATATTTGTTAAAGCTGGTAACGGTGGCTCAGGATCACCAAGCTTTAGACGTGAAAAATTTATTGAGTTCGGAGGTCCAGATGGAGGTGACGGGGGCAAGGGTGGCTCTGTGATATTAAAATCAGAGAGAAATTTAAATACATTAATCGATTATAGATATCAACAACATTTCAAAGCCAAAAGGGGTGGTGATGGTAAGGGAAAAAATCAAACAGGGAGAGGTGGAAAAGATTTATTCTTATCTGTTCCAATTGGGACTCAAATTTTTGAAGAAGATAACAAAACTTTACTTTTTGATTTCAAAAAAGAAAAAGATGAATTTACTGTTGCTGTAGGAGGTCGAGGTGGTTTTGGAAATACCAGATTTAAGTCATCTACAAATAGAGCTCCGAGAAAATTTACAAAAGGTACAAAAGGCGAGGAATTTTGGATTTGGTTACAACTTAAAACGATTGCTGATATTGGAATAATAGGTTTACCAAATGCAGGTAAATCAAGTTTACTTGCTTCAATAACCTCTGCAAATCCCAAAATTGCTAATTATAAGTTTACAACTATAAATCCTAATCTAGGTGTTGCAATGTATGATAATAAAGAGATTACATTAGCAGATATACCAGGATTAATTGAAGGAGCACACACTGGCGTCGGTTTAGGTATAAAGTTTTTAAAACATGTAGAAAGATGTAAAACACTATTACACTTAATTGATGTTTCTGAGGAAGATTTGGCTAATTGTTATAAACAAATTAGAAAAGAATTAGGCGAGTATAGTAAGGAATTATTAAAAAAAAAGGAAATTATAGTGTTAAATAAAGTCGATTTATTATCACAAAAAGATCTCAAAAATAAAAAGATGAAATTTGAGGAAAAATTAAATAAAAAAGTTATTCAATTATCTACTTTTGACAAAAAATTAATATCAAATTTAAAAATAAAGTTGCTTAAAAATGTATCTTGAAAATTCCAAAACTATTATTGTTAAAATAGGATCATCATTAATTATTGATGACAAAAAAATTATCAGAAAAAAATGGTTATTGGAGTTTGCAAAAGATATTAGAGCTTTAAGAAAAAAAAATAAGAATATTATTATAGTAAGTTCAGGCGCAATTGCTCTTGGTTGTAAGAAATTAAATATAACAAAGAAAAAACTTAAAATAGATCAAAGTCAAGCCGTAGCATCTGTAGGACAAATCGAGTTAATGAATTTATTTAAGGAAATTTTCGCTATTCAAAAAATTAATATTTCCCAAATATTGCTTACACTAGAAGATACTGAAATAAGAAGGAGAGCTATAAATGCTAAAAGGACAATTGAAAATTTATTTAATCTTAATTTTATACCGATAGTTAATGAAAACGATACTATTGCTACTTCCGAAATAAAATATGGAGATAATGATAGACTAGCCTCAAGAGTTGCTCAAATTTCTGATGCAGATTGTCTTGTGTTATTATCAGATGTGGATGGACTTTATACAAAAAATCCAAAAATTCATAAAGATGCTAAATTGATAAATAAGATTGAAAAAATAGACCAAAATATAATTAAATTAGCTTCTGGAAAAACTAGTGAGTATGGATCAGGTGGTATGAGAACTAAAATTGATGCAGCTAAAATATGTGCGCTTTCAGGATGTAAAATGGCAATAGCAAACGGATTAAAAGAAAGACCTTTGAGTAATATTTTAGATAAAAAAATATGTACTTGGTTTATTCCTGAAATTTCTAAATTAGATGCTAGAAAAAAGTGGATTGCCAGCACGTTACATGCAAAAGGATATTTGAAGATTGATGAAGGTGCTGAAAATGCATTACGAAAAGGTAAGAGTTTGCTGGCCGCAGGTGTAAAGAGCGTTGAAGGTTCATTCAAAAAAGGTGATCAAATAAAAATAATTAGTAAAAATGATAAAGAGCTGGCAATAGGCCTGAGTTCATTTTCATCTGAGGAAATTAATAAAATAAAAGGTCATCAGTCAAATAAAATTGA
>NZ_CVSI01000027.1 GCF_001179985.1 Candidatus Pelagibacter communis | reverse complement strand
CTTTTTCATCTGGTAGGTTTAGTTGCAATAATATATCAGACTCTTTTATAATTTTTTCTTTATCGCTAAAAAATTCTGCACCATTTTCTGAAAATTTTTGATCATCGATGTCAAGATGATCACCATAGTTTTTCTCAAGGTATACTTTGAAACCACTTGAAACAAATTTTTTAACATTATCCGGAGTAACTGAAATTCTTTTTTCAGTGGCTTTATTTTCGCAGACAGAACCAATTATCATTTATTTTTAGAATTTATAACAAAACAATAGCTAAGACTATTAATATAGCAATAACTGATATTGTCCCCCAAAGAACAAATTTTGTGAAGTTTTCCCATGTTTTTTTGTGATTGTCATTATCCATTTAACTATTTTTGTCTTGCTTTAAATTTAGGATTTTTTTTATTAATTATGTAAACCCTTCCTCTTCTCTTAACCATTTTTGAATTAAGGTCTCTTTTTTTAAGCGACTTTAGGGAACTTTTTATTTTCATAATATTTTAGCCTGGCAACGTCCTACTCTCCCATGTCTTAAG
>NZ_CVSI01000026.1 GCF_001179985.1 Candidatus Pelagibacter communis | reverse complement strand
TTATAACTAAACTTGCAAATAAGTTACAACGTCAATTATTAGCAAAACAAAACAGAGCATGGGAATTTGATTTAGAAGAGGGTTTATTAGATAGTTCTAAATTACCTAGAATTATTATTGATCCGTATAATTCCTTATCATTCAAAAAAGAGAAAGACTTAGATTTTAAAGATACCGTTGTAACATTATTGATTGATAATTCTGGATCAATGAGAGGCAGACCAATTACAATTGCCGCTCTATGTGCTGATATATTATCTAGAACTTTGGAAAGATGCTCAGTGAAAGTTGAGATTCTTGGATTTACAACAAAAAACTGGAAAGGTGGATTGTCTAGAGAGGAGTGGAATAAATCTGGTAAAACAAAAAATCCTGGAAGATTAAATGATTTAAGGCACATAATTTATAAATCAGCAGATACACATTGGAGACAATCAAAGAAAAATTTAGGACTTATGCTTAAAGAAGGTCTTCTAAAAGAAAACATTGATGGAGAGGCAATTACCTGGGCATTTAATAGACTTAAAAAAAGAAAAGAGGAAAGAAAAATTATGATGGTAATTTCTGATGGTGCACCAGTAGACGATTCAACTTTATCAGTAAATTCTGGAGACTTTCTTGAGAAACATTTAAAGAAAATTGTTAAGTTTATTGAGAACAAAAGTGATATTGAAATTTTAGCTATCGGTATTGGGCATGATGTTTCTAGATATTATCAAAAAGCAATAAAAATAACTGATGTTCAAGAGTTAGGAGATGTGATGATTGGACAATTAAGTGGATTATTTGAGAAT
>NZ_CVSI01000025.1 GCF_001179985.1 Candidatus Pelagibacter communis | reverse complement strand
CGAAAGAATTAATTATATTACTTAAATTTTCATCTGGATCATGTTTGGGAAAAAAAGCTTGATTACCCCAATTTTGTTTAGATCTATAAAAAAAAACTTGGATACAAGTTTTACCAGACTCTTTGTAACCAGCAATAACATCAGCCTCTACTAAATTCGCTTCATTAATTCTCTGAGATGACTGAATAATATTGAGTGATTTAATTCTATCCCTAAGTATTGCAGCTTTTTCAAAATCTAGTTCATCGCTAGCAGTTTCCATTTGTGCCGATAAACTTTTTTGAATTTTTCTTGATTTTCCAGAGACAAAGTCAATAGCATCATCTACAGATTTTTTATAGTCATTTTCGTGAATAAAATTTACACAAGGACCAGAGCATCTTTTAATTTGATATAATATGCATGGTCTTTCCCTATTTTTAAATACAGTGTCATCACAAATTCTTAACTGAAATATTTTTTGGATCATTTTTATGGTCCAATTTGCAGAACCTGCAGACGCAAACGGACCAAAGAAAAAACCTTCTTTGTCCTTTTTCCCTCTATGTTTTTTTATTTGTGGCCATTTTTCTTTGTTACTAATAAAAATGAAAGGAAACGATTTATCATCTCTCAATAATATATTAAATCTTGGCTTATATTTTTTAATTAAATTGGCCTCTAATAATAAAGCTTCACTTTCGTTTGAAGTTGTTGTTACTTCAAGTTTTCTAGTTTGAGATAACATTCTTTCAGTCCTAATAATAAGATTTTTTTCTGATAAATAACTTTTCAATCTATTAGGTAAATTTTTTGCTTTCCCAACATACAAAACCTCATTTTTCTCATTCAGCATTTTGTAAACACCTGGCAATTTAGCGATTAACGGTATTTCTTTCTTTATAATATCTTTTCCTGTATCAGAATTTGTCATAACTTCTTTTTTTTGAAATTTGAATGCCAACTGACGAGCAGTCCTTCATTATTTCAAGTTTTTCTATTTTAAGATTTATTTTCTCAATTCTTTTGTCTTTAAAAATCTCATCAAACACGTCTTCTGCTAGGGTTTCTAGAAAATTATAATGTTTATTTTTTACCAGTTTCTTTATAAGTCGAACTACTTTTGAATAATTTACTATAGATTTTAAATCTTTATCATTAGATGGCTTTTTATCTTGGTAATCAATTTCTAGTGAAAACTTTACTTTTTGAGGCTTTTCTTTCTCAAAATCATAATAACCAAGTTTTAGATTTAAAATTAGCTCTTTGATTAAAACTTTTTTTTCGTAATTAAATAGGTTTTTTGTTTTACCTATTCTAAAAATTTCGATATTATTTTTCTTCATTCTTTACCACCTAATACATCAGGAGTTTGCCAATTCAAACTCTGCCCGCTATCTAGCGCTAAAACTTGACCAGTAATAGATCTATTTTTAATTAAAAAGTCAACTGCATTACAAATATCATTAACATTTACCTGTCTTCTTAGTGGTGTAGCTAGATACTGTTTTTTAAAGTGGGCAACAGACTGTCTTTTATTTTTAATAGTAGGCCCCGGCGCAATACCATTAACTCTTATCCTTGGCGCAAAACTCATCGCACTTGTTTTAGTCATAGTATAAAGACCAGCTTTGCTTAAGGTATAAGAAAAAAAATATGGAGTTAGTTTAAAAACTCTTTGATCAATAATGTTGATAATATTGTTGTTACCTTTA
>NZ_CVSI01000024.1 GCF_001179985.1 Candidatus Pelagibacter communis | reverse complement strand
AATTAGACCCAGAATAATCATTGGAAATTTTGCGTTTTTAGGCTTAAAAAGGCTATATAGGAAAAATAAATTTAAAATGTTTGAAAAACTCGAGGATCTTGCAAAAAATAATAAAAAAATTTCTGATTTCCATATTAGAACTGGTTCACCACTTGCATATCGTCAAACTGGTGAAATTGTAGTAGTTAAAGACGTCCCAATTAAAGCTCAAGATTTAAAAGATTTAATGTCAATGAATTGTAATGAAGTAGAAATTGAAAGATTTGATAAAACTCACGAGTTAGACTCTGCTGTTATGCTAAGTGGTTTAAGATTTAGAGCTAACTTTTATAAAACAATTAATGGGACAGCAGCAGTGCTTAGAAGAGTTGAAAGTCAAATTCCAAACATGGATCAATTTAATTTACCTCAATCTTTATATGATGTAGTTGATTTTCATAAAGGCTTGGTGCTTGTTACCGGTCCAACTGGATCTGGTAAGTCAACGACCTTAGCCGCTATCATAAATGAAATTAATAAAACAAGAAATGCAAATATTATTACTGTTGAAGACCCTGTTGAATTTATACATAAAGATAATAGAAGTATAGTTTCTCATAGAGAAGTTGGTAAGCAAACTAAAACATTTGCAGCAGCGCTTAAAGCAGCATTAAGAGAAGACCCTGATGTAATTTTGGTTGGAGAGATGAGAGATTTAGAGACTATCAGTTTAGCTCTGACTGCAGCCGAAACAGGTCACTTAGTTTTTGGAACTCTGCACACTAGCGGTGCACCTAGTACAATTAATAGAATTATAGATGTATTTCCACCTGAACAACAAGAACAAATAAGAGCACAGATATCAACATCTTTAAAGATGGTAATTACCCAAAGACTCCTTAAGACAAGAGATGGTGCTGGAAGAGTTGGTGCATTTGAAGTTATGAAATGTACATCTCCAATTCAAAACTTAATACGAGAAGCTAAAATACATCAAATACCAAGCATTATGCAGACTGCGGTAAGAGATGGCATGATTACCATGGAAAAATCTTTGGAAGAATTAGCAAAGTCAGGTAAGATAGATCCAGGTGCAGCAAGATCAGAACATTAAAGGTTTTACACTTTTGGAATTGTTAGTTGTAATTACGATTGTTGGAATCGTATCCGCAGTTGGAATTCCAAACTTTCTAGATTGGAATACTGATCGTAAAATAAGAGTGTTAGCTGAAAAAGCCTCTGCGATGATTAATTCAGCGACAACACAAGCTCAAAGAGGAAGCTACCCTTTTATATCATTTTATATGTCCCAAAAAAATGGTAGAATTATTTTTCACACAAGAGGATTCACTAAAAAAAAACTTTCTGAAACTTTGAATTCTGGAAAATTACCTCAATGTAAAACAGGTAATAATTATTATTCTAAAATTAATGGAACATCTGAATATATAGATTACTATGAGGGTGAAGGTGCGGCACATTATAGCCCGTTACCTGTAGAAGCGGCTGTATGTTTTTCACAAGACGGTTCTTATTACTCATATAAAAATTTAGCAAATAAAAATGTTACTTTGGAAGGTAGAACTTCAAATCAATATGTAATTTTTTGTAAAACAAGTATTGCCGCTAAAAATAGTAATAAATGTCCAACATCTTCGCCAGATCTGGAACAACCTGCATACTTGGTGGAATGGTCAAGATTTGGTAATGTAACAAGGTATAAATTTAATGGAAAAACTTGGTCAAGACAGTAAAAGATTTTTTGAAAAGGGGATAACACTTATAGAAGGTTTAATCTCCACAGTAATAGTTGGCATTGGTTTTATCGCTGTTTTTCAAATGGTCAATTATTCAGTTCAATCAATTGATGTATCAGGAGAGAGAACTAAGAGTACTTACTTAGTTAGTATGGTTGCTGAGGACCTATTAGGAAATTCTCAAGCAGAAAAATCAAGTCAAAAGTTTGTTGATATTTTAGTTAATAATAGCAAACAAGATAACAGCACTGGTGATAAGCAGTCTTGGGGTTCGAATAGTTGTTCAGCAGGTGCAAATTTAAACTCAAATTATACTAATATTATAGATAAAAAATTAGACAAATGGAATAATCGATTTTCTGAAAGAAGGCTTAAATGTAGAAAAGATGGTACAGGTACCAAAGAAAAGAAATTTTTGAAAGTATTTGATATATGCCCTTCAGGATGCAGGTTCAAAAATGACAAAGTTTTTGACAAAATGTATATAGCTAAATTTCAAATTTTTTTAAATAATGGTGAAAAAGATAAATTCATTTATTTTCCTGTACACGTAGATATTAAACCATAATGAAAAAAAATAAAAAATCTATTCTGGGAGTTACTTTAGTCGAAATATTAATTGGTATAGTGATTTCATCAATTATGATGGCCGCAATGTATGCTTCTTACACTGCTGTTAATAACTCTTTTCAAAAAGTTACAGATAAAGCAAAAGTGAGTCAAACCGGTAGAACAGTACTTAATATGTTGGTGAGAGATATTCGTATGGCAGGTTTTAAGTATTATGGAGATGACTTGAAAGTTTCAGATCCCCCAATATTAATTTCTAAAACTTCAAACAAGCTTAGAGATTGTGATAAAATTGATATTGTTTATGGTGATGTAGAATATAAGCCCAATGAAACTGATGTAAATAAAAGGTATACATTTATAAGATACAAAGTTTCTTATTATTGTAAACCTTCAACTGTAAAAGATAAATTAACTAATAATAATATTGATGCATTTTCAGTTTTCAAAACTAAAGTTAAATGGAGTAAGACAAAAAATACTTGGGATAATCCTGCTACAGACACATATCCAAATAGCAGTAAATTAGATGAGAGAACTTACCCAGAACAATTTATTGAAGGGTATGTTCAAGATATGATTTTTAACGCAATTGATGCAAATGGAAATCTTCTTAAACCACCACCATCACCAACAAATTCTAACAAAAAAAAATTATATGACATTAAAACTGTAGATATCGCATTAGCGGTAAGATCAAAAAATCCGTTTTATAACGACAACAAAAAAAAAACAATTTTTGCTCTAACAGATTCATCTAGAAATCTTACAAGATTTAATGATCGATTTTTAAGAGAGACTTTAACTGTAACGGCTTATGCCAGAAATGTAGGATTAGAATGAAAAATAGAAATGAAAAAGGGTTTGCGTTAGTACTTTCACTTGTTTTGCTTCTTGTAATGTCTTTGATGGGTGGTGCTTTAATTGTGATTTCTTCAGGTGATCATCAAAGTAATAATTATAGTGATGATTACCAGCAAACATTTTACGTAGCGGAAACAGCAATTATAGAGGGAGAAAATTATTTAAAAAATTATTTTTTGGGTCCATGGAATTCTAAATCTAAAAAGAGAGATTTAAGTTTAAGAAAATTACCTGAAAACCAAGGTGGTAAAAGCACAGGGGGGTCAGGTTTTTCGGGCGCAATGACACTTGCAAATTACGACAAGACCTTTGGTAGTTATAAAAATACGAGGGATGTGTGTTACAACAGTTTTCATGACTTAGACAAAAAAAATTTAGATAACAAAGGAGTAGTTACTGCACAAAGCTGGAATTTTGGAAAATTGCTAAGAGATAGTTTTAAAACTAATGCCAGCAAAAGTGAAAAGGAGGAGGCAGAAGATTTATATGATTATTATTACGAATTTTTTATCTTTAGAATTGGCGCTGTTCCCTTTAAAGGATACGGTGGAAGTGTAAAAAAAACCCAGTCAGATGCTGGACAAAGCGGAATGGCTTACAGAGTGTACGGATGCGGCCTTAATATGGACAGCGAGAACATGGTAGTTTCATTGGAAAGCACAATAGTTTTTCCAAGATAGTCAAAAATATTTATTTATACTGAAAAATTTATTTTAAAATATTTAAATATTCGTCTATAATTATTAAAATTTCATGTTTTTAAGATTAAAAATTATATTAATAAGTCTTTTAATATCTGCTGCAGCACACGCGAAATGCAACGTTATATATGATATCGGTGATAATTTATCAAAAATGGAAAAAGAGTATGGTCCTCCACCTCCATATCGTTATCCAGGAATGAACATATATCCTTTTTTTGCAAAAGATATTTGTCCTGGTGAAGGATTAGATGAAGGAATTATGATCGAATATAGATTTGTTAATAATATTCTTGTTGCTATAAATTTTGTTGCATTAAATGATGAAAATAACAATATTTCAAAAAAATTAACCCTAATGAAATATACTAAAAAGGTATATGGTGATTTTGATACTACTCAAAATCCAGACTCGTTTACGGGTTTTCATATTTTTGAAAAGTCAGATGAATTTGTAGTTTACCAGAGGTTTTTGGGTGAAGAAAATAAAATAGATGAGCAATTATATTTATCTACTAAGAAATACGATCAAATTTTAGCAGAACATATTAATAATTTTGAATTAGGACTGGACAAATCACAATGAAAAATTTTAAAGTTATAATTACTTCATTATTTTTCTATTTAATTTCTTTTAGTGTAGTTTTTGGAAAAGCATTACCTCCTGGAACTGGTATTGGGGATGTGCCAGCTAACGTTTTAATATTATTAGATAAGTCTGGAAGTATGGGTTGGCGAATGAGCGGAGGATCTTCTGGAATAAGTTTGCCTTACGATACTACAACGGATGCAAACGGTAATTTATATGTTGCACAATATTCATCATATGGAATTAAGAAATTAGAATATGCAAACGCTAAGGTTGACTCAAGTTGGGGAGTAAATGGTACAGCCCATAAAGGAAATTGTCAGACTTATTATCCATATAGTATTGAATCTGCAGGTGGAGTTCTTTATGCAATTAGTTGGTCAAACAGAAGAATAGTCAAAATAAGAGAGTCTGATGGGGCGTGCTTAGGTTTTATAAATCTTGGAAGTGCCTATCCTTATAACCTTGCATTATTTCAGAACCCTCAGGGAAGGTTTATAGGAGTTGGAACAAGTCGAGGTTATTATCTTTATGATATTGATAGAGATAGATCAAGAAACTGTAATGTAAATAACCAATTAAGATATGCTTACATGGTAGGTGCGGCTGATAAAAACTTTAGTTACATGTATTCTTACAGGAACAGTAGAATATATAGATGGCAATTTGACAATAACGGTTGTCCGAGCATTAGTGCTGGCAACAAAAGTTATTTTTACGGTAATGATTTTGGTGGATTAACAGTTGATCCAAACAATGAAAGTGTACTTTACCATTTAAGTTGGGGACAAAGCTACATTAGAAAAATTACTTACGGTCAAAATAGTGAAGCATGGAGAAAAGGATCAAGAAGCACTGCAACTTCAACGAATAGTGCTACTTACTTTTATTATCCTTGGGGAATTTCAGTAGATAAAACTAATAGCAGAATTATTACAACAGGACTAAATAAAGCAACTGTTCAATCTTTTGATATGAATGGAAATTGGTTGAAAAATTTCGGTGGTGCACCACAAACAAGAATGCAGGCAGCTCACGAGGCTATCAAATCGATCGTAACTGATGCATCTTTAACTTCAGGTGTTAACTTTGGATTTGCTTATTGGGCGCATGGCTCATCTGGATTTAATAATTGGAGTGGAAACATAACAACAGGAAATGCAAGTCCATGTAACAGATACAATTGTTTAAAAGTTAGAGTTCATAAAGGTGGAGCTGCAAGAATTAATCAAATTATTAGCGGTGTAAACCCTGGTGGCGGAACAGATGCAATGGCTTTTATGAGAATAGCACAACAATATTATAATCATGGCAGATTTAGCCCAATAGATAAAAACTCACCATGTCAAAATAGTTATGCCATGGTAATCGGAGACGGAGACTGGTATAACCATAATAACGCAAAGAATGCAGCAAAAAGTCTTCGAATACAAAAACATCCTGTAAAAACTTTTGCTGTTGCTTTTGGAACAGGAATATCAGCTTCTGGTTTAAGAAATTTTAATCAACTTGCAAAAGAAGGTGGAACAGATGCAGCAATAGTTGCTAAAACAGCCGCTCAGTTAAAATCAGAACTTAAAGCGGCAATTTCACAAATTATAGCTCAAAAATTATCATTTACAGCTCCTGCGATCACAGCAACGATAGAGTCTTCAGGATCACTATTTCAAGCACAATTTGATTACAGACAAAATAAAGAGTGGGCAGGAACTATTACAAGAACAGCCATTGACTCAAATGGAAACCTAGATGAAAATGATAGTGGTAATTGGTCTGCTGTTGAGGAAATGCCAGAGCCAGATAAAAGAAAAATTTGGAGTGTTGGAATTCCTGGAACAAACTACAAATCTGGCTATAACAATTTTACTAAAGCCAATGCTGCAGATATTGGTGCTTTGTTTAGTTTATATAAAAATGCTATTGTCGATTTTCATAATGATAGTGACACGACAAATAATAGATGTGCGAACGAAGCTGGAGTTATAGATGGTAATTCAGACGATCAGGAAGGTTTAATAGAATTTATAAGAGGTAAAGACTATTTCGATTATGATGGTGATTGTAACTTAACTGAAACTAGAGACAATCCTTTAGGTGACATTTATCATTCGCAGCTTGTAGTAGTTGGTCCGCCAGGCGCAGATACAGCATTTACAGGGAATAACCAGGAAGCTTATTTTAGAAGTTATAATAACTATCCTAATTTTGCTACAAATAATAGAGATAGAAAAGAAGTAATCTACGCAGGCTCTAATAGTGGAATACTTCATGCCTTCGACTCTAAAACAGGAAAAGAGTTATGGGGATTTGTGCCGCCTTTAGTTGCTCCGAACCTTCCGCTTGTTATGAATAGATCGCTAAATAAAACAAAAGGTGGAACAAATGCAGTTTTTGGAGTTGATGGCTCTCTTGTAGTGCATGATATGTTCTTTAAAAGTCCTTTAGATAAAATCAAAAAATGGCACACTATATTAATGGTACCTTACGGTAGAGGTGGAGCTGGTTTTTCTGTTCTTGATGTAACAGATCCTGAAAAACCTTTACACTTAATGTCAATATATAATGACAATATTAACAGTACTGTTTACAGAATAGATCATAACGAAAATACGCATCTTTATAAATATATTGCACGATCATATTCTTTAGCTAGTTTTGCAGAGGCTTTAGAAGTTACAGATAAATTTTCTCAAAACAGCAGTATATCTAACACATGTCAAGATACTAGAGATGGTAATGGAGAACTTACTACCTCATGTTACAAAGGTAAATCATGGACGTTTCCTGTAAGGGATATTACAAAAAACGATATAAAAGTTTTATTTAACGACAAGAATTACACAAATTTTACTGTTACAAAAGATGCAAATGGTGAGACAGTTTTAAACTTTGCTGATGACATAACTTATTCTGCAGATACAGGTGACAGCAATACGAGCTCAATACTTGGTGTCAGTATTAAAGCTGGCTCTAAAAATACTGGTGTGACTACTCATCCAGAGTATGACTACAGTCTTCTTGGTGAGACATGGTCAGATCCAAGAATTTTTAGAATTCCAAACAATGGTGCAGGTGACAATGATATTTTAGATGATATTTATGTAGCTGCAATGGGTGGCGGATATGGTACTCAGTTTGAGGGTATTGGATCAAATTTAACAATTGTTAATCTTGAAGATTTTACAAATCCTGGAAGTCTTTATAAAAGAGTAGAAATCACAGACCTGGCCTCAAGTGATATTGTTAATTCAACCCCAGCTTCTCCAGTATTGATAACTCCTGATACAGCTAGGGGAGTTACTTACTCTGGTGGTCTTTTATATCTAAGTGATTTAGAGGGTAAAATTACAAAATTTAATTTAACAAACATGAGCGACGATGGTGCTGGAAATCAAATTAAAATATTCGACCAAACAACTTTATTTACTGCTGGATCAAACAAAACTAATGGAAGGTACATGTTCCATCCAATGGATGCTACTATTGGTAGATCGACAAATTCATTATGGGTCTATGCAGGAACTGGTGACTTTAATAGAATAAATGACACTTCAGCTGGAACATCTAATTACTTAATAGGAATAAAAGACGAATTTTATCCTCAATTTAGAGATGTGGGTAAAGCAGCAACAGCAGATGATATAACTAAATGCAGAAATACGACAAATGATATGCCAACTACATGTCAAGTAGAAGATAAACATAGAGGATGGTATATCGTTTTAGATAATGCTTCTAAAGTTACTGCAGAACCAACTGTTTACAAAGGTTTTGCTTATTTTCCTATATACGAACCTACACAGTCAGTTAATAAGTGTAGTTTAGGAAATGCTTACATTTGCCAAGCTGATGATGAATGTGGAAGTAACAATTCTAGTCAATTAGGAACTATAAGAAAAGGTGAAGCGTGCTATTATGTTGGTCAAGGTGTTTTATCAAAAATTGTAGTTTTTGCAGATAAATTATTTGCTAATATTGCAGGTCAATCTGCAGGAAATAAAAAAGATTTAGTTCAGATTCAAGCTGGTCAAGGAGCTGCTTCATCTTACAGAAATTCTTGGAAAGAAAACTTCTAAATTAGAGCTAAAAAATTTAAATTTTCTAAAGGTTTAAAAATTAAATAATAAAAATAAATTACCCAAGAAAACATAGTAATCATCGTAACAAAGATTAAAGCTAATCCAATAATTGTTCCTTGTTTAACTTTATTTCTCCACTTTTTTGGAAAAAAATTATAAGAAAAAGCGTAAACTATTATAAAGATATTTAATGCTGAAATTAAAATATTAAAATATAGAAAATGATCCATTTATTTTGTTATTTATATTCACAAAAATTATATTCTTTAGATAAAAAGTCGTCCTTACCATCTCCATCTGTATCACCTAAGTTTACTCTCACACAGGACATATTGCCTGCCATTCCACATGTATTATTTTTGTGGGCATAACCTAAGGCTATTTGACCTGGTGGTACATTTGCTGGTGGACATCTTCCATTACTCCATGCTGCTCCAGCGACAGAGTCGTCCATAGGATTTTTTGTTCCGTAAATTTCCAAATAAAGTTTATATGTAATTGAATCTGCATTTAACATATTTCCAGAAAAACTTGGTGTATTACAAGTATGACTATTAGGAGATCTGCCATCAAGATATGGGCCGAATTTTACTTCCACTCCACTAAAACAACCTGTTGCTGATATAGCAATTTTTTTTTCTAAATTTTTAAAATTAGTTTGTAATGTATTTTTCTTAGCACTAGCCGTATACCCATTATAAGCAACTACTCCTACTGCAGCTAAAATACCAATGATTGCTACAACGACTAAAAGCTCTATGAGTGTGAAGCCCGAACGCTTCATATTTAAAATCCAGTGGGTACTTGAAGGTCAGGTAAGTCTTTTTTTGAACCATTCTCGTCATAAGACGCTCTTATCAAAAAACACGGATCGGTTTTGCATTGGTTCCATCCAACTAAAACTATTTCTCCTGCATTTCTAGTAGGGCCGCTATTTAATAGACCACTTGGATTACTTGATGAGCCATAAGGGTTTTTTATTTTGCTTTGAAAAACATCTATAAAATACTGTGCCCAAACATTGCTGTTTAAATTTCCAGCACCTCCAGTTGAACATGAAGTTATATGTTTGCTTATTGTTGGTCCCTCGGTAAGATTTGTGCCCATCTGACATTTTGCAATTTCAGCCATTGCATATTTTTGAATCGTTTTAGAATTACTTTCCATCGTTTTCTTTTTAGCGCTAGCAGTATACCCATTATAAGCAACTACACCTACAGCAGCTAGGATACCAATGATAGCTACTACGACTAGAAGTTCTATTAATGTGAAACCTTTGTGTTTCATGTAAAATTTTATTTTATTAATTCTACTATACTTTTTTTTAAATTGATTGAAATAATTTTAACTCCATTAAAATTTGGGTGAATACCATCAGATTGATTAAAATCTGGATTTAAAGCTACATCTTTTAACAAAAATGGAAAAAAAAATATATCATTATTTTTTGATAACTCCGGGTAAATTTCATCAAATTTTTTTTTATAGCTTAAACCTCTTGATGTTGTCGCTTTCATGCCTGCGAGGAGTATCTCTATGTTCTCATTTTTTATATTGGTAATTATTTCTTGTAAATTTTTTTTAGTTTTTTGAGGAGCAACGCCTTGTAACATGTCATTTGCTCCTAGACCTAAAATTATTAAGTCAGTATCTTTTATTTCTAGTATTTTATCTAATCTAGCTAGACCATCAGATGAAGTATCGCCTGATACACTTTTATTTATAATTGTGATCTTATATCCACTTAAGTTTAAATCTTTCTGTAAAATTTTATCTAAATGTTTTTCACTAGACAGGCCGTATCCACTCATTAAACTATCACCAAGTAATACGATTTTTTCTATTTCTTTAGGTTGTTTTTCACTGCAACCGTTAAATAAAACTATTAAAAAAAAAAATAAGTAAAGACGAATTTTAATTTTCATTAAACTATAAAAGAAAATTAGTAAAGCTCTCTTTAAAAAAAATAAATATTACTGTTGCGATAATAATATATGGGCCAAAAGGAATTTCAGATGACATTTGCTTTGATTTATTTATCAAACTTGGAATTACAGAAACTAATGCTATCAAGGATGATAGAAAAACAATAAATGGAATTGATATCCAGCCAAACCAAAATCCTATGACAGCAAATAGTTTTGCATCACCTAAGCCCATCCCCTCTTTTTTTCTAATCTGTTTATAAAAATAAATTATCGAAAAAATGATTCCGTAACCTAATGCACCGCCAATTAATGAATTTACATAATTTGGAAAAAGATAGCTTAAATTTGGATCAAAAGATTTTAAAAAGCCCAAAGCCATTAGGGGGAACGTTATTACATTTGGTATTATATAGTGTTTAAGATCTATAAAAAAAATTATTAAAAAAGATAAAAATAAAATCCAAAAAAATAGGGTTGTTAACGAAATTCCAAATAGATAATATATTAATGTAAACGATATTAAGCTTAAAATTTCAACTACAAGATATTGAAAAGCAATTCTATAGTCACAATTTCTACATTTTCCCTTTAAAATAATATAAGAGATAATTGGTATATTGTCATACCAAACAATTTTTTGTTTGCATTTAGGGCAAAATGATCTTCCTGAAACAACATTACCCTCATTTGGTAATCTAAAAATACATACATTTGCAAAACTACCCCAGAGTGCACCTAGGATTATTACAAATAGTATGTCCACACGTTTTTAAAGTTCTATGTTTGAAGTAATATGGATCAATCCGTCTATAACGTATTGTATAACAAGCATTGCATCTTGAAGATGAATGTAAAGATTTGGTGTATTTATTATAATTTCCATTGTTGTAGAATTTACCAAAAACTGTTTAAAATGCTAGTATAATAAATGTTTTTTAAATCAAAAAAACAAGAAAAAAATGAAACAGATAAGAATCTGCAAGTAAATGTAGATTTGGAGATTGTCACTAAAATGAATCAAGAGTTTGCGGTCTCTCTTGATTTAAATGATACCTTGAAGACTGCGCTACAAGTAATCATTGCAAGAATAAATGCCGAGGCTGCAAATATATTTTTGATTAATGATAAAAAAAAAAAATTTGAATGTATTGCCTCATTGCATCAAAATTATCTTGATGAATATGAACTAGATTTAAAAGATGGAGTAATGGGCAAGGCTGTGCAAAGTAGAAAATGTGTGAGAGTGGGAAATGTTAGAAAGGATGTAAGAGAAATTGCAGAATTTTATTTTGATTTAGATAATAAAACAAATTTTACAACTTATTCAGTCTTATGCTCACCTCTTATAGCTGCAAACGATTGTATAGGCGTAATACATTGCTTAAACAAAAAAACCAACGATAAATTATTTATTGAGGACGATAGAAAGTTATTAGAAACACTATCTGCTCCAGCAGCTTTAGCAATTAGAAATGCTAAAATGGCTAAAGAAATGATTGAGAAAAATAAGATTCAAAAAGAAGTGGAAATAGTTGGAGAAATTCAAAGATCATTATTATCTCAAAATAAAAAAGAAGATTTTCCAATAGCAGGGATAAACATACCAGCTAAAGTTGTGTCTGGAGATTTTTATAACTTTTCTGATCTTGGTGAAGGTAGATATGGATTTGGAGTAGCTGATGTATCTGGAAAAGGAATTAAATCATCTTTATTGATGTCCAAGGCTTCTAGTCTTTATAGATGTTTAAGTAAAACAATGTTTTCAACATCTGAATTATTAATGCTTCTTAATAATGAAATATGTGAAACAATTTCTAGAGGAATGTTTGTTACTATGTTGGTTGGTATTTACGACAGCAACAAAAAAGAGTTAAAATTATCAAGTGCAGGACATGAGCCGCCGCTAATTTTAAAAAAAGATGGAAGTTTTGATACATTTGAAGAGGCAGGGCCGCCTCTTGGAATAATGGCTAAAACGAAATATAAAGAAGCTACAATAGGATTTGATAAAAGCTCAATGTATATTTTCACAGATGGCATAACAGAAATTAAAGATCCTAAAGGTGAAATGTTGGGTTCAGACGGATTTAAAGACTATATAAAAAAATATCAAGAAAAACCAAATAATGAAAGACTGAAAATTATTATTGATGACATAATTAACTCAGGCAAAATTCAAAAAGATGATTTAACTATTTTAGTGGTTGATTCAAAATGACCAAAATAATTTTAACGATTGGTATTGTTATTGGCTTAATACTTCAATGGGCTACTACTAGTGTTTGTCGTTATAATTTTACAATAGATAAGAAAACCCGAGCTTTAAAAATAATAAGCGATGAAATAAAACCAACTTTGGGCTATACTAATACTTATTATTTTCATGAACTAAATTGCAATGATGCAAATTTTAGTTTCGACATAAATAGATTAGAGAAAAATATTAGAGCTATTACAGTTATGGTTTACCAACAACTTACCACCGATATTAAAGGTGATAAAAACTAGTTTATATAATTATTTTTTATTTAAATAAGACCTTTTATCTCATTAAATGCATCGTCAATTTTATTGACCAAATTTCCTCCTGATTGGGCGAAATCTTTTCTACCACCACCGCCCTTTCCACCAATAATTTCAGATCCTACTTTAGCAAGTTTGACGGCATCATACTTATTAGTTAAATTTTCTGTAATTCCTACTGCTAAACCTACCTTATTATCTTTATGTGCAGAAACTACGACAATGCCTTTTTGTAAAAAATTTTTACCTTCGTCGACTAATTTTCTTAAATCCTTTGGCGATAAATTACTTACTTTTTGAAACCTTACCTTTACTTTATTGATCTCAAAATCTTGAACTATATTTTTTGATTTATCCTCAAGGACTGTTTTAATATTTAATTGATCTAATTTTCTTGTAAGCTCTTTAATAACTAATTTTTTGTCATCTGAAGTTATTTTAACTTCGCCTCCTAATTTTTTGATTTTATTTAATAAATTATTAATGTTTTCCTCATCTTTTTGAGTAGACAAATTTATATTCTTTTCTTTCTCTTGTAAGTATTTATCCAATTGAATATCTCTTAAAGCTTCTACACGTCTAACGCCTGCTGCTATCGCAGATTGACTTACAACTTTGAATTTTCCAATTTCACTGGTATTTCTTACATGTGTTCCTCCACATAATTCTGTTGAAAAATATTTGTTACCTTCTTCGCCCATAAACACTACTCTTACTTCTTCTCCATATTTTTCTCCAAATAAGGCTAAAGCACCGTGTTCCATGCCCTGTTTAGGTGTCATTAATCTTGTAATGACCTCGCTTTTATTATCAACAATCTGATTAACAATATTATTAATCTTATCTAATTCACTTTCAGATATAGATTTCATATGACTAAAATCAAATCTAAGTCTATCAGGTGCAACGAGAGATCCTTTTTGCATTACATGCTTACCTAAAGTTCGTCTTAAGGACTCATGTAGGAGATGTGTTGCGGAGTGGTATGCTCTAATACTTTTTCTACGCTCAAAGTCTATATTTAGTTCAACACTGTCATTTATATTAAGCTTACCTTTTTTTATTTTGCCAAAATGGATGAACAAATCTCCAAACTTTTTTTGTACATCGCTTACGACAAAATTGTTATCACCACATTTAATAGTCCCGGTATCACTAAGCTGTCCACCTGACTCACCATAAAAAGGAGTTTGGTTTAAAACTATATATCCTTCTTCACCTTCTGAGAGTGAATTGGCTTCTTTGTTATCTTTTATAATAAATTTAATTACTCCCTCAGATGTATTTGTTTCGTAACCTAAAAATTCAGTTGGTTCTGTTTTATCTTTAATAGTAAACCAAATTTCCTCTATAGATTTATCACCTGAACCTTTCCAATTTTTTTTTGCAAGCTCCTTACTTTGTTTCATTAAACTATCAAATTTTTTATGGTCTAGTGTTAGTGATTTATTTTTTAAAATATCTTCTGTTAGATCTAGTGGAAAGCCATAAGTATCATAAAGTTTAAATGCTACTTCACCTGATAATTTTTTGTCGACTTTCTTGATTTCTTCCTCCAAAATCTTTATTCCTCTATCAAGTAAAACTAAAAACTTCTCTTCCTCCATTCTTAAAGTCTCTTTAATTAGTGAGTTTGCTCTTTTTAATTCTGGATAATTGCCTGACATTTCATCCATTAATGTTTTAAATATATTAAAAAAAATAGGCTTCTTAGATCCAAGCAAATGACTATGCCTCATACCTCTTCTCATAATTCTCCTTAAAACATAACCTCTACCCTCATTAGATGGTAAAACTCCCTCTGCTAATAAAAAAGAACTTGCTCTTAAGTGATCTGCAATCACTCTAAAACTCGATAAGTTATTTTTATCAGGTTTAACTTTTAACTCCTCAGAGATAGAACTTATAATTTTTTTAAAATGATCTGTTTCATAATTATCATGTGTGCCTTGGAGCAGAGCTGCTATTCTTTCTAGGCCCATACCTGTATCAACCGATGGTTTTGGTAAATTAATTCTTTTATCTTTAGTAACTTGCTCAAATTGCATGAATACTAAATTCCAAATTTCAATATACCTATCACCATCTTGATCTTTAGTGCCAGGTAAACCACCTTTCAAATGATCTCCATGATCATAAAAAATTTCTGAACAGGGGCCACAAGGTCCAGTTTCTCCCATCGACCAAAAATTATCTGACGTATGTATTTTTATTATTCTATCATCACTAAAACCTGTAATTTTTTTCCAAAGATTAAAAGCCTCATCATCTTCATTGAAAACTGTGAAATAAAGCCTATTTTTATCTAATCCAAAATCTTTTGTTATTAAATTCCATGCAAGATAAATTGCTTTTTCTTTAAAATAATCTCCGAAAGAAAAATTTCCTAACATCTCAAAGAATGTATGATGCCTTGGAGTATAACCAACATTTTCTAAATCATTATGTTTGCCACCAGCTCTTACACATTTTTGTGAAGTAGTCGCTCTTTTATAGTCTCTTTTTTCTAAACCTGTAAAAACATTTTTAAATTGAACCATCCCAGAGTTTGCAAACATCAAAGTTGGATCGTTATTAGGCACAAGATTACTAGACTCAACAATTGTGTGGTCATTTTTCTCAAAATATTTGAGAAAAGTATTTCTTATTTCATTTAAGGTTTTTTGAGCCATATTTTTAAAATACAGCTTTTTTAAATGATGTCTATAATGTTAAAGGGAAAAAAGGCGTCCCATTGGACGCCTTTTATGACTAATAATGACTATTTAGCTAATTCTTTTTTGCAGGAGCTTCTTCTTCTTTTTGATTTGCTTTTACTTTCTCCTGATCAAGTGGATTACCTTCTATTTTTTTAGTGATCACACCTGCTTTTTCTCTAATTGCCATCTCTATTTCAGCAGCAACATTTGGATTTTGTTCTAGGTAAATTTTAGCATTCTCTCTACCTTGACCAATTTTTTCACCTTTGTATGCATACCAAGCTCCAGATTTTTCTACAATTTCTGCTTTAACACCAAGGTCAATCAATTCACCTACTTTGCTAATTCCTTTTCCATACATTAGATCAAATTCAACTACTTTAAATGGCGGTGATACTTTATTTTTAACAACCTTAACTCTTGTAGAGTTACCAATGATTACATCTTTATCTTTTATTGCACCAATTCTTCTAATATCCATTCTTACAGATGAGTAGAATTTTAATGCATTTCCACCTGATGTAGTTTCAGGACTTCCAAACATAACACCTATTTTCATTCTGATTTGGTTAATGAAAATCATCATTGTATTTGTGTTTGATATTGAACTAGTTAATTTTCTTAAAGCCTGACTCATTAATCTTGATTGAAGACCTACGTGATGGTCTCCCATATCCCCTTCAATTTCAGCTTTTGGTGTTAATGCTGCAACTGAGTCGATAACTATTACAGAAATAGAACCTGATTTAACAAGTGTATCTGCTATCTCTAGTGCTTGCTCACCAGCATCAGGTTGAGAAATTAATAATTCCTCTGTATTTACACCTAATTTTTTTGCATATACTGGGTCTAAAGCATGCTCTGCATCAACAAATGCACATATTCCACCAGATTTTTGAGCTTCTGCGATTACTTGAAGAGCAAGTGTTGTTTTTCCAGAAGACTCTGGACCATAAATTTCAACAATTCTTCCTTTCGGTAATCCACCAATGCCTAGTGCTAAATCCAAGCTTAGTGAGCCTGTAGAAATAGACTCTATATCCATTGCTTTTTTTTGGCCAAGCTTCATTACAGAGCCTTTTCCAAAGTTATCTGTAATCTGGCTAATAGCTGCTTCTAAAGCTTTATTTTTCTCTTTGTTTTCCAAATCTTTATCTTTTGCTGATTTAACTACTTTTAAGTTATTTTTACTCATATTTTGCCTCTTTTTTTGTGTTTTTTAACATACGAATCATACGTATAAATGTACACATTTTGTTCTCATTAGCAAGAATTAAAAATAATAGCCTTTTACTTAACAATTTTGAGATATTTAGCGTTCAAAAGTCCAACAGACTTTAATAGTTCCAGCTGAGATAAGAAAAAGTTTCTCTCTGAATTAGCAAGATTAATTTTAGATGTAAGTAAGATAGTATTTGATTGAATAACATCTAAGGTGGTTCTTCCAAGACCTGTCTCATATTCAACTGTTATACCTTCATTTGCAATTTCTGCTGCATTAACTTGAGATCTAACAGATTTTAAAGCGCTCTCAGATGATTGAAAACTAGACCATGCGCTCGCAACATTTGTTTCATTTGTTCTAAGTGCATTATCTAAAAGAAGTTTTTTTCTATTATTTAATCTTTTACTTCTTTCTAAAGAGGCCGAATTTTTTCCACCTTTGAACAATGGCCAAGTTATTTCTGCTTTAAGAGTTTCTTGATCTCTCTCATCTACCGTCGAACTTAAATCATTAGATTTAGTAGATTCAGCTGATAATTTAGCGGTTGGTGAAAATTCAGCTATTGCTATTTTAACATCTTGTTGTGATTGCTCATATTCTAATTTTGCAATTATTAAATCTGGATTATTACCAATGGATATTTCAATAGCTTTATTTAAACTTTCAGGAATATTAAAATCTAAATTTATACTACCATTAATTAAATCTATATCTTCTAAAGGGCCAATAATTTTTTCATAAGTTAATTTTGCGGTTATTAAATCGTTTTTTGAATTAATGAATTGAGCCTCTGCGCCTGCAAGAGAAGACTCTGATTGAGCTAAATCAGCAAGAGTTATTAATCCATTTTCTAATCTATTTTGATCTGTCTCAACTTGTCTCTCAAGCAAACTTAGATTTTCTTTATTAATATCTAACTTTTTTTTTGCAAATGTAAGACCGCTATAAGCCTCTGCTGCTGTTAAGATAATTTCTTGTTCTTTCTTTAATAAATTTGCTTCTGCTAAAACTATTCCAATTTTGCTTTTATCTAGATCAGCTTTTCCACCAAGTCCTTTAAATAATGTTTGCTCTATTGTAATTTTTTGGGTTTCAGTATTTACATCGGTAATAGCAGTTTCATTTCCAGATCTATCAGTTAATTTATCTGTAGTTTGATCACTTTTAGATCCTGTGATTGTGATGGATGGTAAAAATTCACTCCTAGATATTTTAAGATCTTCTTTAGAAACTAAAATATTTTCTCTTTCAGCGTTAAGTTCTGGATTTTTATAATATGCATCTGATAATGCTTTCATTAAGTCATCAGCATTCGATTGACTGAAAATTAAGAAAGAAAACAAAATTATTAATATTTTTTTATGCATTTTTAAATTTTACTCTTTTTATTTGATGCCTATCATTTAAGTCAATAATAATAGAGGAATGTTTTGGCGCAATTTTAAACATATTTTGTGTAATTCTTTGGTAAGTCATCATAAAGTTTAAAACTTCTGAATTATTCATAACTTTATTATTTTTTTTTGTTTTATTTTTTAATTTAAGTTTTTTTTCTTGTTTAATTCTCCAACGTTTGAGCACATTAAAATTTTTAGCCTTTAAATATAATAAAATATGTATTTGATCAAATAACTTGGAGTATTTACTTTTCAATTGATTATTAACGTACAATCTCCACTTTTTTTTACTATCTAAATTTTTCTCTAACTTGTTTAATGGCTTATTTAATGTATTTCTTTTCTCTGGTTTTGCCCCAACACACCATCCCTCTAAAATCAATACATCAGGTTTTTTTTTTATCTTATACCAAAGTTTTTTATTACACCGATCATCAATTGATTTGTCAAACTTTGGTATCATCATACTATTAAATGTCTTTTTTTTTACATTAGAAAAAAGTTTGTTCATCATGTCAACATCATGTGTTCCTGGTACACCTCTTGTTAAAAGTAAGGGATGTTTTGATTTTGATAATTTTATTCTTTCTTTTCTAGTTCTGTAAAAATCATCAATAGAGACTTTGAATACGTTTAATTTAAAATAAGTTGTCAATATTAATCTTATTAAAGAAGATATCGTAGTCTTTCCAGTTCCTTGACCACCAGCAAGTCCTATAATAAATGTTTTATTTTGTGGTTTATGTTTATTAATCCAAAAACAAATTGGAATTAGAAAACTTTTAATCATTTTTTCTTTATTCTTAAATTTTTCTTTTTTAGTTTCCTGTAAATTGATAAATTTAAAACACTTTTTCTTTACCTTTTGATAACAATCTAAATGATTAATCATTACTTCTTTTGATCTAGTGGATGGTTTTCTCCATCATTAAGTCCAATATTTTTTAATTGAAACGGATCTATACCTTCAACACATGCAAGATTAATACCAAATATTTTAGGATTTATTCTTGGTCTATTGTGCGTATGAATTCCACATATTGAACAGAAATAATGTTTTGCAGCTTTAGTATAGTACTGATAAAGTTTTAATAATTTCTCACCTTTTATAATTTTAAAGTCATTTTCACCTAAAACTCCAATCACATAACCTTTTCTTTTACATAAAGTACAATTACATCTCATAACTTTTTCAATACCATTTTCAGGTATTGTCACTTCTGCTTCAAATTCTCCGCAGTGACATGTTAATTTTTTTTTCATAATTATTGTCTATCCATTATGTGATTTTTTCCATCATTTATTCTTACTTTAAAATCAAACAGCTCTTTTGTAGATATGTCATTGATGCACGCAACATTAATACCATATGTATTTGGATCTCTTCTTCTTAGATTATGAGTTTGAATTCCACAATTAGAGCAAAAATAATGTTTTGCTACCTTTGTTTTGAATTGATAACATTTTAATTTATTCATACCTTTAACTACTTTTAAATCTTCTTTGTTTACAATTGCAGTAATTGCTCCTTTCCTAATGCACATTGAACAATTACATCTGTATAAATCTTCAAAATTATCTTTTATATCAATCTCAATTTCTATTAATCCACAATGACAGGTTAGTTTTTTCATTATTTTTTACATGTTAATTTAAATTCAAATTGAGATTTAAAATTTTCTTGTAATATTTTTACTTGATATTCAATAAACTTTGATCCATCTTCGCTCCAATATTTATCTTTTCCTGACTCAATTTTTGATCTTAATAAATCTCTTTCTTCATAACTTATCCCATAAAAAAATTTGTTTAACGTATTTTCAGATTTATCAAAATAATTTATTATTCTACTATTAGGAAACATTCCTCCCACGTCATCTCTTTCTTCTACCCAAACATAAGATCCTTCTATTTTCGTAATTGGATAATTAACCTTTTGATCATTCCAATGTGTCATTATCATTTTATCAAAATTTAGACCGTGCTTTACTTTCTCAGCTTGTGTCTTTCCTATGCATCCATAAAAAATAGTTTCTGAGCTAGCATTTAAGAAAAAAAAACAGCTTAAAAATATTACTCCTAAAAATTTTCTCATTTCATTCAGTCTACCTATTGTAAAAGTTATCCACAACACAACAATATCTAGTTTCAATGTTCACCTTTTGATTCACTTTTGATTCAATTTCAGACTCAAAATACAACCTATTTGACTACATTTAATTATTAGGCTATAAATATTAAAAGAACAAAA
>NZ_CVSI01000023.1 GCF_001179985.1 Candidatus Pelagibacter communis | reverse complement strand
GCTAATAAATTAATGATTTTTTTCATAAATTACTATAATAATACTTTATGCGCTCGTAGCTCAACTGGATAGAGCGCCAGATTTCGGCTCTGGAGGTTCAGGGTTCGACTCCTTGCGAGCGCGCCAAAAATTATTCACCTATATTAATTAATGTTCCTTTATCACGCGCCTTATTAAAAGAATAGTAAAATAAGGAAATTCCTAAAAATAGATAAAAAATGTTTAAATATATTGCAGACATTATACTTGAATAGTCCACAGTATTATTTACTAAAATTGATCTTGCTTCCTCAAAAATATAAACCAAAGGTAATAACTTTGCTACAGTTTGAAAAAATTCTGGCAATATTTCAATTGGATAATAAATACATCCTAAAGGTGCTAACAAAAAAAGTGATGACCATGCAATGTTTTCAAACGCTGGCCCGTATCTTAGTAGGCCTGATGAAACAAATAAGCCTAATGTAATCCCAAAAGCATATAAACTAAAAAATAACAGAAAAAGAGGTGTACCAAGATCTAAAATTGATATACCAAATAATGGTGAGGTAATTAATATTGCAGGTACCAAACCTATCAAAGTTCTTAAAAGAGCAGTCAAAACTAATGATATAATTATTTCACTTATACGAAGAGGGGCGATAAATAAATTTGTAAAATTTCTACTCCAAATCTCCTCTAAAAATAACATATTGAAACTTATGCTTGATCTAAATAAAAAATCGTAAAGAATTGCGCAACTTAGTATGACCCCAACAGTATTATTGTAATAATCACTATACACCGTAAAAAACTTTGAAATAAAACCCCAAAGAATTATTTGAATTGTAGGCCAATAAATTAAGTCTAAAATTCTTGGTAGAGAACCTTTTATTAAAAAAAAGTGTCTTAAGAAAAGTCCTAAAATTCTATTATAACTCATTTTTAGTTCTATTAAGTTTTAAAAAAACTTCTTCTAAGTTTTTTTTACCGTGTTTATTAATAATTTCTGACGGCTTACCTCTATCTATAATTTTTCCGTCTTTCATCATTAAAATACTTTTGCAAAGCC
>NZ_CVSI01000022.1 GCF_001179985.1 Candidatus Pelagibacter communis | reverse complement strand
TAGAATATTATTTAGGTAGAATTTATAAAACTTGATTACTAGATATTAGTCTTTGTCTTAAGTGGTCAATAGGTACAATGCTACCGTTAAGATTGTAGTGCCAAAAAGTCCAACCATTGCAGCTTTCAGCTCCTAAAATTGTGGCTGCTACTTTATGAATTGAACCCTCTGTTTGTTCATGCTTAATACTCCCATCAGCCATTATTTTTGCACTAATTTTCTTTTTATTATCGTATATAGTAGTTCCTGGTTTAATTATTCCTAACTCAACTAATGAGCCAAAAGGTATTCTTGGTTTAGATCTTCCATTTTGAAGAGTATCTAAATAATCATCTTCTATAGGTTTTGTTTTTTTTATCCTTTGTTCAGCTGCATTAAAATACGTTTTCTCTTTTTCAATACCATAATAATTTCTTCCCAATTTCTTAGCAACTGTTGCTGTTGTTCCTGATCCTAAAAAAGGATCTAAAACAAAATCATTTTTATTTGTTGTTGCTAATAAAATTCTGTGAAGTAGAGCCTCGGGTTTTTGGGTAGAATGCACTTTTTTTCCATTTTTTTTTAGTCTTTCAGAACCATTACAAATCGGCAATTCCCAATTAGATCTCATTTGAAGATCGTCATTTAAACATTTTAAAGATTGGTAGTTGAAAGTGTATTTAGACTTTTCAGATTTCGATGCCCAAATTAAAGTTTCATGGGCATTAGTAAATCTTGTCCCTCTAAAATTAGGCATTGGGTTTTTTTTATTCCATATTACATCATTTAATATCCAAAAGCCTAAAT
>NZ_CVSI01000021.1 GCF_001179985.1 Candidatus Pelagibacter communis | reverse complement strand
AAAACTCTGGTTTTTTCGTTTTAATATTGATCTCTGTATCCTCACCCTTAAATCTCATACAAAACCATTTTTGCTTTTGTCCTTTGTATTTACCTCTCCATATTATCCCAAGAAGATTTTCAGGTAAAAAATACGTTTGATAACCTTCAATCTCTTTTATTAAATCTACATTTTTTACACCTGTCTCTTCCTCAAGTTCTCTTAGCGCTGCATCTAAAAATTTTTCATTTCCATCTACACCACCCTGAGGCATTTGCCAATAATTGTGAGGGTTATCTAATCTTTTAGCTACAAAAACTTTATTATCTTTGTTTAAAAGAATAATACCTACGCCTATTCTTAAAGGCAGATTTTTAAACTTTTCCTGCATAAAATTATCCAGTAAATAATTTTCTAGCAAATTTAAGTTGATTATCGTTTTCAGAAAGAATTCTAAAATCATCAGATTCTTCTTCTACAGTTATATCTGGAATTACACCAACCTCCGAAATTGATTTACCTGATGGTAAATAATATTTTGAAATAGTTAATCTAATTGCGCCTCGATTTTTTAAAGGTATAATTGATTGTACTGACCCTTTTCCATAACTTTTCTCACCAACTAATACTGCCCGTTTGTGATCTTTTAAAGCTCCTGCAACTATCTCAGAAGCTGAGGCAGAACCTTTATTAATTAAAACTATTAAAGCTTTACCATTAATTATATCACCTTCTCTTGCAAACCATTTTTGGTTCTCATTTTTTTTTCTTCCTTTGGTCGATACTATTTCGCCGTCATCCAAAAAAAAATCTGATATCTTAATTGCTTGGCCTAGTAATCCACCTGGATTATTTCTCAAATCTAAAATATAACCCTCTATCTTTTTATTTTTTTTAAATTCTTTAATTTTCTTTTTAATTTGATCATCACTGTTTTCATTAAATGATGTGAGACGGATGTACCCAATTTTTTCGTCAAACACCTCGGATTTAACAGACGCAACCTGAATAATCTCTCTAGTTATATTAAATACTAATGATTTTCTTAAACCGATTCTTCTAACAGTAATTTCTAAAGTTGATCCGACAGGACCTCTCATTAATTCGACTGCTTCATTTAACGTTTTTCCTTGAACTTGTGTGTCATTTATTTTGACAATGTAGTCCCCAGCTTTAACACCTTCTCTTTCAGCAGGTGAATTATCTAGAGGTGATATAACTTTCACAACACCTGCTTCCATACCAACTTCTATACCCAGACCCCCAAATTCACCTCTAGTTTCTGTTTGCATTTCTTCCAAATTTTTTGGAGACATATATGATGAATACGGATCTAATGATTGTAAGACACCGTTTATTGCCGCATCTATAGTGTCTGATTGATCTACTTCTTCTACATATTCCTTATTAATTTTGTCTAAAACTTCTCCAAAAAGATCTATTTTATCATAAACTGTTTCTTCTTGAGCGGTAACTTTTCCAAAATACAAAATAAAAAAAATTATAAGAGTAAATATTCTTCTATTGTCCATTAAACAATTACCCTTTCTTTAGGAATTAATTCAGACCATATTTTCTCAAGCTCATAGAATTTTCTTTTTTCTGGATTAAAAATGTGAACAACAATATCGATACCATCAACAAGCTTCCATTCTGTACTGTCTCTTCCTTCAATTTTGCATTGACTAAATCCATTTTCTTTAAATTTGTCCAATACCTGTTCCGACAATGACTGAATATGTCTTGAAGAAGTTCCACTCGCTATAATCATATGATCCGCAATTGAGGACTTATCTTTTAAGTCAATTGAAACTATGTCCAGTGCTTTATTTTTATCTAATGTTTCAATTATTAATTTTTTAAGATTGGTTTTTTTGACCATTAATCACCAATAATATCAAAAATTTCTAATTTTAGAAGATGAAATGTTAACTTTTTTAAATTCAACATAAGTAAGACCTTTATTTTTGATTGATTTATATGCGATAGATTTTTTAGCCTTTGCTTTAAAACCATTTCTATCAAAAACTACGATTTTGGAAATTTTTGGTATTTCTTTCCAATTGTCCCATTTGTGAAAATTTAATAAATTATCTGCACCTAATATAAAATGTATCTCTTTTAATTTATTTTTACTTTTAAAATACTTTATTAAATTAATTGTCTTGTTTGAATTAATTTTTTTTTCTAAAAAAACAACTTTAATATAATTTTGTTTCTTTGTTAAACTTCTTGAAAGCTTTATTCTTTTGTTTAAACCAAAATAACTTTTTTTCTTAAATGGATTTTTTTTTGTAATAGCCCAAATTATCTTTTTTAAATTAAACTTTTTTTTTGCTATTTGAGAAATTTTTAAATGTCCTTTGTGAGGTGGGTCGAATGTGCCTCCCAGTATACCTATTTTTTCAATGCGTTTATTTTCTGATTTGACCATTTCCAGCTACGTGGTATTTAAATGATACTAATTGATTTAGCCCTACAGGACCTCTTGGTGGTAACTTGTTTGTAGATATTCCAACTTCTCCACCAAAGCCTAATTCCCCTCCATCAGCAAATTGAGTTGATGTATTATGCATAACTATAGAACTTTTTACATTTTTTATAAAATAATTAGCATTTACAGGGTTATTTGTAATAATAGAGTCGGTATGCATTGTACCAAATTTATTGATGTGTTGAACTGCTTCATTAACATTTTTAACAATTTTAACAGAGATTATTGAGTCAAGATATTCTTTACGCCAGTCTTTATTAGTTGCTTTTTTAAGTTTACCACTAAAAATTTTTCTGACTTTATTATCAGCGTATATTAAACAATTATTATTTTTTAATTCGTTAAGTATCAAATTAATTTCTTTTTTTGGACAATCTTTATGAATTAATAAGGTTTCAGTAGCTCCACATATGCTAACGTTTCTCATTTTTGCATTTAAAACAACATTCCTTGCCATTTTTGTATTTACTTTTTTATCTATAAATGTATGACAAATACCTTCTAAGTGACCTATTACTGGAACATTACATAGTTCTTTGACTTTCTTAACGAGGTTTTTGCCTCCTCTAGGAATCATAACATCAATATAATTTCTCATATCTTTTAGAAGTGAGCTAACAACTTTTCTATCTTTTCTTTCAATAAATTGAACATAATTCATATTCACTTTATTAGCCTTTAGAGATTTTCTAAATAGTTTGACAAATATTTTGTTAGTAAAAAAAGCTTCTGAACCACCCTTCAGGATCACTGAATTACCTGACTTAAAACAAAGACAAGATAGATCTACAGTTACATTAGGCCTACTCTCATAAATCACACCAATGACACCAATTGGAATAGATATTTTTTTAATTTTTAGACCGTTTGGTCTTTTCCATTTTTCTAAAATAACCCCAATTGGGTCCTTTAATTTAGTTATTTCAATTATCGTTTTAGTTATCGAACTAAGCTTTAATTTATCTAACTCGAGTCTTGCAACTAAATTTTTATCAATGTTTTTTATTTTGGCATACTTAATATCTTTTTTGTTTTGTTTAAGTATTTTATTTAAATTTTTTTTTATTAAACTGCTGAATTTCAATAAAACCTTATTTTTTGTGTTTGTATCCACTTTTTCCAAACTTGCTTTAACAGAATTTTGACCTAATTTTTGTAAATATTTTTTCATTCTAGATTTCCACCATATCATCTTTGTGAACAACTTCAGTTTTTGTTTTGTAACCTATTAATTCTTCAATTTTATTTGACTGATGACCTTTTATTTTATTAATTTCCTCAGATGAAAATGAACTCAGGCTATTGCAGATGGAAATGAAAAATTTTTAGATGCAGCGCTAAGAGAACTTGAGGA
>NZ_CVSI01000020.1 GCF_001179985.1 Candidatus Pelagibacter communis | reverse complement strand
TTTATCATTTAAAATGTCTGTAGTTACTGACAGTGCTGGAATAATCACAGGACTTACAAGTTTTGGGAATGCTATATTTAATTCAGGTTTGAAATGGTTAATTATGTTAGCTCCATTAGGTATTGTTTTTTATATGAGCTTTGGAATTAACAAAATGAGTTCAGCTAAGGCACAAACCGTATTTTGGATATTTGCTTCATTAATGGGACTATCTTTGTCTTGGATACTTTTAGTTTACACAGGAGTAAGTGTAGCAAGAGTATTCTTCATCACCTCAGCAACATTCGGAGCAATGAGTATTTACGGATATACAACTAAAAGAGATTTAACAAAATTAGGTTCATTTTTAATGATGGGTCTAATTGGAATAATTATCGCTTCATTAGTTAATATATTTTTAAAATCTGCGATGATGTATTTTGTTGTATCAATATTGGGTGTTCTAATATTTGTAGGTTTGACCGCCTATGACACTCAGAAAATTAAGAATATGTATTCGGCAAGTGATACAATTGAAATTTCTGGCAAAAAAGCAATAATGGGAGCTTTAACGCTTTATCTTGATTTCATTAATCTATTTATAATGTTATTAAGACTTTTTGGTCAAAGAAGATAAACTAAATTTTTTTCCAATCTATATCCTTTAATAATTTTTCCAAGTTATCAGAATTTTTTATTATATGGTTTTTATTATCTGTAATTAAATATTTAAGATTTTTATTAGAGGGCTTGAAGTTTTTGCTAATATTATAAACAGCATTATCAGCAGCATTTTTAAATACACTAAAACTTACTCTCTTAGAGGAAATATTAAGACCATAATCTTTCCAAGATCCCTTAGAAACCATTTTAGCATATAAATCCAAAATATTCTTTAACTCTTTTTTTTCAAAAAAAAGTTTATTTTCTTTTTTTTTGTAAGAATTATCGACTACAAGTTTTAAATTTCTATTCATTTAATTTATATTTATTTATTAAAGGGATTTGAAATGCTGTAAATATTATTGTAATTGGCAACATCCCCCATACTTTAAAATTTACCCAAAATTCCTCTGATTGTGTTCTCCAAATAAACTCATTTAATATTGCTAAAAAAATGAAAAAAAACATCCACCTAGTATTAAGTTTCCCCCATCCCTCATCGTTTAATGGCACGGTTTTACCTAAAATTTTTTTTAAAATTGGTTCTTGAGTAAAATATTTTCCAAAGAATAGAGCAAGAGCGAATATTATATTTATAATTGTAGGCTTCATATATATGAAAATTGGGTCTTTGAAATAAATTGTAAGTCCACCAAAAAACGTTATCAATATTCCACCCAAAAGAGGAACAAAAGGTATTTTTTTTT
>NZ_CVSI01000019.1 GCF_001179985.1 Candidatus Pelagibacter communis | reverse complement strand
ATCTTTTAAATCTATTTTGTAAAATTTAAAATTTTTTTTTCTTTCTAGCTCAATTAATCTTTTTTTTTTTAATTTTATAGAATAGTAACTATCAAGGCTATCTATACCATAAACTTTATTATTAGGATTTTTAATTAATTCTAAACATAATCTCGACCCAATAAATCCTGCAGCACCTGTAATTATAATTTTCAAGAAAATAAAATTTTTTTAAAGTTTTTTATTGATTTGTACACAAATATAATAATTATCAAGATAATACTTTGGCCATTATTATATCTAATCCTTAGTTCTTCCATAAATAATTTTCTAAATTTAATTTTACTAGAGTAGCCACCTCTTCTAAAATTACCTGTAATTTCGTTTTTTTTTGTAGAAGTTCCTTTCATTTTTTTTTTTACAATCATTCTATAAAAATAATCATAATCAGCATGGTACTTATAATTAATATTATAAAGACCTATTTTTTTTGCTGAACTTCTTCTTAAAAAAAAACCTGTAGAATGACTAGAGTAAAAACCCCAACTATAATAAATTTTCTCTGGTCTATATCCATAAAGAATACCCCAGTGTTTTTTTACACTTCCAAAAATAAAATCTATTTCTTTATTGGTTAACTTATTAATATATTTAGCTATAATTTCTAAAGCATTATCAAAATAAGTATCATCAGAGTTTACAATTCCTATAAAGTCACCTTTAGCTAAGGACATACCTTTGTTAAATGCATCATAAATACCTTTATCTTTTTCACTTATCCAGTAATCAATTTGACTATCATATCTCTTAATAATATCTAAAGTTTTATCTGATGAGCCACCGTCAATTATAATATATTCAAAGTTTTGAAATTTTTGATTTACTACGCTTTTAATTGTTTCTTCTAGATATTTTTCATTATTATAAACCACAGTAATTATTGAAAAAAGAGGTTTAGAATTAATAGATCCATTATTAAGTCTTTTTCCTCCTTGAATTACACTCTTTTCTAAAAAATTTCTAAAATTAAGCTCATTATCCATAATCAAAATAATCTTTTATCAATTAAATTTTTTATAACATCATCTATACTGTTTTTAGCTTCCCATCCTAAATCTTTTTTAATTTTTGATACATTAGCATTTCTTATTTTGCTATCGTATTTTCTAAAAAATTTTTTTTTTGTAGTTACATGATTTTTCCAATTAAGATTATTTAGTTTAAAAACTTTATCTAATACAGATTTTAATTTAATAGTTTTTCCTGTTGCTATAATATAGTCATCAACTTTTTTTTGATTTAGAATTTTAAACATTACTTTTACATATTCAGGAGCCCACCCCCAGTCCCGACTTATTTCTATACTACCTAACATCAATTTTTTCTTATTATCCTTTTTGATTTTAATTACATTTTTTATTATTTTTTGTATGACATAGTTTTTATCTCTTAAAACTGAATCATGGTGAAATAAAATACCTGAACATATACTAAGAGAAAATTTTTCTCTGAAAAATTTAACCATTTCAAAGGATATTAGTTTACTCAAAGCATAAATACTATTAGGTTCTTTCTCGCTTGTCTCATCCATTTTTTTATTTGAAATTTTAAATATTTCACATGATGAGCTATTAAAAAATTTTATATTCTTTTTATGATTTATAATAATATCAATGATATTATAGACCGGAATGATATTACTATATAAAGTTTCTAAAATATTTTTATCAGATAAAGAAGGCTTGGGTTGGCCTGATAAAAAATAGATTTGATTAATATTATTTTTAATTATTACTGATTTCATTTTATCATAATCATTATAATTAAAATTTTTTATTATAACTTTTTTTTCTATACCAAGCTTAATATGATTAGATATGCTGCTTTTTTTTCTTGAAACACCTATAACTTTATATTTGTTTTTTATTAAATAATGGGCCAAATAACTTCCGTCTTGACCACTCACACCAAGTATTAAAACGTTTTTTTTTCTCATGAATTGTAATTTTTAATAAAACCTTCATAATAAGAATTC
>NZ_CVSI01000018.1 GCF_001179985.1 Candidatus Pelagibacter communis | reverse complement strand
ATAGTAAAAAAAAAATTAAACGAAATTGGATACGGTGAAAACTTTGATATCGAGATTATAAATTCTACTAATGAGGCATTAAGAAAAAAATATACAGAGTTTTTATTTAGAAAACTTCAAAGATCAGAGGGTTTATTAGAGCGTGACTGCGATAAGCTTATAAGAAATGATAGAGTTACTTTTGGTGCGTGTATGGTATCGTGTGGTGATGCAGATGCAATGGTTACTGGAAATACAAGAAGATATTCTGCGTCTTTAGAGAAAATTTCCAAAGTTGTTGATCCAAGACCAGGTGAAATAATGTTCGGTTTGAATATGATAGTTAATAGGGGAAAAACAATTTTTATTTGTGATACTACAGTAATTGAGTACCCAAATGAAAAACAACTCGCTGAAATGGCAATTTCGGCTGCTAGAGTTGTAAGGCTATTTGGATTTGATCCAAAAATTGCTTTTTTATCTCATTCTACTTTCGGTCAGCCAACCACAGATAGAACAAAAAGAATTAGTGATGCTGTTGAGCTTCTTAAAAAGAAAAATGTTGATTTTAAATTTGATGGTGAAATGCAGCCAGATGTTGCTTTAGAGGATATGTTTCAAGAACTTTATCCATTTTCTGAAATTGTTGGAAATGCAAATGTTTTAATTATGCCAAGTCAACACAGCGCTGCGATTTCATACAAGATGATACAATCTATGAGTAGAGCAAAATTAATTGGACCGCTTTTAATAGGTTTGGGTCAAGCTATTGAGATAGCTCCATTAAGAAGTTCAACATCAGATATATTAAATTTAGCATCGGTTGCTGCTTACTCAGCTGAGATAATTGATTACAAAAAAAATTAATCTTTTTGAATTCTTAAGTCTTCTACTAAAAGAATACTGGCAATAACTTTATTTACGTCCAAGATAGAATTTGCTTCATCAACAACTATTTCTAATTCATCTCTATTTCTCGCTATCCCATAAATGTAGATATTTTTTTTGTAAGTATCTATTTGATAATTACCAGATTTTATATTTTTGTTTAAAATCAAAGCAGCCCTTAATTGGGAAGTTATTAGCGTATCCTTAGCTGATTGTTTAAAATTAAATTTTTCTTTAATTTTTATGTCGTTTCTAACAGATCTCACTCCACTAGTTTCCCATGCAATTTTTGTGATTTTTAACTTCTCCTCTGGATTATCGACCTTACCGGTAATAAATATTCTACCATCTAAAACCTTAGTTTTAACAGACAAGAAATATTTTTTTTCTTCCATAGTGAGCCTGGTTAATAAGTTTTTTTCCATGATAGAGTCGTCAATTTG
>NZ_CVSI01000017.1 GCF_001179985.1 Candidatus Pelagibacter communis | reverse complement strand
ATATTTGATAGAAAATTTCCACAATAAATGCACTCATTGGAGGATGTTTATTATAACCCCAATCTAAATTACTTCCCCAAGCAAGAGCCTCTATCGTATCAAGTGGAAGGTTGTTATTTGTTAATGATGGAATCAAAGTCCATAAAATTAAATGGATTGCCAAAAAAATGTAAAAAAAAATTTTTATTTGCTTTTTATAAATGACCATTTGTTTGAATTTATACAATTAAACCTTACTTGACACTACCTATTTGCTGAATATACTCCGACCGTTTTAAATTAGATAATGGTTAGAATTTCTAAAACTTACATTCCAAAAGAATCAGAAAAGTATATGTGTGAAAAACATAAAGTGTTTTTCAAAAATAAACTATTAGCTTGGAAGAAGGATTTGGTTAGATCAAATAATGAGGCTTTATATAATAGTTCTATGGATGATAATAGTACCTCTGCAGATATTGTGGATCAAGCAAGCTCATATACAGATAAAAATGTTGAGATGAGAGCAATCAACAGACAAATAAAACTGATATCAAAAATAGACTCGGCTTTAAGAAAGATTAAAGATGGGACATACGGGTTTTGCGAAGAGACTGGAGAACCAATTGGAATTAAAAGACTTATAGCTAGACCAGTTGCAACTTTATCTATTGCTGCTCAAGAAAAACATGAAAAAGAAGAAAAAGTTCACGCAGACGATGTTTAAGGTTTTGGAATTTTTTCTCCTTTATTCAAATAATCGTATCCCTTTATAACAGCATCTCTCTCAGATATTTCTAAATACCATCTGAAGAGATTTTCATAATTTTTAAGTCCTATATCATGCCAATCGTGTCGTGCAATCCAAGGGAAAGTAGCAATATCTGCTATTGAGTAGTTTTCGCCTGCAAGATATTTGGATACCGATAGTCTTTCATCCAAATTTTTATAGATTGAAGTTGTTATTTTGAAGTATCTTTTTTCACCAAATTCGCTTTTGCCTGGATTGTAATGATGAAATTGATGGTGTTGTCCAAGAATTGGTCCAACATATCCCATTTGAG
>NZ_CVSI01000016.1 GCF_001179985.1 Candidatus Pelagibacter communis | reverse complement strand
CTCTTAATTAAATTTAAAAGTTATTACTTTTTTACTTCAATGTCGCTGCGTGAGCCATTCCAAGCTTAGCATTTGACATTTGGGCACCGCTCCAGAAAGGAACAGCAACATCTGCAAACTCTTTCATAGAGTCATACACTTTTTTGAAAAATGCGTTTTTCTCAGCGTTTTTATTTAAAGTAGCTTTTGCTGCAGCCATATATTCTACGAAATAATCAGATGGAGTATCTTCTAATTTAACCCCATGCTTAGTAGTAAGCTCTTGTAAAGCTTTACCGTTTTCGTAAATTCTGTAGCTTAAAGATTTTGCTAGTGATGCATTAGCAGCAACTTCAAGAGATTTTTTCTCGTGATCTGTCATTGCATTATAAGTTTTTCCAGTTATGTAAAAATCAGCATTAACTACAACTTGGTGTAATCCTTGTAAGTAGTAATGTTTTAAGACTTTTTGGAAACCAAACGTTAAATCTGGTTTTGGACAACACCACTCAGCTGCATCAATAGTACCTGCTTCAAGTGCTGGTAAAATATCACCACCACCCATAGCAACAGATGCTATACCAATGTCTTTGTAAGTTTGTCCTGGAATTCCTGGAGGAGTTCTGAATTTATATTTTCTAAAGTCAGCCATATCTTTAATTGGTTTTGGAAACCAACCTAAAGCCTCTGGTCCAACTGGTTGAAGCATAAATCCTTTTATGTCTCTTCCCATTTCTTTCCATAATTGGTCGTAAAGTTCTTTACCACCACCGTATTGGAACCATGATAGAAATGCTAAGTTATCTATACCTACTCCACCTCCTGCTACAGGTGAACCAAATAACATAGCTGCTGGGTGATCACCTGACCAATAGTGTGTCCAAGCAAATCCACAGTCAATTAAACCTTTGTCAACCGCATCTAAAGTTTCTTTAACTCCAACAACTGCTCCTGCTGGTAAAATTTCAAATTTTAAAGATCCATCAGTTAAAGCTGTTACAGTATCCGTGAAGTCTTTAAGCATTTTTACTTCATCTGCTTTAGTATTAAGAACGGTCTGACATTTCAATGTTTTAGCGCTAGCGTTTGATACGAAACCAAAAACTAAAAAAGCGGTAAACAAGATTGAAATAATTTTTTTCATAATTTCCCTCTCTTAAGTTATTTTTAAAAAACTAATTCTGACAAAAATCTTATAACGATACAAGAACCAAATATCTCAATAAACCTAGTAAAAATGAGAGATTCAGTATAAAAATAAACCCAAAGTGATTATGGAAAATTTTGATTACATTATTATTGGAGCAGGCTCAGCTGGTTGTGTTTTAGCTAATCGATTATCAGAAAATCCTAAAAATAAAGTTTTACTGTTAGAGGCTGGTGGAAAAGATAATTATCCATGGATACATATACCCGTTGGTTATTATAAGACAATGCATAATCCAAAAGTAGATTGGTGTTTTCGTACAGAAAAAGATGAGACGATGAATAACAGGTCAATAAGATATCCTAGGGGGAAAACATTAGGAGGCAGTTCATCAATAAATGGCTTGTTGTGGATAAGGGGTCAAAGTAATGATTACGATAATTGGCGTCAGCAAGGTAACAAAGGTTGGGGATGGGATGATGTATTACCGTACTTTATAAAATCAGAAAACAATGAGTTAGGCAAAGGCAAATTTCATAGTGATGAAGGTCCAATCATGGTTGCAAATAAAAAAATTAAATTAAAAATGCTTGATGAATTTATAAATGCAGCAGAAGAAACAGGTATTCCTAAAGTAAATGATTTTAATACAGGGAATAATTTTGGTGTCGGTTTTTTTCAATTTACCACATCTTTTAACAAATTGGGTTTGAAATTAAGATATAGCGCAGCAAAAGGTTACTTAAATCCTGCAAAAAAAAGAACGAATTTGAAAATATTAACTAATGCTCATGTTCAAAAAATTAATTTTGAAGGTAAAAAAGCCTCAGGTATTGAATACTTTCTTGGAGAAAATTTGAGTAAAAGTTCTGCTAATAAGGAGGTTATACTATGTGCGGGCTCAATTGGATCGCCACATATTTTACAAGTCTCTGGAATTGGCGATGGTGATAAATTAAGTAAAATTGGGATAGATTTAATAAAAAATCTTAAAGGAGTTGGTAAAAATTTACAAGACCACTTAATGTTTAGACCAGTATATAAAGTTAAAAATTTAAAATCATTAAATAAAAAAATTAATAGTCTTTTTGGAAAATTTTTAATTGGATTAGAATATATCTTTAATCAAAGTGGACCAATGACTATGGGAGCAAGTCAGGTATGTGGTTTTGCTAAAAGTGATAGTTCTAGAGAAACCCCAAATCTACAATTCCATGTACAGCCCATTAGTACAGATATTTTAGGAGCAACTAAACTTCATGATTTTGATGGAATTACTCCCACAGTTGCTAATATTAGACCAACAAGTAGAGGAGAAATTAATATTGTAAGTAAAAGTATTAAAGATAATCCAAAGATTAAGATGAATTATTTGTCAACTGATGATGATAGGTATGTTGCTGCACAAGGATTAAAGCTTGTAAGAAAAATAATGTTAGATACTGAAACATTTAAAAAATATGAACCAGAGGAATACCGTCCTGGTGCTCATATTAAAGATGATGAGGAGCTAGTTAAAGCCGGTAGTGATTATGCGCAAACAATTTTTCATCCTGTTGGCACTTGCAAAATGGGTCAAGATGAGAATTCAGTTGTAAACGATAGACTTAGAGTTCATGGAGTTGAAAATTTAAGAGTAGTTGATGCATCAATTATGCCCAATATTACATCAGGAAATACAAATGCACCAACTATAATGATTGCTGAGAAAGCATCTGACATGATATTAGAAGACAATCTGCAATGAATGAAGAAATAATAATTTTCACACAAATAGTTTTTATCGATTTAGTTTTAGCGGGTGATAATGCAATAATAATTGGTATGGTTGCATCTCAATTTCCAGCCGCGGAGAGAAAAAAAATCATTTTTTGGGGAATTGGAGGAGCTGTAGTATTAAGAATAATACTAACTCTTTTAACTGCATACTTATTACAAATACCCGGTCTAAGATTAATTGGTGGTTTAGCGTTATTATATATTTGCTATAAACTTTATAAAGATATTTTAAAAAATTCTAATAGTGAAAGAAATAGTAACATAAAAATAGATAAATCTAGTTTTATAAAAGCTATATCAACTGTGTTAATTGCAGATTTTACAATGAGTTTAGATAATGTGCTCGGTGTAGCTGGGGCAGCAAAAGATCACTACGGACTTTTGGTTTTTGGTTTAGTCTTATCAATAGTTTTAATGGCAACTGCTGCTACTTTAATATCTGGGTGGATAAAAAAGTATAAATGGATTGGTTGGGTTGGTTTGTTAGCAATACTGGTAGTAGCAATAGATTTGATTTATACTGACTTAAAAATTTTAATTATTTGATGTATTTAAAAAAATATAACTTAAAAAATAAAACAGCTCTTGTTACGGGTGCTGGCAAAGGTTTGGGGAGAGCCTGTGCAATTGCTTTAGCTGAAGCTGGAACAAATCTAATAATAATTAGTAGGACTGAAAAAGATTTAAAAGAAGTCTCAAAAATTATAAAAAAATTTAGAGTAAAATGTAAATATTTTGTATGTGATGTTACAAAATATGAGCAAATTAAAAAGGTTATTAATTCTCAAAAAAGAATAGATGTTGTTGTCAATAATGCGGGAACAAATATTCCAGAACATTTTACCAAAGTTAAAAAAAGTAACATGGAATATTTGGTAAAAGTTAACACTATAGCTTCATTTAATATAGCTCAGCTAAGCGCATTAAAGATGATTGAACTAAAAACAAGAAAAAAAGCTGGAGGAGTTATAATTAATATGTCTTCACAAATGGGGCATGTGGGTGGACCAATTAGAAGTGTTTATAATATGAATAAATTTGGTTTAGAAGGATTAACTAAAGGAATGTCAATAGATTTAGCCAAATACAATATAAGAGTAAATACTATATGCCCAACTTTTGTTGTAACTCCAATGACTAAAAAATTTTTAAAAGACAAAAAATTTATGAAAGAAGTTCTTGGTAATATTCCACTAGGAAAATTTGCAGAACTGTCAGATATTGCAAGTGCTGTTGTTTTTTTAGCTTCAGATCAAGCATCGATGATTACTGGCACATCTTTATTGGTAGATGGTGGATGGACAGCAAAATAATAAAATATATTTTATTATTTATTTTCATTTTTTCATTTGAAGCAAAATCAATTGAATTCAATGGTAAATTTATTCAAGGTCACTTTATTTTAGGAAAAACAGATCCTGGAGCCAAAATCAAAATTGATGATAAAGAAATAAAAGTTACTGAAGATGGTGATTTTGTTTTTGGACTTGATAGAGATAGAAAAAATGATGTGGTGATCGTCAAAACATTAAATGGTAATAAGACTAAAATAGTTAAAAAAGTAATTAAAAGAGAATACAAAATTCAAAGAATTGATGGTCTTGAGCCTAAGAAAGTCACACCTCCTAAAGAAGTTTATGCAAGAATTAAAAAAGAAAATAAATTAATTGTTAGAGCCAGAGAAATAAATTCAAATTTAAAATTTTTTAAAAATAAATTTATTGCTCCTTTAGATGATGCAATAATAACAGGAATATATGGAAGTCAAAGGATTCTTAACGGTAAGCCCAGGTCCCCCCACTATGGAATAGATTTTGCTGGTAAGCTTGGAACTCCAATAAAAGCAATGGCTAATGGAGTAGTAACACTTGCTGAGAATGATTTATATTACACTGGAGCAACGCTTATTTTTGATCACGGACATGGAATTTCTACATTATATATGCACATGGATAAAATATTTGTAGAAGAAGGTGATATTGTAAAACAAGGTGATATAATCGGCACTGTAGGTTCTAGTGGAAGATCAACTGGACCTCATTTAGACATTAGGCTAAATTGGTTTGGGATTAAGTTAGATCCTTCAACAATTATAGATGTAAAATTATGAAACAAGATAATTTAGAAAAAATCTCAAATAAACTTGTGACTGCGTTTTTGAAAAATAAACTAATAAAAGCAATACCAAATAAATATACAAAAAAAATAAAAGAAGCACAAAAATTAAGAAAACTTTGTGAAAGCAAAATTAAATTGCCTGTAATTGGTTTTAAAGCAGCTGGCACAGGTATTCCTTTAATTAAAAAGTTAAAAGAAAAAGAGCCTTTTTACGCAAAAGTTTATAAAAGAAATTTTTTAAGTAGTGGTAAAAGTGTTAAAATAAATAAAGCAACTTTAGGTATAGAGCTTGAAGTTTGTTATAAGGTTAAAAAGTCCTTTTTTTTATCTAAAGGTGTAATTACCATGAAAAATGTATCAAAATATATTTCTCACATGGCGCCATGTATTGAGGTGGTTGGTTATAGACAAAGAAAAAAAGGAATTACTTCTTTTGGTGACTTATGCAGTGACTTTGGTGCGAATGTAAAATTTTTAATAGGTGCTAAAAAGAAATATAAAAGAATAAACATTGGGAATTTGAAAACTAATATTTCAAATAAAAAAATTAATCAAAGCGTAAGTGGTAACACTAATACAGTTTATATAAACCCATTAAACTCTTTGAGATTTGTTTTGAATAAAGTTAAAAAAGATAAAATAAATTTAAATAAAGATTTTTGGGTTTTTACTGGTTCTTCGGTTGGTGTAGTTCCAATTAAAGGTAAGGGTCTTTATACTGGTAAAGTTGATAAACTAGGTTCTGTTAAAGCAGTTATAAAATAAAAACTTGTTTAAATTAAGAAATTAAAGAAGGTTGTTTCTTCATATCCTCTTTTTTAATACCTGCAACTTTAACAGGTTTTTTCATAGCATCTCTTCTAAAAGGTTCACCAAGCTCTTGATTTAAAATTATTTCAATAAAAGTTGTAAGACCTTTTTTTTGATCTTCGCAAGATTGTTTAATTGCTTTGGTTGTCTCTTCCATTGTTTTACAAGTTATTCCTTTTAATCCACAAGCATTAGCAACTTTTGCATAACTTAATTCTGGATCAAGTTCTGTTCCAACAAAATTATCATCAAACCAAAGTATTGAATTTCTTTTTTCGGCACCCCATTGATAATTTCTAAAAATTACCATTGTGATAGCTGGCCATTCTTCTCTTGCACATGAGCTCATTTCGTTCATACTAATTCCAAAAGCTCCATCACCTGCAAATCCTACCACCGGAGTATCAGGACAGCCGATTTTTGCACCTAGTATGGCTGGAAAACCATATCCACAAGGACCGAATAAACCAGGTGCCAAATATTTTCTTGGTTTTTCGAAAGTTGGGTAAGCATTTCCTATTGCGCAATTGTTACCTATATCGCTAGAGATAATTGCATCTTGAGGTAAAGCGTCTTGAATTGCTCTCCATGCTTGTCTTGGGGACATTCTATCTTTATCTCTTTCCCTTGCTTCTTTGTTCCAAACTGTACCAGGATCGTCCTCCTCATGATCTAAACCAGATAAAGTTTGTAACCACGCAGATTTAGTTTTATGTATTAAATTTTTCCTCTCTTCTCTGCCAGTATTTCCTGCGTCTGAAGAAAGTTTATCTAAAATCTGTTGGGCTACTTGTTTGGCATCTCCACAAATTCCAACTGAAACTTTTTTAGTAAGACCAATTCTGTCAGGATTCATATCTACTTGAATTATTGTTGCCTTTTTTGGCCAATAATCAATTCCATATCCTGGTAACGTTGAAAAAGGATTAAGTCTGGTACCAAGTGCTAGTACTACATCTGCTTTAGATATTAATTCCATAGCAGCTTTAGATCCATTGTATCCTAAGGGTCCAACAGCTAAAGGGTGGCTTCCTGGAAAACTATCATTATGTTGATAACCATTACAAACCGGTGCGTCCAATTTTTCAGCTAATTTTTTACATTCATCAATTGCTCCGCCTAAAACAACTCCAGCTCCAGATAAAATTACTGGAAATTTAGCTTTTGATAAAAGTTTTGCCGCGTTCTCGATTGCTTCTTTACCCCCACCCTGTCTTTCAAATCTAACAATAGGTGGCAATTCAATGTCTATAACTTGCGTCCAATAATCTCTTGGAACATTTATTTGCGCAGGTGCAGAGCCTCTAAATGCTTTTTCAATAACTCTATTAAGAACTTCTGCCATTCTAGATGGATCTCTTACTTCTTCTTGATAGCAAACCATATCTTTAAATAAATTCATTTGTTCAACTTCTTGAAAACCTCCTTGGCCCATAGTCTTGTTTGCAGCTTGTGGTGTAACCACTAACAAGGGTGTGTGATTCCAGTAAGCAGTTTTAATCGGAGTTACTAATCCAGTTATACCCGGACCATTTTGGGCTATCACCATCGACATTTTTCCAGTAGCTCTTGTGTAACCATCGGCTATTAATCCGCCGTTTGTCTCATGAGCTACATCCCAGAATGTTATACCAGCTTTTGGAAATAAATCTGAAATAGGCATAAAAGCAGAACCTATAATTCCGAAGGCGTGTTCAATTCCATGCATTTGAAGAACTTTAATAAAAGCTTCTTCCGTTGTCATTTTAGTCATAAAAAAACTCAATAAATTTTGTTTGCAATCGATTGATTAATATATAAATTCTTTCAAAGTTTCTACTAAGAAATCGTCACAATGGCTAAAACAGACATAATTATTCACGATAAAAAAGACAATGTTGGGGTAATAGTTGTTGAAAAGGTAACTAAAGGCCAAGATTGTGGTTGTTGGATCATGGAAAATGACGCTTCAAATAACATTAAATCTGAAGCAGAAATTCCCCTTGGACACAAAATTGCTTTACAAGATTTTAAAGAAGGTGACACAATTATAAAATACGGACATGATATTGGTAAAGTAGTTAAGTCAATAAAAAAAGGTGACCATGTTCATGTACATAATGTAAAAACAAAAAAGTGGTAAAAATGGATATTCCAAAAAGTTTTTTAGGTTACAAAAGAGAAAATGGAAGAGCGGGTACAAGAAATCATGTAATTATTCTTCCAGTTGACGATATTTCAAATGCATGTGCAGAAGCTGTGTCTAACAATATTAAAGGGACTATTGCTTTACCTCATTCTTACGGAAGGTTGCAATTTGGTGCTGATCTTGAACTACATTTTAGAACAATGATTGGAACAGGTAAAAATCCTAACGTTGCAGCTGTCATTGTTGTAGGTATAGAGCCTAAATGGACTAAAAGAATCGTAGATGCCATTGCAAAAACTGGAAAGCCTGTAGAAGGATTTAGTATAGAGGGTGTTGGAGATATTGATACAATCGCAAAAGTTTCTAAAAAAGCTCAAGAATTCTCAATGTGGGCCTCTGAAAAACAAAGAGAAGAATGCCCAATAAGCGATTTGTGGATTTCTGTAAAGTGTGGAGAATCTGATACAACATCAGGGTTAGCATCAAATCCTACAGTTGGAAATTTAATGGATAAACTTGAACCTTTAGGTGTTCATCTTTGTTTTGGAGAAACATCTGAGTTAACGGGTGCTGAAAATGTTTGTGCTAAAAGAGGTAAAACTAAAGAAGCTCAAGACAAATTTATGAAAACTTGGAGTTCATATAACGATTTCATTTTAAAAGAGGCAACTAACGACCTATCTGAAAGCCAACCAACTGCTGGAAATATTGCAGGAGGATTGACTACAATTGAAGAAAAAGCTTTTGGAAATTTTCAAAAAATTGGATCAAGAAAATTTATTGATGTTCTTGAACCTGCCGAAGAACCGTGTAAGGGAAAAGGATTGTATTTTATGGATACATCCTCAGCAGCTGCTGAGTGTGTCACTCTTCAAGCAGCAGGTGGATTTAATATTCATTTATTTCCAACTGGACAAGGAAATATAATTGGAAATCCAATAGAACCAGTTATTAAATTAACTGCAAATCCATTAACTGCTAAAACTATGAGTGAACACATTGATCTTGATGTATCTAAAATACTTTCTAGAGAAATGAATCTTGATCAAGCAGGTGATGAATTAATAAAAGCAACTCTTAAAGTTGCTAATGGTAGGTTAACTTGCGCAGAGGCACTAGGTCATAAAGAGTTCGTAATGACCAAACTTTATAGAAGCGCTTAAAATTACTTAGTTGATATTGTTGGTTTTGGAATATACTTATCTTTTAATTTAGACAAAACTTTTCGTAAAACTGCAGCTCCAACTCCTAAACCTAAAGCTAAAACTAATGATGCCATACCGTAAAGAAAAGGAACATTTTTAGATAGATCTCTTACAAATTCTGAGACCGGTCCTAGTGAGGTTTTAGAATTTTTGTATATTTCTGATACATTTTCTGCTGCAAAAAAAGTATCGTAAGCAATTGCAACACCAACTAACAGTAATAAAACTGCTAAAATAGTTTTGAATTGCGAGCTATCAACTCTTTCTCCAAGTTTTTGTCCAATTTGTACACCTAATATCGAACCTAAAATTAAAACTGTAACTAATATAAGATCAATTGTTCCATAATTAAATGCATGCAATACAGTAACTATTGCGCTTATAAAAATTGTTACAAATAGAGATGTTCCTGGAATTAATTTTGTAGGCATTCCAATTATATAAATCATGGCAGGAACTAAAATAAAAGCTCCACCGACACCTAATATTGCTGCAATAAAACCTACCAAAAAACCAATTACTATTGGAGTAAATGCACTTTCATAAAGTTTTGATTTCTTAAATCTCATTCTAAATGGTAAGCCATGAAACCAATAATGATCGTGTAATTTTTTCTTAACTACAATTTTTTTTCGTGCTCTATCTATCTCTGTAACACCCTGGACAAGCATCATTGTACCAATGATTGCTAGTATATACATATACGCAAGAGATATGACGATATTAATTTTGCCGATATCTTGAAAATAACTAAACGTATATATTCCTAAGGCAGTGCCAACTACTCCTCCAACTACTATCATCAAACCCATTTTATAGTCTAATGTTCCTTTAAGATAATGTGTGGTTGATCCTGATATAGAAGTTCCTAAAATATTGTTGGCCTCATTTGGTACTGCATAAGCCGGCGGAATTCCCAAAAAAATTAAAAAAGGTGTCATTAAAAATCCACCACCAACACCAAAAAGACCTGATAAGACCCCCACTGCTAAGCTTAATATAAATATGAAAGGCAGGCTTACGTGAACTTCTGCTATTGGAAGAAAGAATTCCATGATTGTTAATTATCCCGAAAATATTTGAAGTCAACTATTTGATTATTAAATTCCAAAGAATGTACTCGAAAGAATTACTACCCAATATGCTGCTAAACCAATGTAAAGTACAAACTTAGCATTTATATATGAAAATATTTTTAAGTTTTTTATTAGCTTGAAGATGTTTAGGTTTTTATTTAAATTTTCAAGCATACTTATCAAGTACACCCAGAAAGAATATTTATCAAGTCTTATTTAAAAAATCGTTGCACCAAAAACTTTGACTGAGTCACCTTCTTCTCCAAGAACTAGTCTACCAAGAAACTCACCTTCCTCTGTGGTGCTCTTCTGTTTAAAAAGAACTGTTACATGTAATCCTCTTCTAAGGCAGCCAAAAGCTTTATAATCATCAGATAAACTACATATTAATTTGTTACTGGCCCACTGCTTTCCTAGCTCTACTTCATTTGCTCCATAAAGCATTTGAGATGAAAAATCTTTAGTAAAACCTCCATAATCCTTCATATTTGAGGACTTAATCAAATTTTGCCAAATTGGTTTGGCAATTTCAATTATTTGTTCATCTGATTTTGATGTGAAACTCATATTTTGAAAATGGTGTGTCTTAGGAGGCTTTTTTCTTCTCTTTATCGTCGACTATGTGATAAACAGGTTTTTTTTCCATAGAGAACTTGCCAGTTTCTGGATCACGTCTTGAAACAGTTAAGCAATGCCAGTTTTCATCATCAAGTTTCATATGATCACCTCTATAATAGTACCCAGGCCAACGAGTTTCCTCTCTATATAAAGTATGTTCTGTAACACACTGAGATGTCAAAGTTCTATGTTTTAACTCCCATGCTCTCATTAGCTGATGGTAATCCTCAGCTCCTACATTTTCCAAGTCTTCCTGTAGCCAATCTAATAATTCCAAAGCTTTTTTGAGAAGGTTATCGTTTGTCATATAGTTATTAGTTATACCACCACAATACTCATCCATAATTTTTTGAAGTCTTTGTAAGCCTTGTATCGGCGAGATATAACTTGGTGAAACTGTACCTCCGGTTATCTCATTTCTGCCAACTGTATAATTTTCTAGTGGTTTATAAATTACTTCTTTCAAATCATTATATTGTTTTTCACTTACTTTAATATTATTTGCTTTTTTATCTTCAATGTATTTAACTGCAGCTTTTGCAGCCAATCTTCCCTCAGTGAAAGAACCCGATGAAAATTTATGTGCGCTCCCACCTACAGTGTCACCTGCACCAAATAAACCTTCAACAGACATCATTCTGTTATATCCCCAAAAATAATCGTCTGGTGCAATGTCCTCTGGACCGCTTACCCAAGCTCCTGAACATGTTGCATGTGAGCCCATAACATAAGGCTCTGAAGTTGTTAATTCTGGATTAGTGTATTTTGGATCAATGTTTTGAGATGCCCAAACTACAGCTTGTCCTACTGTCATACCTAAGAAATTTTCCCAACCCACTGTTTCTAGGTGTGGATCCTGAAAAGCTTCTTTTGTAACCATATGAATTGGACCACCACCTGCTGCTACTTCTTGAATAAAAGCATGGTTTCTTAAACATGTTGGAGTTGGATGATGATCAATGTACTCGCCAACAAGTTTTTTTGTAGCCTCATACCATTTCTTTTCATAGTTCTCGCCATTTGCATTTTGAGTATAAGTTTTTAAATGCAAAAAATATGCGCCAACTGGACCATAACCGTCTTTAAATCTACATAATACAATTCTATTTTCCATTTGTGTCATTTTCGCGCCTGCAGCAATTGGTAATGCGTATGCAGAGCCGTTACTCCAAGGTGCGTACCATGTTCTTCCCATTCCCTCACCAACTGCTCTTGGTTTAAAAATGTGAGAAGCTCCACCAGCTGCAATAATAACTGCTTTAGCTTTAAAAACGTGATAATCACCTGTTCTCATATTAAAACCTACTGCACCTGCAATTCTATTTTCATTTTCTTCATCTTTTAAAAGATGAGTGATCATTATTCTGTTATAAATTTTATCAGCTGATTTCTTTGCTGCTTCAGCAACGATTGGTTTGTAACTTTCGCCATGTATCATAATTTGCCATTTACCTTCTCTTTGGTATCTGCCAGTTTCTTTATTTTTCATCATTGGCAAACCCCATTCATCAAACATATGAACAGTTGAGTCAACATGTCTTGCCATATCATATCCAAGGTCTTCTCTTACAAGTCCCATCAAATCATTTCTTGCATATCTCACATGATCTTCTGGTTGATTTTCTCCCCACTGCATTCCCATGTAACAATTAATAGCGTAAAGACCTTGCGCTACAGCACCACTTCGATCAATGTTTGCTTTTTCTACACAGATTATTTTTAGATCTCTTCCCCAATGTCTAGCCTCGAAGGTGGCCCCTGTTCCAGCCATCCCGCCGCCAACAACTAGAACATCGCAATCTTCAAATACAGTTTTATTTTTTGGCATTAATAATAAACTCCTTTTTTAAAGGAGTTTTTATCAAGTGTTGGTAAATCTTTATCCGTATTTAAACCATGAGGTTCATTGTATAAAATTTGAGAGTTTATTTCTCCTTGATTAGGTTTATCTCCTTCTGAAAGTTTAGGAATATATTTTCCCCAAGGTTTAGTAGTTATTGGGGAAACAAAATCTTTTTCTGTTCCATTTCTAAATTTTATTTTCCAAGATATTGTTCCTTTTTCTTCTTCTCTTCTTACTCTAACGCTGTGCCCCATCGGAGCAAAGTCAGCATAACCTCTGACGTCTATTGCGTGATTAGGACATGCTTTAACGCAAGAATAACATTCCCAACAAAAATTTGGTTCTATATTTTTTGCTCTTCTAATATTTTTATCAATATGCATTATGTCTGATGGACATATATCTACACAGTGTCCGCATCCATCACACCTAGTCATGTATACAAATGTCGACATTTATTTTATCTCCTTGTTAAATTCTATCATATTAATAATGTTTTGGCTCTTCTCTTTTTATACCAAGTCCAAATTGTTCCGGAGCATCTGCTGGTGGTGGTAAATTATCTCTAGAACCATCAGCTTCAGCTAAATTTTTTTGTATCGCAGCACCAGGTTTATAGAACATATGTGCAAATTTAGACCAATATACTCCCCCAAATAAAACTATATTTGATACTGCAAATAGCACTAGAAATAAATTGTCCCATCCAGAAATATTATTAAACTGTAAGAAAGACCATATTAATCCAAATGTGGAAGAAGCTAATAAAGCTAGCACAAAAAGATCTGCTGTAATTATTCTAAATACAGAGTTAGCTTCTGCTGCAACATCTACTCTTAAAAATAACCAAAACCAATAACCGCCTAAGCAAGTCATTATTGCTCCAACATGCCAAAGAATTGGCCAGATTGCTGGTGTGTCTGAAGTTGTATAAAAGAAAATCATTGCACCTGAACCAACCCAGAATAAAATTGTTCCATACATTCCAAGAACGTGAGCTATTCTTCTTTTGCCAAGACCTAACTCTGAAGTAGTGCCAATGTCATGAACAATTGTTTTTGCAATTACTGCAATTCTTTCACCGCTGCCTAATTCTCTTTTAGCATTTTTCTTTGCTTTCTTAGCGTTATTGAAAAAGTATTTTACATTTTTTTTGTGTATCATATCCAACACGGTTCCTAAAATTACAAGTGCAACCATGATAACTACAAAAGATTGTATTCCTATTAACGGGACAGTTTCAGATAAAATAGAAAATGGATTAGTTGAAAACATAAAATTTATAAAATCGTTATATTAGTAGTATACTTAAAAAAATAGTTCAACTGCGATATAGAGCCATTATGAAGATTTTAAATAACCAAAAGTGTTATTTTTTTCTTATATAATGCTGTTTAGAAGGTATAACACTTCGAACACCACCTTGGGGATTTTCTACATCTCCCTCTCTTCTTGGAATCACATGGATATGACAATGAAAAATGGATTGACCTGCAGCTTTTCCTGAGTTTGTTCCTATATTAAAGCCTTTAACAGTATTGTCTTCAGAAAGTATTTTTTTTTGAAGTTTTTTAATTAAATCATTACAAGCTATAATTTCTTGATTATTCAGTTCAAAAAAATTTTTTATACAACGTTTAGGTACAACTAAGGAATGAAATTTAGATACTGGGTAGCTATCTGTTGATGCGTAAGCAAGATTATTTTCAAATAACAATTCGTCTTTTTTAATAGAGCAGAATATACAGGGTTTATTCAAATCTTTCATAACTAACTATGTAATAATTTAAAATATTGATTAACTTTTTTAAACCCAATCATGTCTTTATTTTTCCATTTATATTTATTAATAAATCTTACAGGTGTTACACCTTTACCTGAACCGATTAATAGAATTTCGTCAAATTGATTTATATCTTTTAATTTTATATCTTTAAAAGTTATTCTAATTTTCTTTTTTAAAAAATTAATTGTATTTCCAATATAACAATTGTTTTTAGGTGAATAATATTTATTATTTTTAACTAATAATAAGTTAGAAGTGCATGTTTCAAGGATTTTATTTTCGTAAACCAATAATATATCAACTTTTTTTGTGTCATATGCATTTAATTTTTTAAGAATATATTTATAATATAAATTTTTATATTTTGGGTCCTTTCTTTTGTAATTTAATATTTTTAATTCAAAATTGCTCCGTGGCCTAGGTCTTTTACGAATTGATAATGATATTAATTTTTTCGTTAAAGCAATTCTAAGTAAATGGTTGTACTTTATTTTATTACTTAGATTATTTTTAATCAAATTTTTAATGTCTTTTTCAATACCGTTAGAATAAATTTTGTATTTTTTTATAGATTTAATTAGATTATTTATATGATTTTTGTACAAAATTAGTTTACCAGGTTTACCTACAAGTCTCATAGTTGTAAACACACCGCTAGATCCCCACAAATCTCTAAATTTTGTTTCCTTAAGATTATTAATTTGATAAGATTTTTTTAATAATAATTTTACCATTTATTATAAAGATTGAAAAAAAAGTTTTTTTTACACAACTAGCCATTAAATAAAATAGTGAAATACTAACAGTCTAAGGTATTATCTAGCTCCCACTTAGTAACAGACTTTTTTTTATCGAAAACTTCATTTTTTTTAAATTCCTTAATTTCAGAATTTTTAAGCTTGATATAACTATTAATCACTCGATGGCCAAAGGCCTCATTCATAAATTTATTGTTTTTTAATTTTGTTAATGATTGATCTAATTTATCTGGAAGCTTTAAAAGATTAGGATATTTTTTATATTCCTTATACATATTGCAATGCAATGGTTTTCCTGGATTAATCTTATTTTTTAACCCATCTAAACCAGCTGCTATTATGCTTGCTTGCAATAAATACGGATTGGTGGAACCATCCATCAACCTTAATTCAAATCTCCCTGAGTCTGGAATTCTTATCATATGGGTTCTATTATTGCCTGTATAGGAAATACTACTTGGTGACCACGATGAACCAGATTTTGTAAGTGGAGCACTAATTCTTCTATAACTATTTATAGTTGGATTAAGAAAAGCAGTCAACGACGATGCATTTTTAATTATACCTCCAATAAAATTATAAGCCATTTTACTTAGACCTAGATCATTTGATTTATCCAAAAATTTATTTTTTTTACCATTCCATACAGAGATATGTGCGTGGCATCCATTTCCAGTTAAATTCTTAAATGGCTTGGGCATAAATGTAGCTCTCAGGCCATGTTTCTCTGAAATGGTCTTTACCATAAATTTAAAAAAAGTATGTCTGTCTGCTGTAACCAAACAATCATCATGATTCCAATTCATCTCAAATTGACCATTAGCGTCCTCATGGTCATTCTGGTAAGGGCCCCATCCCATTTCAATCATGTAGTCACAAATTTCTTTTATTAAATCATATCTTCTCATCAATGCTAATTGGTCATAGCAAGGTTTTGATTGAGTGTCTTTAGAATCTGCGATTGAATTGCCATCTGCTGTAATAAGAAAGTATTCACATTCAACACCAGATTTCATAGTAAAACCTTTTTTTTGCAATTTCTTAATTTGATTTTTAAGCATCACTCTTGGGGATGCGTCCAAAGGCTTTCCATTGATCCAAAGATCTGAAGCTAACCAGCCAACTTCTCTATTCCAGGGCAACTGAATTAAACTATTTGGATCTGGAACAGCAAATACGTCCTTGTCAGCAGGAGTCATGTCTAACCAAGCAGCAAAACCTGCAAATCCTGCGCCATTTTTTTGCATTTCTTTTATAGCTTGTTTAGGAACTAATTTTGACCTTAATACACCAAATAAATCAACAAAACTTATTAAAAAATATTTTATTTTTTTTTCGTTTGCAACTTTAGATAAATTTTTCATAGACAACAAATTAACATAGCTTTTTTAAATATGCTAGAACTTATTAGTGTTATAGTTGAATCGTGTATATTTTAAGATATAAAATTTTGGACTCACAATAAAAATAATTTTAAATTTACTTTGAAAGGATTTTTTTTATAAAAAATTTACCATTTTCGGTCAAGAATGAATCGGGATGAAATTGAAATCCATAAACTTTATTTAAGTTATCTTCAAAAGCCATTGGAATATTCGATTTTGTACAACGCATAGTTATATCTATATCCTTAGACTTAAAAGGCTCATTTAATTTTAATGAATGATATCTTCCAATTTTAAATACTTTATTTTTTTTAAATATTCTACTTTTATTATTTACTTTAACTTTTGATTGATAACCATGAAATATTTTATTCTGTTGTTTAATTTTTCCTCCTTCGTTGGATAATATTAATTGAAATCCTAGACAAATACCTATGATCTTTTTTTTTCCTTTAAACATTTTATATATTTTTGAAGTTTGAGGATAATCTTTAGGAGATCCAGGGCCAGGAGAAAAAACTATTACATTTGATCTTCGAAGTAATTTTAAGTTTAAATTGAAATAGTCAGTACAGTGTACTTTTTCAAATTCAGCAAATTGATGAACAACATTCCATGTGAAAGAGTCTTGGTGATCAATAATATAAATCATCTAAATAATTCAAGTAAAGATTTTGCTTTTATAAAATTTTCGTTGAATTCTTTTTTTGGGGAACTATCCAATACAACCCCTGATGCTGCAGATATTTCAGATTTGTTTTGAAAATTTAAAATTGATCTAATTATTATATTAAAACGCAGATCTTCGTTAAACTTAATAAATCCAAAACTCCCAGTAAATATATTTCTATCTTCTTTTTCTTGACTGTTAAGCAGCTGCAGTGTTCTAATTTTTGGACAACCTATTACAGATCCACCTGGCATCATTGATTTTACAATATCAATAAGTTTTATTTTTTTCTTCAAGTTTCCTTCAATATTAGTCACATAGTGAAAAAGGTGCTTATATTCCTCTACATATTTTTTTCTTGTTATTTTTACACTTCCTGGCACACAAATTCTTGATAAATCATTTCTTTCCATGTCAACAATCATATTATGTTCTTTAGTTTCTTTATTATTATTTTTAAAAAAAATAAGTGCTTTTGATTTATTGAGCTTTGAGTTTTTTTTTAAAGTTCCAGCTATGGGTTTTGTTTTTAATTTTAAGCCTCTTTTTTCAATCAAAGTTTCTGGGGAACAACTGACAATTGAATAATTTTTATCTCTTATCATAAAAGATTCAGGCGAGGAATTTACTTTCATTAATTTCCAAAAAAAATTGACTGGATTTATTACTGACTTATTTTTGTACTTAGTGCAAATTTTAATTTGATAGGTTTCACCTTGTTTGATTTTTTTTGAGAATAAATTAAAAATTTTTTTATATTTTTTGAAATTGATGTTTATTTTAAAAGGGCTTAGAGTCTTTGTCGGGTTAAATTTTTTATTAAATGTATGTTTTTTGATATTTGATAAAATTTTTACTTTATCAGTTATTATAATTACAGTCTCTGGTTTATAAAAAATTCCTTTATAAAAATTAGTTTTTTTCTGATTTTTTAATCTTATATTTAATAAATTGCACAATATTTCATATCCAAAAAAACCTATAAATAAATCCTGTTCTTTTTTATATTTTTTATTTGAAAAACTACTTAAAAAACTTTTTATGTTTGAATTATTAAGTATTATTTTTTTTGAAAAATCTGTAAAAATTTTATATTTGTTTCCAAATTTATAGATAATCATCGGCTTATCGGATTGATATAGCCTTTCCAGATAAGGACTAAATCTTAGTTTATGCTTTTTGTAATCTCTCAATAGCTTGCTCTTTAATTGGTAAGTGTATTAAACCTGCAAAAATTGATAATGCAATTGCCAAATACCACGCATAGTCGTAAGAGCCATATAAATCATAAAATAATCCGCCTAGATAAGCTCCAAAGAATGAGCCAATTTGATGGCTTAAAAAAACCAACCCATACAATAATCCTAGATACTTTGTTCCAAAAATATGTGCAACAATCCCACTGGTTGCAGGAACAGTTGATAGCCACAAAATACCAAAGCTTGCTCCAAAAAAAATAGAACCTAACGTGCTAGGAGGTAAGAAAATAAACAAACATATTGAAACACCTCGTAAGAAATAAATTATACTTAAAATTGTTTTCTTTTTTCTTTTTGTGCAAAGATAGCCACTTAAAAGTGATCCGAAGATATTAAATAATCCTATTAAAGACAATATCATTGCAGCGGTCCAATCTTCTAGACCTCTATCGATAACATATTTTGGAACGTGAGTTCCAACTAATGTTATATGAAAACCACAAACAAAAAAACCAGATAAAAGTAATAAATAACTTTTATATTTAAAAGCTTCACTCAAAGCTTCTATAGTTGATTGACTACCTCCATCTTTTGTTTCATTTATTTGAGGTGAACGAACAAAAAAAGATATCAGAAAACCTAAAGACAAAAATAACATAAAATAAAATAATGTTTGTACCCATCCATAGTTTCCAAGTGAATAATTTGTAAATAATGGCGATAAAAAATATCCAAATGACCCTACTGCTGTTACAATACTCATCGCAATTGTTCTATTTGATAATGGAAAATGCTTACCAACAATCGACATTGGTATGCTAATAGCTGTTCCACCACAACCTATTCCAACTAGAACACCTAACCAAATTTGGAAGTAAATTCCTGTATTGGGACCATTGTACAAAAAGTAAATACCAAAAATGTAAAACACAAAAGCTAAAGATATAGCTTTATGCCCACCATATTTATCAGCAATTGCTCCAAAAATTGGACCAGATAAACCCCAACCTAACATTTGTATACCAATAGCTAAACCAAATTCTGTGTTAGTAATTCCTAAATCTGCATTAAAGTCCATGAAGAACATGCCAAAAACTTGTCTTACACTTAAAGATATAAAAACTACTAGTGATGCTGCAATTAAAGTAACTAATGCTAAATTATTTTTTATAAACTTTTCTGAGCTCATTTAATAAACTTTAATGAACTTTTTAAGTCGTTTATTAAATCTTTAGGATCTTCCAAACCAATATGTAATCTAACGATGTGTTCATCTTTTGATAAATTCAAGTATTTTCTTTTTCCTTGTTCTTTAATTTTTTGGTGCAATGCTAAGCTTTCAAAACCGCCCCAACTATATCCATAACCAAACAATTTTAATGAATTTACAAATCTGTCGATTGAAATTTTATTTTTAGATTTTATTTTAAGACCCATTAAACCAGAGGAACCTTTGTAATATTTTTTCCACATCTTATAATCTTTGGTTCCTTTTTTGAAAGGATACAAAACTGTAATCTTTTTATGTATGTTTAAAAAGGAAGCAATTTTTTTAGTATTTATCTCGTGTCTATCTAATCTCGTATCTAAAGTCCTAAGACCTCTAATTATTAAATAAGCATCATCTGGTCCCATTCTTAAACCAGAAATTTTTTCTGCTCTTTGAACAAATTTAAATACCCTTTTATTGACTGCTAAACTTCCCCCCATTACATCTGAATGTCCAGAATAGTACTTTGTGGCTGAAACAATAGCCATATCAAATCCTAACTTAATAGGTTTAAGGAAATACGGAGTTCCCCATGTATTATCCATAGCTGTAAAAATTTTATTTTTTTTAGCAATAGAAATTATTTTTGAGAGATCCTGAAATTCAAATGTGTTGCTGCCTGGATTTTCAACAAATATTAATTTTGTTTTTTTTGTTATATTATTTTTTAGTGTGGACAAATCTCTTGGATTATAAAATATGGCTTTAATATTAAAATCTTTGAAAAAATCCTGAGTTAATATTCTCGTAGGACTATATACTGGATCAGAAACTAGAATTTCATCTCCAGGTCTTACCACACTAAACATTGCAAGAAAAACGGAACCAAAACCAGTTGGTGTTAGGAAAACATGATATGATTCCTCTAATTTTGTTAAAATTTTTGATAATGCATGTGTAGTTGAAGTTCCTTGTCTTCCATAATCAAAATGGCCTCCTGTAGGATCTTTTAAGTGTCTTTTTTGAGTTTTTCTAATGTCATTTAGAGACTTAAACAAAATTGTAGATGCTCTAACAACTGGAGGATTTACCGACTGATTATAGAAATCTTTAGCAGTATGTTTTAAAAAAGTTTTAAATGAATAACCCATAAAAAAATTTGATAACTAAATATGACAATGCTATATCCCACATATAAGTCAATAAAATAATAAAAGGAGAAAACTTATGGGATACCCAAAGAAACATCGTGGTAGGAGAAAGATGGGGTCAAAAAAAAGAAGAGCTAGAAAAAAAAATAAGAAAAAATAAATCTACTCAAAATGGATACCATAAATAAAGTCAAATCCATAAGTATATGGATTTTTATAATTCCTTTCTTAGCTATTAACACTTGTCTGATATTAATAACGAACTTTCATGAACTATTTCCAAACAAAGAACATGTAATACATAATACAATTCCATATATTGATGGAGGCGCATCAATAAGCAGAACTGCAAGAGTTTTTCCAACATACTTAATTTTCAAACCAGCCATGTTTCTAACGGCTTACTTATTGATAAGATATTGGCTGTATGTTAAAAAAATTATTTTGAACATACATGGTGAACATAAAAATTTGAGAAAAATTATAATATTTGGTATTAGTTCAGCTATCTGTTTAATCATTCATTCAATTTTTTTAGGTATTAAATTTGATTACGATCTGTATAAATTATTCAGAAGAGTAATAATGTTAGTTTTTATTATTTTTGAAGTGGTAGCCCAAGCTTATTTAGTTGTTACCTTTTACTCTATAAAAAATAAATTATTAAGTTTTATAAATTTAAAATTCTTAAAATTAAAAGCTATTTTAGTGTCAATTTTAGTGTTTGTAATGATAGTAAGCATACCGATAGTGAGTATGCCAGGTAATAAGCATATTAAGCATGCCCTAGAGTGGGACTTTTTTCTAGGTGTTATATTATTTTATGTCCTAACTTTCTTCATGTGGAAAAAACAAAACTAACTACCGAGTAATCCAGCCTCCGCCTAAGACTCTATCGCCATCTATATCTTTTTTATAAAAAACACATGCTTGACCTGGTGAAATACCATATTCATCTTCTAATAGTGTTAAAGATATTTTGCTATTATCTAGATTTAATTTAGATTTTAAAAGTTTGCCTGTAGATCTTACTTTTACAAAAATATTTTCATCAAAATATTTCTTATCAGCTAAAAGATTTAAGTTTTTTAAATTAATATTTTTTTTTATTAATTCTTTTTTTTCACCAACAATTATTTCATTATTGTCAGGATTTATATCTATTACATATAAAGGTTCTTTTGCTGCGATTTTTATTCCTCTTCTTTGACCAATAGTAAAGTTTACAACCCCTTCATGTACTCCTAAGACTTTACCAACAGAATTTTTTATATTTCCTTTTTTAAATGCATCAGGCCTAAATTTTTGAATAACTGATACATAATCACCATTTGGTACAAAGCAAATATCTTGACTATCAGGTTTGTCTGCAACATTTAATTGAAGTTTTTGTGCTATTTCTCTAGTTTCTTTTTTTAACAAATTTCCTAATGGAAATCTTAAAAAATTTAATTGATCTCTAGTAGTGTTGAACAAAAAGTAGCTTTGGTCTCTGTTTGTGTCGATGGCTCTGTACATTTCTGTTTGATTATTTTTTGTTATACTTTTTACATAATGACCAGTAACTAAAGCATCTGCTTTAATGTTTAACGACTCTTGAAATAAATCGTTAAATTTTACAGTCTTGTTACATTGAACACACGGAATTGGTGTTTCTCCTTTTAAATAGCTGTCTACAAAGTTGTCTATAACACCCTCCTTAAATTTATTTTGGTAATATAAAATTTTGTGTTCAATATTTAATTTGTTAGCTACTCTTTTAGCATCAAATATATCTTGACCTGAGCAACAAGTTTTTGAAGCAGCTACCTCCTTATTATCATCATATAACTTTAGGGTGATACCAATTACGTTATAACCCTCTTTTTTCATCATGCCTGCAACAGTAGAAGAGTCTACTCCGCCTGACATTGCAACAACAACAGTTGTATCTTTTGGGCTCTTTTCAAATCCAAGAGAATTTAAAATATTTTTCATAAGTTTGGAAATTATACTTTTTTCTATTATAAGTTAAACTATATGATTTTAGATTTTGAGCCAGGTGACAAAGTAGTTAATCCTAAAGAAAAAGACTGGGGAATTGGACAAGTACAATCTATTATCAAAGGGAAAGTTACTGTTAATTTTGAAAATGTAGGTAAAAAAGTAATAAATTCAAATATAGTTGAGTTAACTAAATTAAAAATAAATGGACGATAAGTTAAAAAAAAAAATTATTCATGAATTAATTAAAACTTTTATTAATGCTGGAGATATTGCTCTTAAGTTAAGAGATGAGGGTTTAAAGAAAATTATAAAGGATGATAATACTCCTGTTACTAATGGGGATTTAGAGGTCAATAAAATAATAACTAGTAAATTAAAAGAAATAACTCCTGAAATTCCAATTGTTTCAGAAGAAGTATCTGACAATAAAGACTCTGATAGTCTATCAACTTTTTGGTTGATAGATCCAATAGATGGAACATACGACTATTTAAATAATAAAGAAGAATTTACTTTAAACGCTGGTTTAATTATTAATAAAAAACCTGAGATAGCGATTATTAATGCACCAGCAAAAAAAAGGTTATTTTATACTTTTGGTATTAATAACAGTTTTGAATTAAAAAATAATGTAGAAATTAAATTAGATTCTGGGGGCAGTTCTATAAATAAAGAACTAAATGCTTTAGTTTACTCTGATAATATCAAAAGTGAAATAAAAGATATTCATAAAAAATATGACATAAAAAAAATAACAAAAATGAAAAGTTCTTATAAGTTTTGTGTTATTGCCTCTGGAGAGTTTGACTTATATGTTGCAGATCCTAGAGCTTCTGAATGGGATATAGCAGCAGGTGATGCAATTTTGAGAAATGCTGGAGGTTCGGTAAAAGATATAAAAGGTAATGAAATATTTTATGGAAAAAAAGGTTTTAAAAATCCTAGTTTAGTAATAAAAAGTGCAAGATTGCTTCTTAATGAGTGAACAGCTTAGAATAATTTTAATTATAATTGTTAGTGTATCAATTTTTGGTTTAATTATTTTCGTAGTAGTTAAAAACTTTATTAAATCAAAAATTGATTATTATTTAGTTGAAAAAAATAAGAAAACTAAAAAAGACGAGTAATTTTTTCAAACTCTTCTTTGGAAAGATCCATAACTCGTTTTGATGTATCGAAATCAAAACCATTTCTAGCTAAAACTGCAATATCCTTTTTATAAAATAACGGTCTGTTGTCCTCTACTCTACATGGGCCTATTCTTCTTTTTTTACATATTTTTAATGCAGAAAAAAAATCTTGATCTTCATTTTCATCTTTTATTTTATCTAAAGTTTCTTTAACAAATTTTTGGTTTATGCCTTTTGACATTAAATAATTTCTTATCTTGTTGATAGAGCTACCTCTTTGAATAAGATTTTTTGCTTTGCTATTAGAATAAAATTTGTCGTTTAAATATTTGGAGTTTTCTAAATCATTCAGAACTACATCAATCAAATCTTTTATTTCATTTTTTTTTATTCCTACAGCTCCAAATTTCAAATATTTTTTAAGTAAATATGTCCTTAATTGCTGCTTTGATGGAGCATACTTTTCAATGTACTTCGTTGAAAAATCTCTCATCTCTTGAACTGTATCTTCAAAACTTTTTTTTTTATTTTTTAAAGGAATCATTTTAATTTTTAATATATTATAAACTTTAATGATTGAACAAATTAATAACTTCTTCACAGTCCCAATAATTTACTTATGGTTGAATTTAGGTGTTCTACCCTTTTGGTTAGTACTATTATTTTTTCCCACTTCTGGTGTAAGCAAATATATGGTTAGATCAATATTTCCATTTATGATTTTTTCATTTATTTATGCATATTTATTATATTACTTCTTTCTAACAGAATTTGATTTTAAGAATAATTTTAATCTTTATCTAGGTTTGGCTCAATTATCTGAATTATTTTCTGAAACAGGTTTTTTAATTATGTTTTGGTGCCATTTTTTAGCGGTAAATTTATTTTGTGGTGCGTGGATTGTTAGTGATAGTTTAAAATTTTCTATGTCAAAATTTTTGGTTTTTTTTCCTCTATTGATTACATATTTTATAGGTCCAATTGGATTGTTTTTTTACTGGCTAATAAGAATCTTTTTCGCAAAAAAATTATCATTGTATGACTAAAGTAATCGAGTTTTATTATGATTTTTCGAGTCCATATACTTATATTGCGCACAAAAAAATTAAAAAAATTATAAAAGTTAAAAATATTAATTTTTCATACAAACCAATGCTTTTAGGTGGTTTGCACAAATTAGCTGGGATAACCGCTAATGCATTTATTGGTCATAAAAATGAATTTATGATTCAAGATTGTGAAATGATTTCAAAGAAACTTGGTATCAATTTTCATTTTAATGAAAAATTTCCTATTAATTCTTTATATTTAATGAGAGGAACTTTAGTTTTAAAGGATAATTTACTTGAAAAATATATAGATACTTTTTTTAATTCCTACTGGCAGTTAAATTTAGATTTATCAGATAGAGGTATTTTTGAAAAAAAATTAAAAGAGATAAGCATTGATGTTAATAAGTTTTTTCAAGATATAGAGAAAAAGGAGACTAAAGAAAAGCTAAAATTGCTCACCGATGAAGCCTTTTCTAAAAAAATCTTTGGTGCTCCGACCTTTATTTATAATAATAAAATTTATTGGGGGCAAGACAGGTTAGATTATGTTATTGATGAGGTAATTAAATAATTTCAAAATCGCTTGCTTTAATAGTATTAAAACCACCATTAACATGAGACACATTTTTAAAACCCATGTCTTGCAAAGTTTTAGTGGCAAGAGCAGATCTTAAACCAGCAGCACAAAACAATATTGTTTCTTTTGATGGATCAATTTTTCCTTGTTTGTAATATGGACTAGATGGATCCATCCAAAATTCTAACATACCTCTCGGAATATGTAGTGAATTTTTTACTCTTCCATCTCTTTCAAGTTCTCTAATGTCTCTAATATCAATTAAATTACATTTATTTTCCTTAAATAATTTTGCAGCCTCATTGCTTGTAATAGTCTTAATTTCTTTTAATGCATTATTAACGAGATCTTGTGATGATTTAATAGTCATATATGTGTAATCTGTTAATATCAAAAAAAATGAAAAAAAACATCTTTAAAAAATTGTTTATAAAGATAAGTAGGTTAATAGGCTTCGAGTTAATAGATCAAAACGAATTTTACTCACCTACTCTTGAAAAAAACCTTGATGAAAAATTATCTAGTAAAGATAAGTCAATAATTCTTCCTTTAGGTGAGGTAAAATTAACAAAAAAAATTAAAAATTTGTCAATTATATTTAGAACTAATTCTAACATAGACATTTGGGACCAAAATAAAAAGAGAGTTTTTGAAGAACCAAAAATCGAGTACGTATTAAGATGTTTATTTTCATTAACAAAATCTATTAACAGACTTAAAAAAGAGAATTCATTAATTAATATTAACTTAGTAATTATTGATGACAATTCTAAATCAGATAATTTAAATAAAATTAAGAGTGTTCTAGATAAAAACCACCCAAAATATTCAATCATAAATCATAAAAAAGAAGAACATAAGGAAAAGATACTTGAAAATAATAATAACGAAACATTTTCTAACTTATCTAGCTTATTAAAATGTTTCGAAACTGCAAAAAAGGAAAATAGTGATTTAATTTATTTTGTGGAGGATGATTATTTGCATTTTGAAAATTCTTTAAATGATATGATCAATACTTATGAAAGGGTAAGCTCACAAATTGAAAAAGATATTATAGTTTGTCCCTGTGATTATCCATTTAATTATATGACTAATGAAAAAACAAATATTTTAATAGGTAGTAATCAACACTGGAGAACAGTCCAAAAAATTTTATGTACCTTTATAATATCTAAAAATATGCTGGAAAAATATTGGGATAATTTAAAAAAAACTTGTGAAAAAAGACATGACCCTTTTGAAAAATATATTAACGAAATTTTGTTAAATGAGATTGGTATATCACCAATAAATACACTGTCTATTCATCTAACCAATGTAAATTCAAGTTATGGCTTATCTCCCTTCGTAGATATTAAAAAGCTTTGGGATGAAAATAATATAAGTTGATGCAAATATTTTTTTACATAACTTGCACCAATATTAAAGAGGCTAAAAAAATTTCATCAGTTTTGGTAAAAAAAAAATTGATAGCCTGTGCAAATATTTTTAATAATATCCAATCTGTTTTTTCTTGGAAAAGCAAAGTCAAATTCTCCAAAGAGGTTATAATAACAGGAAAGACAACAAAAAAACTGCAGACTAAAATAATTTCAGAGGTAAAAAAATTACACTCTTATGACGTGCCTTGTATTATATTTTCTAAAATTTCCTCAGGTAATGAAGATTTTTTAAAATGGATTAGAAATTCCACAAGATGAGAAAAGCAAAAAATTTTAAGCTAATAGGAACATCTAATGAGATAGTTATATTAAATAAAATTAAATCAAAATTTACAGTTTTGTATTTTTATCCTAAAGATGATACTCCAGGATGTACACTAGAAACAAAAGATTTTAACTCGTTTTACAATAAATTTAAAAAGCTTAACTGTGAAATATATGGAATTTCTAAAGATACAATCGAAAGTCATTTAAAATTTAAAAAGAAATACAAAGTAAAATTTGAGTTGTTATCTGATGAGGATAAAATTGCTATTAAAGATTTTAAAGTTTGGGGTAAAAAAAAGTTCATGGGAAAAGAATTTATGGGTTTAATTAGAAGTACTTTTTTATTAAAGAAAAATGTTATTTTAAAAGAATGGCGAAATGTGAGGGTTAAAGGTCACGCAGAAGAAATTTATAATTTTCTTAAAGATAATAAACTTTAAAATAAATAAAAAAGGCCTCCTATTTCTAGGAGGCCTTAATTAAACGTCAAACCAAAGAGGGAGAGATGTTTAATCTCGTATAGCGTAACCTATTACGCCAGTTTCAACGACGTCTGTACCTTTAAGTTCTGCTTCTTTACTTAATCTGATACCAATAGTATTTTTCATAATCGCCCAAACAATGTAAGCAACCACAAAAACGAAAGCATTAATTGAGATTATTCCAAGTAACTGAGCTCCAAAACTTGTATCTGGATTTGTTAACGGAACTGCTATTGTACCCCATATACCAGCAAACATGTGAGCTGGAATTGCTCCAACTACATCATCAATTTTCATGGCAAAAAGCAATTTAGTTCCATAAACAACTATAATACCACCTACTGCACCGATTAATATTGCAGCAAATGGTGATGGCATTAATGGTTCTGCTGTGATTGCAACTAATCCACCAATACATCCATTTAACATTTGTATTACATCTGTTTTACCAAAGTGTAATCTAGTCATAGTTGCTGCTGCCATTACTCCACCGGCACCTGCTAAAAATGTATTCATGAAGATTGTTGATACTGCAATAGCATCATCTGCTGTACCCATTGCTAACTGTGATCCACCATTAAATCCAAACCAACCTAGCCATAATATAAATACTCCAACTGTTATTAAAGGTATTGAAGAAGCTGCAAATGGTTTCATTGGAGCTGGATCTCCTTTTTTTGTAAACCTTCCAAGTCTTGGTCCAAGTAATAACGCACCTGCTAATGCTGCTGCACCTCCAGTTGAGTGTACTAAAGTTGAACCGGCAAAATCTGAAAAACCTGCAGAAGCTAACCAGCCTCCACCCCATTGCCAACCCATTACTATTGGGTATATAATTCCTGCTAATATTGCAGCAAATAATAAGAACGGCCACAATTTAATTCTCTCTGCTAATGCACCAGAACAAATTGATACTGTTGTTGCACAAAATACCATTTGGAAATACCAATCAGAGCCATCTGAATAGCCTGTGTCTACAGCGCTAGCATCTGACCACGGTAAAAATTTACCAATATAACCACCCTCTGGAATTCCATAGGCTAGATTATATCCAAATAGCCAAAACATCATTCCTGCAATAGAAAATAGACCGATATTTTTTGCACATATAACTGATACACTTTTTGAAGTTACACTTCCTGCTTCAAGCATTGCGAATCCTGCAGCCATAAACATTACCAAAAATCCACAAACTAAAAATAAGAAAGTATTAAATATAAATCCGACTTCAGCGGATACTGTAGTTTCAGCATAACCAACACTGGTCATGTTTAGTAAGAAAGTAAAACCTACTACTGATCCTAACAGTTTATTAAATAGTTTTTTCATTATTCCTCCCTTTTAGAAAATCTTGTTATAAATTTTTGTAAGGTAATAACTATTGCTAACTCGATTTAATAGGTATGCATAAATTGCATGTAGAAACAGCCTTTATTAACTTTTAATTAATAAAGGCTGTTTAGAGGAAATATCTATTTATTGAATATTTCTTTAAGTGCTTTTGCAGGTAAAAATTTTACCTTTTGAGAAGCAGCGATTTGGATTTGTTCTCCTGTTCTTGGATTTCGACCAATTCTTGCTTTTCTTTTAGCAACTTTATAGGTACCAAAACCTGCTATTTTAACAGAATCATCATTTTTTAAAGCATCTAAAATGGTGTTTGTTATGGTATCGAATGTTCGCTCAGCATCAGCTTTGCTTTGATTTAAAGATCCAGCTAATTTAGCGACTAGTTGTTTTTTGTTCATTTTAGCTCCGGTATTAGGTTATTTCTATATTTGACAAAATCCTTTGTAAATCAAGCTTTTTTTTAGTGTTTAATCTGGTTTTAAACACAACATGTAGTGTAAAAAAAACGTTGATTTCATTGGTTTTTTTAATGTTAAAAAACCCTTTAAAATAAGCCTAAATCTTTGAGGTCATTGTAAGTTGCAAAAAACATTAAACTCAACAGTAAAAACATTCCGATTCGAAAAAAACCTTCTTGGGTTTTTTCGCTTAAGGGTCTTCCAAGGATTTTTTCTATTCCATAAAACATTAAGTGACCACCATCAAGTAATGGTATTGGAAATAGATTAATTAAACCAAGACTTATAGAAATATAAGCCATCATGCTTAAAAAAGGAATAATACCAAATTCTGCAACTTGACCAGAAATTTTTGCAATTCTTATGGGTCCACCTAGCTGAGAACTATCACCTTTTCCAGTAATTATAGTCCCAAGATACTTTAGTGTAGAGGTAGTAACAAAATAAACCTCAGTCAATGAATAATACATTGCTTTGATTGGTCCAAGTTTTTTATGATTAACGTTATTATTGTAAGGCAGTAGAGTTATTCCAATCATTCTTTTTTTAACTTTATTACCTAAACTATCTTCAGAATCTATAAAATCTGGTCTAACCTTAACTAAAATTTTTTGGTCATATCTCGAAACTTCAAAATCGATAAATTCTGCAGTGGAAAGAGTAATGTACTTTGATACATCTAAAATACTTTTTACATCATTATTATCTATTGATAAAATTACGTCATTTTTCTTCAAACCAGCGGTATAAGCGGGACTGTCTTTTTTAACCTCATCAATCATAGCTGGCGTAAAATCCTTACCAGCAAACATATTAATCATTAAAAAAATTACTACTGCTAGAATAAAATTGGCCAAAGGTCCACCAAAAACAATTAAAGATCTTTGGTACAAAGGTTTTAAAGTGAAAAGTTTTTTTCTATCCTCTTCTTTGTATTTTTTTAAAATTTCATCTCGGTCTGACTGAGAAAATACATTTCTATCTCCAAAAAATTTTACGTAGCCGCCTAAGGGTATTAAACATATTTTCCATCGAGTTCCAGTTTTATCGTTCCATCCAAACAATTCTTTTCCAAAACCTATAGAAAAATCTGTTACACCAACACCATATCTTCTTGCAAAATAGTAATGTCCATATTCATGAACAAAAACTACAACGATAATTAATATTATAAAGGGTAAAACAAATTCAAACATTTTTACATAATAATATATTTACTTTACTTTCCAAGTTAAAACTGGAAGTAATGTTGCCGCTATAAACGAGAGAAATAAAAGAGATTGTGTTACAAAATCTGGGAAATAACTTGCAGGAAACAGAATGCCAACTAAGATGCTTTTTGAAAAATCAGGACTTGGAAATAACAATATACCTCCTAACAACCCGACTACAATTGAGATATAAGCTGTTTTTTCACTAAATGATTTTGAGTAAAAACTATAAAATATACTCAAAACCGCCGTACAACAAAACAAGTCGGCTAGCAAAAATAGATACAAGATACTAAATCCTTTTGAGGCAACATATAAAGCGATAAAAGAAAGGCCTATAATTATATTTCTAGATAATTTTAAGTAATCTTTATTAGAACTTAAAATTTTTTTTCCATCTACTATAATTAGGCTTGATATAGCATTTATAAGTGTATCTATACTGCTTATAGTCAAAGATATTCCCAGCACAATGACTATAATAGACAACGTAGGTATTTCTTTATTTAATAATAAGGAAAAAAAAGCGAGATCAGGTGTTACATTCAAATTTTTAGATTCAGACACTAATCCTGTAAAACCCATCATATATACAATGGGAATTATTATTAAAAAGGAAAATAACAAACTCTTTTTTAAAACATCGTTATTTTTTGCAGCATAAACTCTTTGCCAATTTCCTTGGTGAAAAAGATTAGTAGCTGCAACAGCAATAAAGAATGTTAAGCCTGCGGTAAAGTTAGGAATGTAATTTTTGCTTAATAAATTTGGCTTATTTTTATTTATAAATTCAAAACTAAATTCGTTTGTATTAAATGAAAATAAATAAGAAAAAGCTATTAACAATAATAATGTAAAAACTACGAATTGGATATTGTCAGTGAATATTGAAGCTCTTAAACCACCATATAGTGTATATATAAGTGAACTAGAAATAACTATCAAAGCAGTAACCCATAATTTGGTTCCTGAAATATAATTTATCAAAATAGATACAGCTGTAACCTCTGCAATCAAAAAAATGGTCATGTAAAATATCGACAAAATTAAGATCAACTTAAATATATGTTTTCCAAACCTTAATCTAATAACTTCAATTAAAGTTTTTGCTTTTGGGTAAGAATTTCTAAATATTTTTCCAATAAAAATAATTGCAAATAAGGGAAACGCAGTTCCAAGTGAATAACCAATAACCGCACCTATCCCGCCCCATGTTGCAGCTGATGCAGGACCGAACAAAATCCAGGTACCCAAAGCAGAAGCTACTAAACTACATGTTAATGAGAATGTTCCAACTGATCTATTCGCTACTAAGTAATTATTTAAACCTTTAAATTTTTTTGAGTAAAAAAAACCAATAATAACAAAAGAAAAGCTAATTAATAAAATTAATATAATAGCAGATGTTGGATTTAAAATGTTTTGTTGTTCCATTTATCCCTTTCTGAATTACCGGACAGGTTCAATGGGTATTTCTCAGCCTTAACAGCACCCCATTGAATAAATTTATATAAATATTTTTTGATTGTAAATAATTAATTTAAAATTGCTCTTTTTCCGTTGAACCTTCCATGGCAGTTGTAGAACTCTTTCCACCACTAATCGTATTTGAAACAGCATCAAAATATGATGTTCCAACTTCTCTTTGATGTTTAACACTAGTGTATCCGTCTTTTTCTCTAGCAAATTCCTGCTCTTGAATTCTTGAATATGCGGTCATTCCTTCTTTTTTATACTTTTCTGCTAATTCAAAAATTGCAATATTTTGCGTATGAAAGCCCGCAAGTGTGATGAATTGGAATTTATATCCCATCGCACTAATTTTTTGTTGAAAAGTTGCAATTTCAGAGTCAGACAAATGTTTTTTCCAATTAAAAGATGGAGAGCAGTTATAAGCTAGTAATTTACCTGGAAATTTATTGTGTATTGCGTCAGCAAATTTTTTAGCTTCTTCCAAATTTGGAGTTGCTGTCTCACACCAAATTAAGTCAGAGTATGGTGCATATGCAAGTCCTCTAGATATTGCTTGATCAATTCCGTGTTTAACATAATAAAATCCTTCTGGTGATCTTTCACCAGTTAAAAATGGTTTGTCGTTTTCATCATGATCGTTTGTAATTAATTTTGCTGCATTAGCATCTGTTCTTGCTAAAATTATCAAAGGAACATCGGCAATATCAGCAGCTAACCTAGCGGCTTTTAAATTTTTTATCATTGTACTTGTTGGAACCAATACTTTTCCTCCCATATGTCCGCATTTTTTCTCACTTGCTAGCTGGTCCTCAAAATGAACTCCAGCAGCGCCAGCTTTTATAAATTTTTTAGCTAACTCAAAAACATTAAGTGGTCCACCAAATCCAGCTTCACCATCAGCAATTATCGGTAACATATAATCAACTCTGTCTTTAGATTTCATTTGACCATCATTGATTTCCATGTGCTGAATTTGATCAGCTCTCATCAAAGCATTATTCATTGACTCTACAAGTTTTGGGGCACTGTCATATGGATATAATGATTGATCTGGATACATTTCACCTGCGCTATTAGCATCTGCTGCCACTTGCCATCCACTTAGGTAAATTGCTTTAAGGCCAGCTTTTGCATGCTGGACTGCGTGATTTCCAGACAACGAACCTAATGTATTAACGTAAGGCTCGGAGTTTAACAATCTCCACAATTTTTGAGATTGATGTTTGCACATCGAATATTCTATTTTTATAGATCCTCTTAATCTTTCTACATCTTCCGGGGTATAATCTCTTTTTACTCCAGCAAATCTTTTTAGGTCATATGATATCTTAGACTCGGAGCTCATTTTTTTCCTTAGAAATAATTAATAATTAAGACTTTAAAATTAGTTACTATTATACTCTTTAGTAAACTCATTCATTCCACTTGAACCCCAATCGCAATGATCATCTCTTAAATAAATGCCAGAGTTGTCAGAGTGATTTTGATTCTCATGGTCAGAATTTAAAGCCTTATTTACTTGATTTTTTATTTTGTTTTTGTTGTTCATGTAAACTTTATAATTTACAAAGTTTACAAAATCTATAAATAACTTAATAATACTTGTAAAATCAATAAATTTATTGTAAATTATTATTTACAAAATTTACAAATAGAAAATTATGAGTCAATTAGATGTAAAAATAGGCCCAAAAATCAAGTCTTTTAGGAGACAATTGGGACTTCAAGCTAACAAACTAGCTGAGCAACTAGGAATTTCACCTAGTTACCTCAATTTAATAGAAAGTGGTAAAAGAAAAATCGATGGAGATCTACTTCTTAAAGTTTGTGAAGAGCTCAAAATAGAATTATCAGATTTAACAAATAAATCAGATTTAAATTTAGTGAATGATATTTCAGAATTGTTAGATGATCAATTATTTGAAGATCTAGATATTCTTGGTCCTGAAGTGAAAGATCTTGTAAATACTAACCCTAAGATAGCAAGAGCTTTGATCAAACTAGGAGATAATTATAAACAAAAAGACCATGAAATTATAAGTAAAGTTGAAACACTTTCAGGTAAAATAATTGACAGCCGTAAGACTTCATTTCCGGGTGAAGTAATATCAGATTTTTTACAAGAGAAAAAAAATTATTTTCCAAAACTTGAAGAGTTTGCAAATAAAATTTTTAATAAAGTACAATTAAACAATAGAACTAGATATGTTGCTCTTTGTGATTTTTTAAAAACAGAGTATTCAATTAATGTTAAAGATATTATTCCGGAAGAAGGAAAACCATTTTCAAAAATTTTTAACAAAAATAATAAAGAACTTTTATTAAGCGAATATAATTCATTAGAGACAAAAAAATTACATGCTGCTGCTCAAATAGCACAGGAAGGAGCTATAAATGAAATTAATGAGTATTTATCAGAATTTAAATTTCCCTCAGATGAGGCAAAAAGATTAACAAAAATAGCCTTATTAAATTATTGTGCTGCAGCTATATTGATGCCCTACAAATTATTTCATTCTGAATGTAAAAAATTAAAATATGATTTGGAATTACTACAAAATACATTTGCTACGTCTTTTGAACAAGTGGCACATAGAGTAACTTGTCTGCAGGATCCTAAGTTACCTGGTATACCTTTTCATATGTTAAGAGTAGATATAGCTGGAAACATATCAAAAAGATTTTCTTTGTCTGGTATTGAAATACCAAGATACGGTGGAGCATGTCCTAGATGGAACGTCTATTCAGCCTTTACTAGACCAGGTGTCATTCAAGCAGCTGTAAGTAAAATGAGTAATGGAAAAAAATATGTTTGTATTGCAAAAACAGTAGAGAAAGGTGTTGGTAGATACGGAAGAAAGAAAAGTATGCTGTCTATTGGATTAGGTTGTGAGGCGAAATACGCAAAGGACTTTGTATATACAGAAAATTTAAACTTAAATGATAAAAAAACCGAAATACCGATTGGTGTATCATGTAGAACTTGTGATAGATTAGATTGTTCTCAAAGGGCATTTCCTCCTCTTCATAAAAAATTTGATGTGGATATAGATACAAGAGGTGTTTCGGTTTATGTCAAGACAGATAAATAATTTAAAAGCAAACTAAATGATCAATATAAACCGGTTTTTTTATACCAAATTTTTCATCTATATCATGTTGGTGAATATGGTGAGAGTGAACGAAAACTGGTATTAAATTACCCTTTTCTGTTCTAAGAGTATAAATAAAGTTTGTCCCTCTAAATTTTCTGTCTACCACATCAAATTTTAAGTTACTTTTATCGTCATGAATAAGATCTTCGGGTTGCAAAAGTAATTTAACATTTGAACCTATTTCAGCAGGTTTAACAAATTTACCTTCAATAGTACCTAAATCATCATTTTCTAATGTGTTTTTTCCGGTGACTTTGGCTGGTATCAAAATTCCTCTATTTAAAAAGTTAACTACACTAACAGAATTTGGATAATGGTAGACTTTATAAGGATCATCAAACTGTTTTAATTTTTCATCTAAAACAACCCCACATTTATTACCTAAATAAAAAGCTTCATATGAGTCGTGGGTTACTACAATTGTTGTTATTTTAAGGTTTTTTAGGATTTTTTTTAATTGTATTTGTATTTCTTCCTTAAAGCTTTGATCAACGTTTGACAGTGGCTCATCTAAAAGTAATAAGTCTGGTTCAAATACTAGTGATCTCGCTAGAGAAACACGTTGAGCTTCACCAGCACTTATTTGATGAGGAAATTTTTTTAAGACATTATTTAAATTTAACAATTTAATTATAAAATCAGGACTAATTTTTTTAGTTTTATTTTTATTCTTATTTACAGCTATTTGAATATTTTTTTCTACAGTGTAGTGAGGGAATAAACAATTATCCTGAAAAGCTAATGATATATTTCTATTTTCTGGTTCGACATGATTATCTTTTGAAGAAATTAATTGACCTTTTAAAAAAATTTCACCTTTATTAATTTTTTCAAGCCCTGCGATAGTTCTTAAAATTGTAGTTTTGCCTATGCCTGAAGGTCCTAATAAACAAATTATATCTCCCTCATTTTCAATAGAAAAAGAGACGTTTTTTACTTTTTCAATTCCATCCACTGAAAAATTTACGTTTTTAATTTCAAAAATATTTTTCATTTAATCTCGTAATATAAACTTAGATGTTGACAAAATAAATACACTGGCAATTAAGATTAAAAATAAAGACGGTGCTGCAGCTGCCTCTAATAAATCCTCAGATGCATATATATATGCAGTAGTTGCGAATGTCTCAAAGTTAAATGGTCTTAAAATTAAAGTAATTGGCAACTCCCTAATTATTTCTAGAGAAATTAAAATTGCTACAAACAAAACTGAATTTCTTAAATAAGGTATATGTATATTAACAAATGTTCTAATTTTCGAATAACCTAGTAAATATGCACTTTCATCAACAGAAAGGTTAATTTTTTCGTACCCTGACTTTATACCGTTACACGCTAATGAGTAAAATCTAATAAAATAAACTATAACAAGTCCTAGTATTGAACCAAAAAATACTTTTTTGATAGATTCAAATCCAAATAATTTTACAAAATTATTATCAAACCATGCGATAAAAGTAATAAATGCAATTGCTAAGATTACACCAGGTATTGCATATCCGGATATTGACAGAGTATTCATCACATTTAATGGTTTGCTTTTTGAAACCCTCATTCCGTAATTAGATATAAATGAAAAAATGATAAGTGCTAAACTTGATAAAAAAACTAAATATATGGTATTGTATATTAGACTTAATACTTCTAAATCAAAAAGATTATCAGAATAAATAATTGTCCAATACAACATTTGACTAGATGGAAATATGAAACTTAAAAAAAATATTACAAAGCAAAATAAAAATGCCAAAAAACTTTTTCCTCCATCTAATTTATATTTCTCTCGTTGTTTAAATCTGCTCGATGAGTTTGAATGATATTTTGCTTGTTTTCTTGATAAATTTTCTAAAATGAATAAAGCAAAAATAAATAATAACAAAAAGAATGAAAGTCTATTTGCAAATGCAAGGTCATCAAATGTTATCCATGAATTATATATTCCAGTTGTAAGGGTGTTTATTGAAAAGAAGTCTACAGCACCAAATTCTGCTAAAGTTTCCATTGCTACTAATGACAATCCAGCAACTATTGCGGGCCTAGCAGATGGTAAAATAACCTTTAAAAAAGCCCTTATTTTAGAAAATCCCAAATTTTTACTAAGGTCTATTAAATTTTGAGATTGATATAAAAAAGAAGCTCTAGCTAAAATATAGACATAGGCAAATAAAGAAAAGGATAATGATAATATCGCTCCAAACATGCCACTAAATTTCGGTATGTGTTTATTGTATTCCCCCTCACCAAATAAATTTTTGAGAATGGTAAAAGCTGTTCCATAATTATCAAAGAAAGCAAAAATAGAGTACGCATAAATATACGGAGGAACAGCAAAAGATAATATTAAAGCCCATTTAAAAAAATTACTTCCTGGAAAGACATAAAAAGAAACAAGATAAGCTGTACCTGTTCCAAAAATAAAAGTTAAAATTAAAACTCCAAGTAATAAGGTTGCAGAATTATATATATATTCTACTAAAAAAGTTTCTTTTAAAATTTTGTAATATTCTGTTGTCTCCTCAAAAAAACTGAAAGAAACAGTTGCTATAGGAATTAAAATTACAAAAGAGATGAGAAAAGAGCTTAGGTACCAAATATTAAATTTTTTCATATTATAATCCGCCTTATAATCATGAAATTAAATATGCCCATAGAGGAGATGTCCATTGGCATATAATCAAGAAATTATCTAAAAATCAAAAACTTTTAGGATGTGCGGAACCTCCTTATCTTTAATATCAGATAAATTTCTTTTATTTATTCTGTCATTGATTTTTTTACACTCTGAAAGACACGGTGAGCATCCTTTAGAAGATTTATTATAATCAATTTCAGAAATAAATTCTTTTTTATCTTCCATATTATTTCCAACCAGCTGCTGTCATTACCTCTAATGCATCAGCTTGTTTAGCGCCATAACTTGAAACTTTAGTTTTTAGATCTTGTTTAAAATCTAATCCTATATTGTTTACAACCAGCGGGCTTGGAGAAACACCATCGATCATTGGAAACTCAAAAGTATTATTTGTAAAGTGCTCTTGAGCTTCTGGAGTTAATAAAAACTCTACAAGTTTAATCGCATGTGATTTATTAGGTGCGCCTTTTACTAAAGCAGCACAACTAATATTCATATGTGTTCCTCTATCATTTTGGTTGGGAAAGAAAGCTTTTACTTTTTTTGCAGCAGCTTGTTGCTCTGCTCCTTTGTTTCCTGATAACATTAATGCTAGATAATATGTATTAGCAACAGCAATATCTGCTTCCCCAGCAGCGACTGCCATAATTTGAGCTCGGTCATTTCCTGTTGGTGTCCTAGCCATGTTCGCAACAACACCTTTTGCCCAATCAGCTGTAGCTTTTTTACCATTATTTTTAACTAATGATGCTACAAGTGATTTATTATATATATTACCTGATGCTCTAATTACTAATCTACCCTTCCATTTCGGATCAGCTAAACTTTCATAAGTTAAACCTGACAACTCTGCACCTGATACTCTATCTGGAGCGTAGTAAACAATTCTTGCTCTTTTAGCAATTCCTGTCCAATGGTTTGTTCTAAAGTTTGACGGAACAGCTGCTTTTATTGCAGGTGAAATTAGACCACTTTGCGTCATTCCTTTTGCTTTGAATGCTCCACATCGACCAGCATCAGCAGTGATGTAAAGATCAGCGGAAGAATCTGTTCCCTCTTCGATCATTCTTTTTTCGAGAGCTCCGGCTTTTCCGTTTATTAAATTAACTTTGATTCCAGTTTTGTTTGTGAACTTACTGTAAAGTTCTGCATCAGCTTTGTAATGTCTTGCATTAAAGATATTAACTTCAGCAGCTATCGTTAAACTAGAAATGAAAGTTAGAAGTATTGTATATATACTAAGTTTTTTCATTTATTTATTTACCCTTCTTCCGCACTGTTGATAATGAGAATTAATCTCATTGAAAATGATAATTAATCTCAATGATAATGATTATCAATCGCATATATTGACGCAGGCGTCAAGCGATATTAAAACTCCCACTCTGAGATTTTGCTATATAAAAAGTTTCTAAAAGCCTGAACTCTTGCTACATTTTTCATTGATTGTGGGTAAACAAAATGGGCTTCTGTTATTGGGCCCTCTATATTTGGTAATACTTTAACAATATTTGGCTGATTTACTGTAATGTAATCAGGTAAAGCAGCTAATCCAACTCCACTTTGAACGGCTAACAATAAGCCATAAACACTGTTAACTTTCATCACAGTTTTCCTTTTTTTATTATCTTTAGTACCTAATTTTAAAGCCCAATCAGGATTATAAACTGGTGAAGGAGCGCCTCTTCCAAATGATATAAAAGAGTGTTTATTTAAGTCACTTGTGCTTTTAGGAAAACCATGTTTTTCCAAATATTTTGGAGAACCATAAATATGGTAATTTATATCTATCAATTTTTTTTGAATGTAATTCAATTGTTTAGGTCTTCTCATAAAAATACCAATATCAGCTTGCCTAGTGCTTAAATCTAGCTCTTTGTCATCAAAAATAAGTTCTACTTCTATATCTGGATTTAGTTGCATGAATTCTTGAATTCTTGGGGTTAGCCATGTTGTTCCAAAACTTACAACAGTGGTGACAGTTAGTTTACCACTTGGTTTATTTTTTTGATCTCCAAGTGAAGTTTCGACCTCTTTAAGCTTACTAATTACCTCATGGGCAGTCTTGAATACGTATTCTCCATTTTCTGTTAAAGTAAGACCTCTTGCGTGTCTCTCAAATAGTTTTACTTTCAAGTCTTCCTCTAAAGCCTGAATTTGTCTACTTATTGCTGATTGACTGAGATTTAGATTAACTGTTGCACTTGTAAAACTACCAGCTTCTGCAACTGCATGAAATATTTTTAACTTGTCCCAATCCATTATTTATTAACATTAACAATGTATCTTCCAGAAGTTTTGCCTTCAAGCATTTTTGAATATTCAACTAAAAGTTGTTCGAGACTTATCTCTTTAATTGACTTTTCAAGTAAATCAAAATCTACAAGTTTCGAAACTTCATCCCACAAAAATTCTCTTCGCTTTATAGATACACTTACAGAGTCGATACCCCAAAGTTTTACACCTCTTATGATAAAAGGCATTACAGTAGTATTTAATTTTATACTTGATGCATTTCCACACGCAGCAACTATTCCATTAGGCTTAACATGGGATAGAATGTTAGCTAAAATATTTCCACCAACTGTATCAACTGCACCATCGTACAATCCTTTATCCAATGGTCTAGCCTCTTTGTCTAAATCACCTGATTTTATTATAGTTTTTGCACCTAGTGATTTAAGATATTCTTCATTTGGCTTAGTTGTTGCGGCTGTTACATTGCAACCCATTTTACTTAATATCATGACGGCAATACTACCAACTCCACCAGAGGCTCCTGTAACAATTACATCATTTACTTTTTCTCCAAGCAACAAAACCTCTCTAGTTTGTTTAGTCGTAAAAGCGCATTGGATTGCTGTCATACCAGCAGTACCTAACATCATTGCTTGTCTAGATGTAATTCCTTTAGGTTTTTTTACCAAAAAATTTGAATTTACTTTTGCAAATTGAGAATATCCACCAAAGTAAATTTCACCAACTCTCCAGCCGGTCTGGATTATTTCATCACCCTCTTTAAATTTTTCACTTTTACTTTCAACTACTGTGCCTGAAAAATCGATACCTGGAATATGTGGAAATTCTTTAACTAATCTTGCACCATTTTTTAAAATTAAAGCATCTTTAAAATTTAATGTAGAATAATCAACTTTAACTAAGACATCACCATGTTTTAAAAATGATTTTTCAATAGTTTTAATTTCTCTTGAAAACTTTTCACCCTCTTGATTTACAATTAACGCTTTAAAATTATCAGACATTACTTTTTTTAAATTTATTAGATTTTGCTACTAATAAATCTTAGATATCTATTTTGACAAGCTAGGTCGTCTTTAAATTTACCTAAATAATAATTAGTTATAGTTGTGGCTTGTTCTTTTTTAATTCCTCTAGTTGTCATACATTGATGAGTTGCATTTATTGTTACAGCTACTCCTTTTGCTTCTAAAGAGTCCATCAAGGTTGTTGCAATTTGTTTTGTTAATCTTTCTTGAGTTTGCATCCTTCTTGAAAAAACTTCTACAACTCTAGCAAGTTTACTTAAACCTACAACTCTTTCATTTGGCATGTAAGCCACATGTGCAATTCCTAAAATCGGTGCCATATGATGTTCGCAATGACTTTGAACTGATATATTTTTTTGTATTACCATATCGTTGTATCCCTCTACATCGCCAAAAGTTTTGCTTAGTATTTTATTAGGGTCTTCCTGGTAACCTTTAAAATATTCTCTATATGCTTTTAAAACTCTCTTAGGAGTTTCTAATAATCCTTCTCTGCTTGGATCTTCCCCTATCCATTTTAATATTTTGATATAAGCCTCTTCAGCTTCTTTATCTGATACTTCGTTATTTTTTATTGGCTTATTTTGTTCTTTAACTAATTTCATCGCGATAGTTATATATATAATTTAACTTTTTTAAAATATTTATTATAATCTTTTATGTGCTAAATACTTCTAAAAATATGTTTAAAAAAAGAGAAAATGTCACAGATATTGAGGAGGGAAATTTATTGTCCCCTAAATTTGATAATGATGGATTAATTCCTGTCATCACTACATGTTCAAAGACAAAAGAAATATTAATGCATGGTTATATGAATGTGGAGGCTTTAAAAAAAACAATTGAAACTAAAGAAGCTCATTACTGGAGTCGATCAAGAAATCAAATCTGGCACAAAGGTAAAACAAGTGGTTTTGTGCAAAAAGTTATAGAAGTTAGAATTGATGATGATCAAGATGCCGTATGGTTAACTGTAGACATTGGGTCAGGTTCTAGTTGTCATGTTGGATATAGATCTTGTTTTTATAGATCTGTTCCTCTAGGAAAAATTGACAATGCGAGAGAAATAAAAATGAAATTTGAAGAAAAAGAGAAGAAGTTTGACCCTGAAGTTGTTTATAAAGGTCAACCAAATCCAACTAAAATATAATGTCAAAAAAAATTAATATAATAAGTCCTTTTGGTCCTAAATTAGCAAAAATAAAACTTAGTAAAAAAGTTGTAAACGATATTAATCAAGAGGTCGAAAGAATTATATTAAATGAAAAAAAATCTAAAAAAAAAGATTATTCTAAAAAATTAGTTGGTGAAGTATATCAAGAGATTGAGCTTTCCAAAAATTTTATAAATAAAAAGCTTAAAAAGTTTATTCACGAAAAAGTAAAAAATTATTTGAAAAATACAATTAATAAATCAACCAATAAAATAAATATTAAAAATTTTTGGGTGGTTAGACAATTTAAAAATGAATACAATCCAGTTCATTACCATGACGGGAATATATCTGGTGTAGGATATCTAAAAATACCAAAAAACTTAAATTTTAGTAAAAAGAAAAAGAAAACTAATGGAACAATAGATTTTATAAATGGTTCTAGGATGTTTTTAAATAAAAGTATTTATAATCATGTGCCAAAGGTTGGTGATTTAATATTATTTCCAAACTATCTTATGCATACTGCATATCCTTTTGTCGTTGATGGCGAGAGAAGATCATTCTCTTTTAATGTTGAATTAGACAAAAAAGTTGCTGACGTTTTTCATGACTAAGAAACAAAAAAACGTATTAGGTGAAGATCTTGAATTATGTTCTTCAGATCCATTGACTGGATGGTATAGGGATGGATGTTGTAATACCGATGAAAATGATAAAGGTGTTCATACAGTTTGTGCAAAAGTATCTAATGAATTTTTAAATTGGTGCAAAGAAGCTGGAAATGATTTAATAACACCTCATCCAGAATTTGGATTTCCTGGTTTAAAAGATGGTGATTGCTGGTGTGTTTGTGCAAGTTGGTACGCAAGAGCAATTGATGCTAATAAAGGATGTCCTATTTTTTTAAAAAGAACTCACGAAAATACTTTGAAACTTATTCCGATTGAAACTTTAAAAAAATACGCAATAGACTTATCTTAAATTACATATTCCCGTATCTTGGACCACCACTTCCTTCTGGTGTTACCCAAGTAATATTTTGGGAAGGTTCTTTTATATCACATGTCTTACAATGGATACAATTCTGAGCATTTATTACAAATTTAGGTGAACCATTTTCATTTTGAACTTCGTAAACACCTGCCGGACAATATCTTTGTGCAGGTTCATCATATTTTTCTAAAGTATATTTTATTGGTAACTCTTTATCTTTTAGCTGGAGATGTACTGGCTGATTGTCCTCGTGATTTGTTCCAGTTAAATATACAGAGCTAGTTTTATCAAAAGTTAAGATATTATCTGGTTTTGGGTACTCTATAACTGGCATTTTATTTGCTGGTTTTAAAGTTTCATGATCTGCATGCTTATGTTTCAATGTGAATGGTAGCTTTCCCCTAAATAATATTTGATCAATCCCAGTAAAAATAATTCCTAAAATTAAACCCCAACTAAAGCTTGGTTTAACATTTCTTGCTGCATGTAATTCCTCATAAGCCCAGCTTTTATTAAATTTTTGCTCATATATTGATAAATCTTTTTTATCTTTTAGATGCTCAACTATTGTTTCTGCAGCTATTAAGCCACTTTTCATTGCTGTGTGCGAACCTTTTATTTTAGGCATATTTAAAGTACCTGCATCACATCCAATTAATAAAGCACCAGGCATATACATTTTTGGGAGACTTTGAATTCCTCCCTCAATTAATGCTCTTGCACCATATGAAATTCTTTTACCTCCATTTAGCATTTTCGAAATTGCAGGATGTGTTTTAAATCTTTGAAATTCATCAAAAGGAGAGAGATGAGGATTTTGATAATCTAAACCAATTACATATCCTAAATAAACTTCTTTGTTTTCAGCATGATAAACAAAACTTCCACCGTATGTATTATTGTCTAATGGCCAACCAGCAGTGTGCATAACTAATCCTTCTTCATGATTTTTTTCATCTACTTTCCAAATTTCTTTAAAACCGATACCGTACTGCTGTGGATTTTTTCCTTTACTCAAATCAAATTTTTTAATTAAATTTTTTCCTAAGTGTCCTCTACAGCCTTCGGCAAAAACAGTTACTTTTGCATGTAGTTCCATTCCAGGCTCGTAGCTATCTTTTTTTTCTCCGTTTTTATCTAAACCCATGTCTTGAGTGATAACACCTCTTACAGAGCCATCCTCATGGTACAAAATATCTGATGCTGGAAAGCCTGGGAATATTTCTACACCTAATGTTTCTGCTTTTTCAGCTAACCATCTACACAAATTTGCAAGACTTATAATGTAATTTTTATGATTTTGTTGAACTTTTGGTAGCAGCCATGTTGGCCAACTAATTGATTTTGTTTTTCCAAGAAATAAAAATTTTTCTTTTGTAACTTTAGTTTTAATTGGTGAGTTTAATTCTTTCCAGTTAGGTATTAATTCATCCAAAGCTCTCGTTTCAAAAACATTTCCTGATAAAATATGTGAACCAATTTCTGCTCCCTTTTCTAAAACACAGACATTGATTTCAGAATTTAATTGTTTCAGTTTTATTGCTGTTGCTAATCCTGATGGTCCTCCACCAACAATAACAACATCATATTCCATAACTTCTCTAGTCATGAATTACTTTTGAATACTATTGAGTTTATTTAATTCTTCTAAAAATTGAGGTAATGCTTCAAACAAGTCTGCCTCTAGCCCATAATCTGCAACACTAAAAATTGGAGCTTCTCCGTCTTTGTTGATTGCAACGATTACTTTACTCTCTTTCATTCCAGCTAAGTGTTGGATAGCTCCAGATATTCCAACCGCAATGTACAAATCGGGCACAACAACTTTACCAGTTTGGCCTACTTGATGATCGTTAGTGATATAACCTGCATCGACAGCTGCTCTTGACGCTCCTATCGCTGCGTTAAGTTTATCTGCGATAGCAGAAATCAATTTAAAGTTATCTGAATTTTGCATTCCTCTTCCACCAGAAATAACAACTCTTGCAGTACCTAACTCTGGTCTATCAGATTTTATTTCTTCTCTCTTTACAAATTTTGAACTTTCAAACTTATCTCCTGGCTCAGATTTAACTATTTCTGCTGATCCTCCGGTTGAAGGTGCTGGATCAAAAGATGTTGGTCTAATAGTTACACATTTTTTTTTATCGGTGCTTTTAACAGTTGCAAATGCGTTACCTGCATAAATTGGTCTTAAAAAAGTATCTTCAGAAATAACATTTACTATATCGCTAACTTGTGACGTATCTAGTAATGCTGCCACCCTGGGCATTAAATTTTTTCCAAACGTATTTGCTGAACAAACAATGTGTGAATAATTATCTACATGCTTTAAAATCGTAGATGTGTAATTTTCAGCAGTAAAATTATCAAATATTTCATTATCAACATGGATCACTTTTTTGACTAATGGTATTTCGCTTGCAGCTTTTGCAACGCTATCTGATTTGTTTCCAAGAACTAGAACATGTAAATTTTCATTGATTTTTGATGCGGCTGTTGCTGCGTTAAAAGTAAATGGTCTAAGATCTGAGTTATTATGTTCCGCTATTAATAAAACTGACATTATATTACTTTAGCCTCATTTTTTAATTTTTGAACCAATTCTGATACACTTGCGACTTTTATACCAGCTTTTCTTTTTGGCGGTTCTTCTACTTTAATTTGCTCGATTCTCGCTTTAGTATCAACCCCTAAATCAGATGCATTTAACTGCTCTAAAGGTTTTTTCTTTGCCTTCATAATATTTGGTAATGATGCATATCTTGGTTCATTAAGTCTTAGATCACAGGTTACAATCGCAGGTATATTTACCTCTATCGTTTCTAAACCTTCATCAATTTCTCGAGTGACTTCTAAAGATTTTTCTTTAACCTCAATTTTTGAGGCAAAAGTTGCTTGTGGCCAATTTAATATTGCAGCTAACATTTGACCTGTTTGATTGCAATCATCATCAATTGCTTGTTTGCCCATAAAAACTAAATCTGGATTTTCTTTTTCAACTATTTTTTTTAATATTTTAGAAACAGCTAGTGGTTCAACTATTCCATCAACTTTAACATGAATACCTCTGTCCGCTCCTACAGCAAGAGCTTTTCTTACTGTTTCTTGAGCTTTATCATCTCCTATTGTAATTGCTATAACCTCTTTAGCTTTACCTGATTCTTTTATTTTTACCGCTTCTTCGATTGCATTATCGTCTGGTGGATTGGTTGACATCTTTACATTGTCAGTTACAACACCGGTTCCATCATCCTTTACTCTAACTTGGACGTTGTAATCAATTACTCTTTTTACAGCCACTAATATTTTCATTATGCTCTCAATAACTTATTTTCTGGATCATAAGGACTTTCATCCAGAATGGTTGCATCATATTTCTCACCTAAAATTTCAACTTTTAATTTCTGTCCTACATTACCAAGCTCTGGTTTAACCATGCCTAGTGCAATTGATTTACCTAATCTAAAACCGTAATCACCACCTGTTGCTCTTCCAATAACACTTCCATTTTCATAAATAGGATTGTTTCCAAGAACATCTGCGTCTTTTGGATTATGAATTTCTAATGTGACTAATTTATTATTAAATCCCTTTTCTCTCCACTTGTTTAAAGCTTCTAAACCTATAAAGCTTCCTTTATTTGGGTGAATAAATCTATCTAAACCACTTTCATATGGTGAGTATTCGATAGATAATTCTGTACCAACCAGTTTGTATGATTTTTCAACTCTTAAACTATTCATAGCTCTAATACCAAAAGGTTTAATTCCTAAATCTTTTCCTGCTTCCATTAATTTATCGAAAATGTGATTTTGATATTCAATTGGATGATGAAGTTCCCATCCAAGCTCTCCTACAAAATTCACTCTCATTGCATTAACAGGTGCATAACCTACATCAACCATTTTAGAACTTAACCACTTAAAGTTTTCATTTGAAAAATCGTCTTTTGAAACTTTTTGCATTAGCTCTCTAGCTTTTGGTCCAGCAACAACAAGAACGCCATTGCTATTTGTTAAATTTTCAAATTGAACAGATCCATCATTTGGCATCCATTTTAAAATCCAGTCATGGTCTAATCTTTGAAAAGCACCAGCGGACACAAGATAAAAACTTGTTTCAGACTCTCTCATGATTGTAAATTCTGAGTGAACTCCCCCTTTTGTATTTAGTGCGTGGCAAAGATTAATTCTTCCAATTTTTTTTGGTAATTTATTTGCTACAAGTTTATCTAAAAAAGCCTCAGCACCAGGTCCTTTTATTCTACATTTTGCAAAAGCCGTCATATCTAACAAGCCAACATTTTCTCTTACATTCTTACATTCTTTTTCTATAGCACTGAACCATTTGGATCTTCTAAATGACCAATCATCTTTTTGTTCCATTCCATCTGTTGCAAAAAAATTCGGTCTTTCCCATCCAAATTTTTGACCAAACACAGCACCTAAATTTTTCATTCTATCGTAACACGGAGCTGTTCTTAAAGGTCTTGCTGCAGGTCTTTCTTCATCTGGGAAATGATTTATAAAAACGTGGCTATAAGCTTCTTCATTCTTTTTAATTAAATATGATTTAGAGCAATAGTCACCGTATCTTCTTGGTTCAACACCAAGCATATCAATTGTAGGCTCTCCATCGACAATCCACTCAGCTAATTGCCAACCCGCTCCTCCAGCCGCGGTTATTCCAAAACTATGTCCCTCATTAATCCAAAAATTTTTTAATCCCCAAGCTGGTCCAACAATTGGATTTCCATCAGGTGTATAACAAATTGCACCGTTATAAACTTTCTTAACTCCAACTTCACCAAAAGCTGGGACTCTGTGTATCGCGCCTTCTATATGGGGTGCTAGTCTATCTAAATCTTCTTGAAACAATTCATACTCTGACTCTTTAGATGGTCCATTAACATAACATGCTGGAGCACCATCTTCATATGGACCTAAAATTAATCCTCCTGCTTCTTCTCTCATATACCATCTACTATCACTATCTCTTAAAACTCCCATTTCTGGTAAACCTTCTTTTTTTCTTTTTTGAATTTCTGGATGAGGTTCTGTAACAATGTATTGGTGTTCTACTGGTATAACAGGAATATCTAATCCCACCATTTTACCAGTTTGTCTTGCAAAATTTCCTGAACAAGAAATTACATGTTCACACTCTATTGATCCTTTATCAGTTTCAACAACCCAACCATTTTTAGTTTGTTTAATTCCGACAACTGTTGTGTTTCTATAAATTTCTGCGCCTCTGTTCCTAGCTCCTGTAGCTAAAGCTTGTGTTAAATCTGCTGGTTGAATGTAACCATCTTCAGGATGTTGGATCGCACCAACTAAGTCAGATGTATTACATAGTGGCCAAATTTCTTTTACTTGATCTGGAGTTAAAAATTTTACATCAACCCCAATTGTTTGTGCTACACCTGCATACTGAAAATATTCATCCATTCTATCTTTATTGTTTGCAAGTCTAATATTAGATACTCTACTGAAGCCTACATTTTTTCCTGTCTCTTCTTCTAACTTACCGTACAAGTTAACTGCATATTTATGTAATTGACCAACTGAATAGCTCATGTTGAATAAAGGTAATAGCCCTGCTGCGTGCCAAGTCGATCCTGAAGTAAGTTCTTTTCTTTCAACTAAAACAACATCAGACCAACCTTTTTTTGCTAAATGGTATAGCGCGCTAACTCCTACTACCCCACCTCCAACAACAACTACTTTACTTTTAGATTTCACAGTAAACTTTTACTAAATTTTAATAATTTACGAAACATAAATTTTGCTAATCATCTTCAAAGTCTCGCCAATCTTTTATATACATAAGATAGCCTGCTACTGTAACGCTAATTGCGCCCACAATCATTCCACAATTAAGACCTACTTCTTTACCCCAAAAGTACCATCCAATTTGGTTTGCGCCAATAGGTGGTAAGCAAAGGATTGCCATCAAAATTGGGATTCTTAGATAAAATGGAGGCTTGGACATATTGTGAAATTACCAAAATGAGAATTTTAATATATAATTCTAATGACGCACTATGACAAAAAAAATATTAATTATATTAAGCATTTTAGCTCCTTTTATAACTTTTTATTTAATTAAATTTGCTTTTAAATTATCAGAGAAAAAATTACCTTTTTTGCCCCTTGCATTGATTAGTTTGATACTTTTGATTTTAACCTTGGTTTATTTAAGGTTCGATAACAGTTTCCTTCCAGATACAAAATATTCGCCTCCAAAGATGGAAAATGGAAAAGTTAAACCTGCAGAGAACAATTAAACGGAAGAACCTAATACTTTTGGCGCTAAAACAGCTGTCGTTAACCAGCAATTTTTAAGTGGTCCCTCTTTATTATACTTTTCAACCTGCCACTTAAATTTATAAAATTTTTTATCTTTTCCTAAAATAACTACTTCGTATGTAGCAACGTTTTCATTTTTAAACATCTCTTTTACCTCGTGCGACTTATGATTAATTAAGATTGAATATGTATCTTTTTTAATCATATTTTTAAATTTATCATACGGACCTGTAAAACTTTTATTTTTTGGGTGTGCAAATTCCCAAGTTTGTAAAATTCCAGAGTCGATATTGGGAGAATTGTTATTTTGTAAACTGCTTAATTGTATTTTGACAACTTCAGATGGCAAAATAGAAATATTAGGTTTCAAAATTTCTGCATAAGAAAATTTTGTATTAAAAAAAATAATTATTAAAAAAAATATTTTAAAAATATTAAATTTCACAATTTTATAATATAATATTTAAGTGTAAATTTAAGAAAAAATGACTCTTTATTTAACATCCAAAAAAATAATTAAGGATTGGACGGATTATAATGGGCACATGAATGTCGCATACTACGTTTTGATATTTGATTTGTTTGGTGCAGAAATATTAATGAACAAGTTCCAAATGGGAGAAGAATCTGCAAAAACCACAAAAAAAAGTACAATGGTTGTTGAATCTCATATTACATATAATCAAGAAGTAAAAGAAGGAGAAGATGTAGATGTTAACTTAATTTTTTTTGATCATGACAAAAAAAGACTTCAATACAAACTTGAAATGATTCATAAAGAAAAAAAATATGTTGCCTCAACAATAGAGGTTTTATCATTGTATGTTGATTTAAATCAAAGAAAAGTTGCAGAGTTTGAAGATGAAAAAGTTAAAATTATGGATCAATATATAAAAGAAAATTCATTAAAATTTAATTCTGAGAATTTAAAATTTTCTAATAAGCTAAAAAAATAAATTATAAACTAATAGCAGTATTTTCTACGTCTCTTAAATATTTTTTTCTTCTTTCATCTGATACAAAAGGAACTTCAAAATATCTTCTGTAAAGTACATCTTTGATACCACAGATATAAAAAACTCCTCTTTTTAATCGCCTTATAGGCATATTCAAAAAGAAAGTTGTGACTGCAAATCTTGGTGATCCATAAGTACAAAATATAATAACTTTTTTTCCTTTTAAATTTCCTTTTGGGTAACCGTAATTTCCAAATAACTTTTTAAAAGTAAATGCCCAAGGAGGTGAAAGAACTCTATCAATCCAGCCCTCTACAATTGCTGGCATTCGATAGTTCCAAATAGGTGCAACTAAAACTATTATGTCTGATTTATCAATTCTTTTTTGATGATCTAAAACTACTTCGTCTGGTTTTTCGCCTGCATAAACTGGATTGAAATTCTCTTTATATAAATCAACACAATCTACAGTGTGACCTTTTTTTTCTGCTGCCTCTGTAAATGTATTCTTTATAGCTGCGTTAAATGAATTTTGATTGTAGTGACCATAGACAATAAAAATATTTTTCATTTTTTCCAGATTTGTTCTAGTCTATTCTCTCTACCACAACCCTTTTTATAAAGTAAGTAATTAATAAAATTTGTTTGATAATAATTTTGGTGGTAATCTTCAGCTTTATAGAACTTATCAAAATCTCTAACATAAGTTACAACACTTTTATTGTACTGAGACTCAATTTCTTTGATTCTTTTTTCTATTAAATTTTTTTGCTCTTGGTTTTGGTAAAAAGCAACTGATCTGTAGCTATATCCTTTGTCACAAAATTGACCAGCCTTATCGAAAGGATCAATATTTTTCCAAAATATATTTAATAAGTTTTCAAAGTTCGTAATTTTACTATCGTAAACAATTTCAACTACTTCAAAGTGTCCTGTGTTTCCGTAAGTTACTTCTTTATATGTTGGATTTTTAGTTGTACCTCCAGAATATCCAGATATCACATCTTTTACACCTTTGGCTTTATCAAAAGATTCTTCCATACACCAAAAACATCCTCCACCAAAATAAACTTTTTTTAAATCTTCAGCAAAAGCGTTGGAATTAAATAAAAAAAATGAAATTAAAAATATTCTCAGCATTTTACGGTTTGTTTAATTTTTTAATGCTGGAAAAACTGGATTAACTTTTTGAAAAATATTTTGATAATCCTGTTTAATGCAGCGATTAGAAATATACTTGATTTTTGCATCATTCGCTATTTTCTCTGCTGCGTCATTTTTAATTCCATACTGTAACCATAAAACTTTAGCGTTAATTTTAACTGCATCTTCTGCTATTGCAGGGGTTTCTTTGGATGGTCTAAATACATTAACGATATCTATCTTTTCATTTATATCACTTAGTTTAGCCACTACTTTCTCACCATGAATTATTTCTCCTACTGCAAATGGATTGACCGGTATAACTTTATAACCAAATTCTTGCATATACTTCATAACAATTGTTGAAGGTTTTCTTTTTAAATTTGTTCTATCCTCTTTTTCTTTTAAAGAGCTAACTCCAATCATTGCAATTGTTTTTGAATTTTTTAAAATAATTTCTATTTCTTGCATTATTTATTTTTCCATTTTGGTGATCTTTTACCTAAAAAAGCAGATATGCCCTCTTTGGCATCTTGTTTCATCATATTTAAAGTCATCATTTTACTGGTATATGTGTAAGCTTGTTTTAATGGCATCTCTAATTGTTTATAAAAAGCTTTTTTTCCAATTCTTATTGAGGCATTAGATTTAGATGAAATAACTTTTGCAACTTCTAAAACTTTTTTATTTAATTTTGATTTTGGATAATAATCATTGATTAAACCAATTTCTTTTGCGTATTTTGCATTAATAGGTTCACCTGTTAAAAGCATTTTCATCATTCTTTTTCTATTAATTTTTCTACTGACAGCAACCATGGGTGTGCTACAAAATAAACCTATGTTTACTCCTGGTGTTGCAAATTTTGCATCTGATGATGAATAAGTTAGATCGCAACTAGCAGCTAATTGACATCCTGCTGCGTAAGCTGATCCGTGAACTTTTGCAATAACTGGTTTTCTACATTCAACTATATCAATCATTAATTTAGAACATAAATTGAATAGTTTTAAGTATTTGGATCTTATTTTTAAACCTTTAACCTCTTTTAAATTATGACCAGCACTAAAACCTTTACCATTTCCACTTATGACAATGACATGAGTTTTATTATCGTTATTTAATTTTTTAAATATCTTTATTAAAGATCCTAATGTTTTAAAAGAAAGTGAATTATATGTTTTAGGATCATTTATAATTATATTTTTAATACCATTACCTAAATCTTTTAAAAGAACTGACATTTTACTCAAGTTCTCCATCTTCACGCATTTTTTTTCTAATATTTGTTGCTGATATTTTTTGAATGTCCTCTGGTAATACAATTTCTTCAATTTTATATCCTACTCCTCGTCCATAGCAAATATTTGTAATGTTGGGTACCAATACTATTTTAAATCTTCCCTCAAACTTTGGATTTAATCTTTCTTCTATTTTTTTTTTTACTGTTTCAAAATCAAATGGATTGTCATCAACACCTTGTACATCTCTTATTTGGATACAAACTTGTCCTGTTTTTTTTATAATTTCTTCAAATAAAGCATAATGACCATCGTGAAATGGTTGCCAACGTCCAAGCATTTGTGCTGTTGGTTTTTTATTGTCCCATTGATAACTCATATATACCTCTTTTTTTTGAGTTTAATCTTATTGAAATAAATTAAAAGACTTTATTTAATACAATATTAGCTTCTCTGTTTTCACCTAAATTTGTTAAATCATCATTAACATTAAAGCTTAAATTCAAACCGTTTACATCTTTTTTAAATTCTAATTTCGATAATAAATTTTCTGAACCATTGATTGTAAATGCATATTCGGCACCATCATAAGGTAAATATCCTATTGCAATATACAAATTATCATTGTGACCAGAATTTATAGCTTGATTTCTCTCATAAATTAAAAATATACTATATCTATCAGGGAAAATTAAATCTAAACCAATTTCAGCATTAATATTATGAACAGAGCCTATATGTAGTTTATCCGTGTAAGAATTTGATGGATCATTAGCATAAGTATACTTAATCTTGGAAGACCGATCAATATCAGCTAAATATTCTATTTTACCATGCCTTTTGAATTCATATTTTTCATTTGATAAATCTTCAACTACAGCAATTGATTTTCTTAAATTTAATGTTCCAACATGTTGGTCCTTAACACTTATGGCTGCTTCTGCTTTTCCAGATTCTTTATATCTCTTTAAAAGAGTATGTCCTAAATCTAATTGTTCGGAAGATATAAAAGTTAATTTACCTTTTACAAATTCATCTTTAAGCCTATAAGTTCCGTAAAGTTGGTATCCTTTCCTTTTAGCTGTCAATTTATTTCCACTAACATCAGTGATAATGTCAGAGCTCAATTTTCCTATCCCAAAAATTTTATCTACAAATTTTGTATCATTTTCTACGGGCGATGTATTGTAATAGGTTACATTAAATGTATTAGAATCTAAATGACTTCCAGAATTACCAACATCAACATCATCCCTTCCAAATCTGAAAGCTAATCCATCGATACCATAATCATCAGTGAATTTGTCAAGACCAAAAGTTAAAGAATTTGTACTAATTTCCTTTGTAGATGCAATGCTAGTATCCCCAACTCTTCCTAGCATAATGTTGCCCTCGCTCCAGTAAAAATATTTTTTATTAGACTCAGTATTTTTTTTAATCTTTGATATTTTTTTAAAGGATGAAATAGGTAATTGGTTTAAGGATGAAAGCATGGTATTTGAAAAGTTTAATTTAATATTCTGATTAGATAAATTTTGTTTATCTTCGTTTCTTTTTATCCACTTCAATCTATTTAAAACTGAATTTGTTGATATATTAATTGTTCTTTTTGCAAGTTCCAATTGAGCCTCTGCTATTCCAGCACGGTCACTATTTTGAGTAATCTTTTCACATTTTCCTGCAAAAAGGTTGAACGGACAAGGCAAGTGATGCTCTTGTACTAGTTGGAGTGTAGTATCTGCAATAAACATTCTTAATCCATCAGGACTAAAGTCTATACCATTAGGGTTATTACTTCTGTTTACACCACCATCAAAGGAAGCTGTAGAAATGTTAAAACCTTCAGATAGAGTATATTGATTAACGTCATTACCATTTGTTCCTACCAAAAACATTCTTGTTCCATTCTTATTAAACGCTATACCACTTGGTTCAATTTCATTAGTTGTTAGAGTTTCTATATTAACTGTTGTTTTAGCTGATCTTAAAAGATTAGCTCCACCAGACAAATCAAAACTTTTATTCAATGAATATTGATAAATACTTCTGGTTGAAATAGCCTTCTGACCATCGGTAACATACATCATGGTTCCATCATGACTAAAAGCTAGACCAAGAAATACGCTGGCAACTTCCGATGAGACATCAAAAGAATTTCCAGTATAGTCAGCTTCTGATATATCGAAATTTACAGAGAGCGAATATTCAAATACTTTTTTTTGTGATCTTCCTGCAATAAACATTTTTGATCCATCATTATTAAACCTAACACACATTGGATTACCATCTTCACTGGCAACTGAAAAGCTATCGACAAAAACAGCTGACGATATGTTAAATGCTTCTGATAGAGTATATTCATTTACATCATCACCAACGTTTCCAACAACAAACATTTTTTTTCCATCATTACTAAATGTAACATCTCTCGGCCCAGCTTCTTCACCTGAAACATCAAATGTTCTTACTTCATAATTGGAAGTAGAAAGTGTGTCGCCGCTCTGTAAAATGGCATTAGCGTTTTGAATAAAAATATTAGATATGCAAAAATAAAAAGTTAAAAATAAAAGTGTTTTTTTAAGCGTGCTCATCTAAATTTTAAAGAAATTAATTTAACCCTTAAAATTTAAATTAAAAGACTTTATTTAATGTGAAATTAGCCTCTTTATAATCACCTGAATTTGCTAAATCATCTTTGATGTTAAAACCTAAATTAAACCCATTAATATTTTTTTTAACTTCTAATTTTGATAAAAGATTTTCTGAGCCCTCAATTGTAAGAGCATAATTAGTCTCTTTGTTAGGAAGATATCCAACAGCAATATGCACTTTATCAGTGTGCCCCGTGTCGATTGCTTGATTACGCTCATATATTAAAAATATACTAAAACTATCAGGTAAAACTACATCAATACCAATTTCACCATTGATGTTGTGAAAAGCTTCTAAGTGTAAAGTATCATTGAAATCTACACTTCCATCATCCACATAAGTGTATTTAAAGTTTGAAGAACGGTCGATATCTGCAACGTATTCGATTTTACCATGTCTCTTTATATTATACCTATCGTTAGATATGTCTTCCACAGCTGCAAGACTAGCTCGAATTTTTTTTGATCTTATATGTTGTTTTTGAACATCAATTGCCCCGGCACCAGACTCTTTATAAGATCCTAAAATAGTGTGACCAATATCAAATCTTCCTGAAGGAATAAAAGTTAAATTATTTTTTTTAATTTCATTTTTTATTCTTATTGTTCCATATATTTGATGGCCAGATCTATCAGCTGTTAAATTTTGTCCATCTAGAACAGTTAATAAATCAGAATTTAATTTACCAAACCCAATAATTTTATTTAAAAATTTTGTATCACCTTCTATTGGTGATGTTGAATAAAGGGTAATATTATAAGTATCAGTATCTAAATTGCTTCCAGCAGTTCCTACATCAACATTATTTCTACCCAATCTAAATGCTAAGCCCGCTATTCCTTTATTATCAGTAAATTTATCCACACCGAAAGTTAAAGCATCCATATCGATTTTTTTTGTAGATGAAATACTTGTATCTCCAATTCTTCCAACAGAAATACTTCCCTCACTCCAATAAAACACATCTTCGTCTTTATTTTTATTGTTAACAGCTGATGCTCTAACAATTTCAGTTAAAGAAGCCAATCTTTGATTGGTAAAATTAATATCAATATTTAGGTTTGATAAATTTTGTTTGTCTTTATTTCTTCTAATCCACTTTAATCGGTTTAATGCAGTATCTACTGAATGATCAATAGTTCTTTTAGCAATTTCTATTTGACCTAATGCAATTCCAGTTCTATCTTTATTTTTTGTAATTGAATTACATTTTCCTATGAAAAGATTATAAGGACATTTTAAATGATACTCATTTACCTCGTCCCCGTCGTCACCAACAATAAACATTTTTAATCCAGAAGCACTAAATGCTATACCAGATGGGTTAATTTCCTGAGTGTTTAAATGTAAACCGCCTACAAAAGATAAAGTTGAGATATCAAAAGCTGTAGATAAAGAGTATTGATTAACATCATTACCTTTTGATCCTATTACAAACATAGTTGTGCCGTCTTCATTAAACTCTATACCAAATGGTTCATCTTCATTTGTAGCCAAACTCATGGGATGTGTCAGATCTTTTGATTGTACAAAATTAATACCTTCGGAGAAATCAAAACCCACATTTAATGAAAACTCGTTTATATCATCTCCATTATTCCCAGTAACAAACATTTTTGTACCATCGTTATTAAAATCAAGACCAAAAGGTTTGTTATCGTAAGGTTTAAAATTAAAAGTGGTTTCAGGTGTAGTGCCATTCCCCGAGATTGATGTTATATCAAAAGGTGTACTAAGTAAAAATTCTTTTATAGCTGCACCAGTATCCCAATAACTTACAGTAAACATCTTTGTTCCATCGTTATTAAATTTTACGCTGAAAGAATTACCATTAAAATTAAAAAAACCTCTATAAGAAGCAGTGGATATATCGAAGGCACTAGTCAGAGTGTACTCGTATATTTTATCATTAGTCGTTGCAGTGACATACATTTTTGTTCCATCATTATTAAAAGTGATTCCTTTTGGCCCTGTATCTTGACCACTAACACTAAAGTTTTGTACAAAGAGAGGTGTAGCATGATCACCACTATTTAAAGTTGCATGAGCATTTTGAGCAAAAATTTTAGATATGAGAAAAAAAAAGATAGATAAAAATATGTAGGTATTATTTTTTTTCATTTTTAAACTAAAACTGACGTTTTAAATTAAATGAAATTTCATCGTATTCGTCAGGTTGCATCAAATCATTAGTTAATTTTAGATCAATATTATAATCATTAATATTTTTACTGAATGCATAATTTGATTTCATGCTATCAGTTCCATCTATTGAAAAGGCAAAATTTGTTTCTTTGTTAGGTAGATATCCAACAGCGAGATGTAATTTATCTGTATGTCCTGAGTCGATTGCTTGATTACGTTCATATATTAAAAATATACTAAAGCTATCAGGCAAAACTATATCAATACCAATTTCACCATTGATGTTGTGAAAAGCTTCTGAATGCAAGTTATCATTAAAACTAGTGTTTCTATCACCAACATAGTTATATTTAAAATTTGAAGAGCGATCGACATCTGCAACATATTCTAATTTGCCGTGTCTCTTAAAAGTATATTTATCATTAGATAAATCCTCAATAGCTGATAAACCTGCTCTTATTTTTTTGGACCTAACATGTTGTTTCCTAACATTTATAGCTCCCAGACCAGATTCTTGATAAGATCCTAAAATAGTATGACCAACATCAAATCTTTGGTAAGGAATTAAAATGAGATTATCTTTTTTTATTTCATCTTTAATTCTAAATGTTCCATACATTTGAAGACCGTCTCTCTCTGCCGTTAAATTTTGCCCATCTAGAACAGTTAATAAATCAGAACTTAATTTACCAATCCCAAAAATTTTATCTAAAAACTTTGTATCGTCTTTTATAGCTGTGGTATCGTAATAAGTAATATTATAAGTATCAGTATCTAAATTGCTTCCAGCGTTTCCAACATCCACATCGTTTTTG
>NZ_CVSI01000015.1 GCF_001179985.1 Candidatus Pelagibacter communis | reverse complement strand
CCAAATAAAGAAAAAAAAATAAAAAATCTTGAAAAAAAGGATACGATAGGAAAGTTAGGTTTTGACTCAATTATAATTTCAGATTTTGATGAGTCATTAAAAAGTGTAATAACATCACTTATTTACACCGATGTATCTACAAAAAAGGCTCATTTTATAACTCTTAATCAATGGTTCGATGAAAGTTTACTTAAAGAAGATAGTTCACAAAATATTTATTTTCCATCAATTAACAAAGAAAATTATGATATTTTTTATAAATTATTTTTTAAAAAATTTAATAGCTACCCAAACCAGATTTCATTTTTAAGTTATGACTTAGTTGGACTAGTTTATTATTTGACAAAAAAAAACAATTTAGAAAATATTAACAAGATTTTTGATCAAAAAAATATATTTAAAGGTAAAACTGGAGTTTTTGAGATCAAAGATAAAAAAATCAGTCATAAACTTAACTTCTATAAAGTTGAGAATGGTAAGTTTATAAAAATTTTTTAATTTTTTGAAAAGCTTTATATCTGTGGTCAATTTTATATTTTTTTTTTGGTAAAATTTGACCAAATGTTTTCTTTGACCCATGAGGAATAAAAATTGGATCATATCCAAACCCTTTTGTCCCAGCCTTGATATTTGATATTCTTCCATAAATTTTTCCAATTGATGTTTTGTATTTTCCACTTGGCCAATAAATTGTTAAGGCACAGATAAAATTGGCTTTTATTATTTTATTTCTCCAACCAGGCATTTTTTTATCTAATTTTTTAAATACTTTTTTAATTGCTAGATCAAAATCATTATTTTTTCCTCCCCATCGAGCCGAGTAAATACCAGGTTGATTATTTAAAACTTTAATTTCTAGTCCAGAGTCATCTGAGATACAAATTTGATCACTTTTTTTCGAAAAAAACTTAGCTTTTATAAAAGAATTTTCTTTAAATGTTTTTCCATTTTCCCTTGGACTTTTTAAATTAAAGTCAGAAGTTGAAAAAATCTTAATGTTTTTTGGCAATAAAGCTTTAATTTCTCTTAATTTACCCTTGTTATTAGTGCCAATTAACAGTTCTGAAATTTTTTTGGGTTTCATCTAGAAATATCTAATTTACATACCATATAAATAACTATGGAAAAAGAAAACGAAAATACCTCAAAAGTAGATAATAAAGACGAAATATCTAATAATGAAAATAACTCCGAAAATGAACAAAAGGAGGAGTTGAAAATAGAAGACAAATTAAAAGACACTGAGGATAAGTTAACTAGAAGCTATGCTGAATTGGAAAACCAAAGAAGAAGATATGAAAAAGAAAAAGATGAAGCATATGAATATGGGGGTATGGCACTTGCGAAAGAATGCTTAAATCTTACAGACAACTTGGAGAGATCTAAATTATCTATTATTAACGATGAAAGTCTTGAAAAAAGTAATAAAGATAAAATAATTGAGCATCTTGATATTATTTATAAGGATATCTTATCAATTTTTAAAAAAAATCAGATCGACGAAATTTCTGCTCTTGGTGAAAAATTAGATCCAAACAAACATCAGGCCATGCTTGAAATAGAAGATTCAGAAAAAGAACAAGGTATAATTGTTCAAGAA
>NZ_CVSI01000014.1 GCF_001179985.1 Candidatus Pelagibacter communis | reverse complement strand
GAAATTGGTAACTCCAGTAAATTGTCAGCATCTTTATATATCTTTTTAACAAGTTCAAATTTATCAAAAAATTCCTTGGCCATGCCTATTTTTTGCGATCCTTGACCTGGAAAAACTACAGAAAACATTTAATTTCTCTTATAATATTAACTATTGTATTAAAACTATTATAATAGTATATCAATTTTTTTTATATATATAATGAACAATTACGAACATACAATTATCACTAGACAAGATACTTCAATATCTCAAATTAAACAAATTAAAGAAAAGTATTCAGATTTTATACTTAAAAATAAAGGTAATATAGTGCAAACCCAAGACTGGGGATTGATGAATTTATCTTATTTAATAAAAAAAAATAAAAAAGGAAATTATATTCATTTTAAAATAGAATGTGAAGGATCTTTAATTAAAGAGCTAGAAAAAAATGAAAGATTAGACAAAAATTTGTTAAGGTTTTTAACAGTTAAAGTTAAGAAATTTGATCTTGAAACTAATTATTTTATTAAAGAAGAAAAAATAAATGAAAAATAAAAAAAATAATTCAAAAAAGAACAGGTCAAGTAATTTCTCTAAGCTGAGCATATTCCAACCCAATAAGTATAAATTTAAAAAAGCTTGCCCTTTATCATCAAAGGGGTCACCAACTGTTGATTATAAAAATGTTAAGTTGTTAAAAAGATATATTTCTGAAAATGGTAAAATTTTACCCTCAAGAATTACAAATATTTCACAAAAAAAACAAAGGGAACTTTCTCTCTCGATTAAAAGAGCGAGAAATCTAGCATTAGTTTAGATATGAAAGTAATATTATTAGAAAATTTAAAAAAAATTGGAACAATTGGAGATATTATTGACGTTAAAAGGGGTTTTGCAAGAAATTACTTATTAGCAAATCAAAAAGCTCTATATGCTTCTAAAGAAAATATCGATCAAGTTGAAAAAATAAAAATAGAGCTTGGTAAAAAAGATATGGAGAAGAAAAAAATTGCAAAACAGCTATTAGACAAAATTAATAACAAATTGTTTGTGGTTAAAAAATTAGCAACTGAAAATAATGATCTTTATGGTTCAATAAAACCTACTGAAATTTCAAGACTTATTCATGAAAATGAAAAAATTGAAATAAAGCCTTCATTAATACAACCTTTAAAAGAAATAAAGTCTTTAGGAACATTCAAAGTAAAAATAGATTTACACTCAGAAGTTCAAGCTGAGATAAAAATTAAAGTTGATACGTTGGGTCAAGGTAAATAAATTATACATTTTTTTCCCCAGGAGTTAAATTATTATAAATTTGTTTTATAATTTAACAATAGATGTATATTTAATTGTGACCAAAAATTTATCTCTCGTATCAAGCGATATTAAACAGCTACCTAATAATATTGAGGCAGAACAAGCGGTAATAGGTTCTCTACTAACATCGAATGAGATATTTGATGATATAAGTTCTATTATATCTGAAAATAATTTTTATGACCCACTGCACCAAAAAATTTATGCTTCAATAAACAATCTAATTTATAAAGGAATGTTGGCAAACCCTATTACTTTAAAAAGTTATTTTGAGAATGAAAAAGATGATCTAAACGTTCCAGAGTACTTAATTAAGATTACTAAATTTTCTACATCGTCACGTCAATCTATAGAATATTCTAAAATAATTTATGATATGTATGTAAGAAGGGAGTTAATTAAGATCTCTGAAAATATTATTGATAGCGCAAAAATAAGTGATCTTAATGTGAGCGGACAGTCAATAATTGAAAACTCTGAGAAAATTCTTTACGACCTAGCTGAAAAAGGATCTTTTAACTCTTCATTAATAAAATTTGATGAAGCAATTAAGCAAACTATAGAAATGGCATCTAGTGCATATAAAAATGAGGAGGGAGTGGTTGGTGTACCAACTGGTTTAAAAGATTTAGATGATAGATTAGGTGGTTTACATAAATCAGATTTAATAATAATTGCTGGCAGACCATCGATGGGTAAAACTGCTTTAGCTACTAACATAGCATTTCATGCAGCAAAAAAAATTCAAGAGACTGGTAATAAAGGTTCAATTGCTTTCTTCTCTCTTGAGATGTCTTCTGAACAATTATCGACTAGAATACTCGCTGAACAATCAAAAATTAAATCAAATGATATTAGACGTGGAAAAATTTCAGAAGAACAGTTTGAACAATTTATAGAAACATCAAAAAATATTTCAGAACTTCCTTTATATATAGACGAAACACCAGCAATAAGTGTTGCAGCTTTATCAAATAGAGCAAGGCGTATAAAAAGACTTTATGGATTAGACATGGTTGTAATTGATTACATACAGTTGATGAGAGCCACTTTTGCTGTAAAAGAAGGCAGGGTTCAAGAAATATCTGAAATTACTCAAGGACTTAAAGCGCTAGCTAAAGAGCTTTCAGTGCCTGTTTTGGCGTTATCTCAGCTATCTAGAGCAGTGGAGCAAAGAGATGATAAAAAACCTCTCCTTTCAGACTTAAGAGAATCTGGTTCAATTGAACAAGACGCTGATGTTGTTATGTTTGTTTATAGAGAGTCATACTATTTAAAAGCGAAAGAGCCAAGGCCTGCAACAGTTGAACATGCTGAATGGCAGGCTAAAATGAATGAAGTGTCTCATTTAGCAGAATTAATAATTGGTAAACAAAGACATGGTCCAACAGGTAATGTAATGCTAGAATTTGAAGAAATGTTTACTAAATTTAAAGATGCTGTAAATAATTAATATAAAATAGTATATTTGCAGTCAAAATGATCTCTAAAATTTATCAAAATTTTATACTAAGTAAACCCAAAATCATTTTATCATTGTTAATATTGATAGCTATATTTTTTGGTTATCAATCTAAAGATTTTAGATTAGATGCTTCTTCGGATACTTTATTAATTGAGGGAGATCCTGATCTCAAATATTTAAATGAAATCAACGAAAAATTTGGGGCAAAGGAATTTTTAGTTTTAACGCTAACACCCAAAGAAAAAATAACTTCTGAAAATACTATTAATAATATTCTAAGTCTTAAGTATAAAATTCAAAGTTTAGACTGGGTTCATAACGTAATCACAATTGTAGATATTCCTCTACTTGATAGTTCCGACGAGCCTTTAATGGATAGAATTAAAAATTTTAGAACCTTAAAAGATGAAAACATTGATAGAGATAGAGGTTTTCAAGAAATTTTGAATAGCCCTGTCTTTAGAAACTTTGTTATAAGCGAGGACGCAAAAACAACCGGAATAATCGTAAACTTAAAGGAGAAAGAAAAACCTCAGTTCAGTGCATTAGATAATAAAAAAGAAATTGAGAATTATAAAGACTCTTTAAAAAAAGAGAGACACCAAAATATAATTGAAATAAGAGAAATTATAAAATCATTTGAGGATGTTGGTAAGATTCATTTAGGCGGGATTCCTATGATTGCTGATGATATGATGACATTTATAAAGAATGATATAATCGTCTTCGGTTTTGGAGTATTTTTATTTATCGTATTTACTTTATGGTATGTTTTTAGGAAATTAATTTGGATTTTTATTCCTATTAGTAGTTGTTTTTTTTCAGTTTTAATTATGTCTGGTTTTTTAGGTATCATGAATTGGAAAGTAACAGTGATCTCCTCAAACTTTATTGCATTAATGTTGATATTAACTATGGCAATGAATATTCATATGAGTACAAGGTTTCTACAATTGAGAAAAGAATTTCCAAATTTATCTTTATTTGAAATTATTATATTAACTACAGAAAAAATGGTTTGGCCAATTATTTATACTGTCCTCACCACAATGTGTGCATTTCTTTCTTTAATTTTTAGTGAAATTAAACCAATTATTGACTTTGGTCTTATGATGTCATTTGGATTGTTAACTTCTTTTATAGTTACATTTTCTCTTCTTCCAACATTACTAAATATATTCGACTATCAGAAAGTTGAGGTTGAGGAAAAGTCATTTTCATTATTTACAAACACGCTCTCAAAATATTCTATAAATAATATAAAATTAATTTTATCTATATCTATAATTTTAATTATCTTAAGCATATTTGGAATCTCAAAATTAAAAGTTGAAAATAGTTTCATTAATTATTTTAGCAAAGATACAGAAATTTATAAAGGTATGAAACTAATCGACGAAAAATTAGGAGGAACAACGCCACTAAATATAATTCTAAAATTTGATAGTGAAGAGATAGAGGTAATAAGTGAAGAAGAGGATCAATTTGAAGATTGGGATGAGGAAAGCAATGAAGACGACCAAAGCAAATATTGGTTTACTAAAGATAAAATCGAGAGAATAAAGAACGTTCATTTATACTTAGAAAAATTGGATTATGTAGGTAAAGTTTTATCTTTCTATTCAATTATAGAAATAGCAACTAAACTAAACAATGATAAGGAACTTGGTACTTTAGAAATGGGAGTCCTATATAGTAAACTTCCTGAAACAATTAAAAAAGAAATTGTTGATCCATATATTTCAGTGAATAATAATGAGGCTAGAATAAATTTAAGAATTAAAGACTCGTCTGAAAATTTAAGAAGAAACCAGTTAATAAATAAGATTAACTCAGAACTTAAAAGTGAAATTGGTCTAAAAGAAGAAAGTTTTAAACTTGGTGGAGTGTTAATTCTATTCAATAATTTATTACAAAGTTTATTTAAATCTCAAATTTTAACACTTGGATTAGTAATGCTTGGGATTTTTTTAATGTTTTTAATTTTATTTAGGAATATAAAAATATCCTTAATTGGAGTAATTCCAAATTTTATAGCTGCTTTCGCTATTTTGGGTTTAATTGGATTATTAAATATTCCATTAGATATGATGACAATAACAATTGCAGCTATAACAATCGGTATTGCTGTTGATAATAGTATTCACTATATTTACAGATTTATTGAGGAATATAAAAAAAACAATAATTACAACGAAGTTATAAATACTTGCCACTCAACAGTCGGTATAGCTATATTGAATACTTCAATTACTATAGTTTTTGGTTTTTCAATACTCATTTTGTCAAACTTTATTCCAACTATTTATTTTGGAATTTTCACGGGTATAGCAATGTTGCTTGCAATGATACTTGTTTTAACTTTGCTACCAAGTCTAATTATTTTAATAAAGCCCTTTGGCATTAAAATAAATGACTGAGCAAATTTTAGAAATATTATATAAAATATTAATTTTTGATTTAATCTTTATAATATTAATAATTTTATCTTTAATTAAGTGTACATCAAAAGGTTTTGTATTTAGTTTATTGTCTGCAAGCAAGTGGTTGTTAGCATATGTTTTAACATTATTTCTTTTTCCAAAAACTAAACCCTTTGTAGATGGTATAATTGATAATGAATACGTTTTAGATATTGCTTTAGGAATATCAATTTTTGTGATTATACTTTTTACAATTTTGATGATAAACAAGGGAATCGGTAGAGCGGTGAGTTATTCTGGAATAGGAAGGTTAGATAAAATATTCGGTTTTTTCTTTGGTTTCCTAAGAGCGTATGTAATTTCTGTATGTATTTTTGCTACAATAGACATTATTTATAATCATAAAAAATGGCCAATAAATCTTGACCATTCTTATAGCTTTCCATATGTTCTAAAAGGTAGTAATTATTTAATTAAAGAATTTCCAAATGAAGAAGACTATCAAGATACTAAAGAAAAAGTTCAAGAATTATAACCCAAAAATTAAAGAAGAGTGTGGAGTATTTGGGATTAGTAATAATGAAGATGCATCAACTTTAACCGCACTTGGTTTGCATGCTTTACAACATAGGGGCCAAGAAGGTTGTGGAATAGTTTCATTTGATGGCAAAAAATATCATTCAGAAAAAAGGTTTGGTTTAGTTGGAGATAATTTTAATAAAGAGAAGGTTTTAAAGTCACTACCTGGTAACTATGCAATCGGTCACAATAGATATAGCACTACAGGAGGTACAACTTTAAGAAACATACAGCCTTTTTTTGCAGATACTAACACTGGAGGAATTGGGGTTTCTCATAATGGTAATTTAACAAATGCAATAACACTCAGAAGAAAATTAGTTGAGGATGGCGCTATTTTTTATACGACATCTGATACAGAAACAATTGTGCAACTAATTGCAAGATCTAAAAGAGTAAAAACTATTGATAAAATCATAGATGCATTATTTCAAATTCAAGGTGGATACGCATTAGTAATGCTAACCCAAAATACTTTGATTGGAGTTAGAGATCCTTTTGGAATAAGGCCACTTGTTATTGGAAAATTAAATAACTCTTATGTATTTGCTTCAGAAACATGTGCATTAGATATCATTGGTGCTAAATATATTAGGGATGTTGAAAATGGTGAGATTGTATCTGTTCAAGATGATAAGTTAGTAAGCATAAAACCTTTTCCTGTTAAAAAAATTAGACCTTGTGTTTTTGAATATATATATTTTTCAAGGCCAGATAGTTTATTAAATGGTAAATGTGCTTATGAATATAGAAAAAATTTTGGAGCAGAACTTGCAAAAGAAAACTCATTAAAAGCAGATTTAGTAGTACCAGTTCCAGACTCGGGTAATGCCGCAGCTATAGGTTTTAGTCAACTAACTAAAATACCATTTGATCTTGGTTTAATCAGAAATCATTATGTTGGTAGAACTTTTATAGAGCCAGCTCAAAAAATTAGAAGTTTAGGTGTTAAATTAAAACTTAATGCAAATAAATCTACTATTAAAAATAAAATAATTGTCCTAGTCGATGACTCTCTTGTTAGAGGAACAACATCCCATAAAATTGTTAAAATGTTGTACGACGCCGGCGCCAAAGAAGTACATGTTAGGATAGCATGCCCTGAAATTAAATATCCTGATTTTTATGGTGTTGATACACCAACAAAAAAAGAGTTGCTTGCAGCAAATATGAACAACAACCAAATATGTGAATACATCAACGCTAAATCACTTAATTTTTTGAGTATTGAGGGATTGTATAAAGCAATGGGATTTGAAAATAGAAACAAGACTTATCCTCAACTAACAGATCATTATTTTACAGGTGATTATCCAGTGAAACTAATTGACAAACTTGGAGATAATAAAGTGACGCAGTTGTCATTATTAAGCACTGCATCTAATAATTAAATTATGAAGAAAGTAAATTTTACAGAAATGAAAAATGGTACTAAAGAAGACTACATGTTTTTAGATAAACTTGAAAAAGAATATGTGGGTGAAACTGCAGATAGAATCTTAGGTTTTTTATCAAGAATGACCTCAACTTTAGAAGGTTACAAAATTTCAAGATTAGAACATTCTTTGCAAAGTGCTACTAGAGCTTATAAAAATAAAGAAAGTGAAGAAATGGTAGTTGCATGTTTGTTGCATGATATTGGAGACGAACTTGCTCCGTTAAATCATTCAGAATACGCAGCAACAGTATTGAAACCATATGTTTCTGAAAAAACTCATTGGATAATAGAAAAACATGGTGAATTTCAAATGTATTATTATGCTCACCATTTGGGCGCTGATCGATTTATGAGAGAAAAATACAAAGAACACAAATACTACCAAGCAACAGTAGATTTTTGTGAAAAATATGATCAATGTTCTTTTGATCCAAATTATAAGTCTATGAGTCTTAAGGATTTTGAACCTATGGTTAGAAATATATTTTCAAGAAAACCATATTCTCACTATTAAATTGTCTAATAAATTAAAATCTGAAAAAAGTCCTTACCTTAAACAACATGAAAATAATCCTGTTAATTGGTTGGCATGGAATAAAGATAGTTTAAAAAAAGCACAAGTTGAAAAAAAACCAATTTTTTTAAGTATTGGATATGCTAGTTGCCATTGGTGTCATGTAATGGCCCATGAAAGTTTCGAAAACATAGAAATAGCAAAAGTAATGAATGATAATTTTATAAATATAAAAGTTGATAGAGAAGAGAGACCAGATTTAGATTTTATATTTCAAAGAAGTCTAGGGATATTAACCGGTGCCCAAGGAGGTTGGCCGTTATCAATGTTTTTAGACGAAAATGGTGTACCTTTCACTGGAGGAACATACTTTCCACCAAAAGAAATGCAGGGCAGACCAAGTTTTACTCAAGTTCTAAATAATGTTTCAAAGGTTTATAAAGAGAATAGGGAAAAAATTATAAATCAGGTAGAGCAAATGAAACTAGTTTTTAAAGAGTTTAATTTAAAAACTGCTGTTATAAAGCAAGATGTTGAACCACTAGTTGAAAAAATTTTACAATACATGGATGAAAAAAATGGTGGCTTTAAAGGGGCGCCAAAGTTTCCACAATTATATATTTTTGATACGATATTTTATTTTTATAACAAGAATAAAAAGAATACTTTCTTAGATGTAGTTAGAAAATTACTAAATAATATTTCATCCAAAGGTATTTATGATCACCTAGGTGGTGGTATTTCTAGGTATACTGTCGATGAAAAATGGATAGTTCCTCATTTTGAAAAAATGCTTTATGATAATATTTTATTCGTAAGAACTGTAAATAATTATTTAGTCAATAAACAAGATAAAAAATTAAACGATAAACTAATCCAAACAATCAATTTTATAAATAATGAATTCCTTAATGACAAAAACTTATTAGGCTCTGCTTATGATGCTGATAGCGAAGGTGTTGAAGGTAAATATTACGTTTGGAGTAATGAAGAAATCAAAGGATTACTAGGTAACGATATAGATATATTTAAAAAAAAATATTTAATTACAAAAGAAGGAAACTTTGAAGGATCAAATATTTTAATTGAAAAAGATAATTATGAATTAAACGAAAATGAGTTAGAAATTTTAAATAAAAGCGAAAAAAAACTTCTTGATGAAAGGAAAAAAAGAGTAAAGCCTTTTTTTGACGATAAAAGTCAAACTGATTTAAATAGTTTCTGGATATATACTTTATTACATTCATCTTTTGTGCTTAAGAATAATATGCTTAGAGATAAATCATTTGAACTTTTTGAAATTTTACAAAAAACTCTTAAAAATAAGATTTATCATTGTTATAATAAGGAAGAAGAAATAGATGTATTTTTGGAGGACTACGCATATTTTGCGTTAGTTTTAGTAAGTTTTTACGAGGTGACAGGTGATATAAAGTATCTAAGTAAGGGTGAGGAAATATTAAAAGAGACATGGAATCTTTTCTATGATGAAGAGACAAAAACTTTACAAAAAAATTCTCAAAAGACAAATGATCTATTCGTAAAACCAATAGATATAATTGATAATAATATTCCTAATGGAAATAGCATTTTTCTGCTAACTTTAAACAAAATTTTTAACATAACTGAAAATAATATTTATAAAAATAAAATAGAAAATCTTACAAAGTCCTTTTATTCCTTAATTGACAGAAATTATTCACAAATGTTTAGTTATTATAAAACTTTAGATATTTGTGAAAATAATATTACTTTTACATTTTGTGGCTTTAGTGATGAATTTCAAAAAATTAGAGATTTTTTATTATTAAATTACTTCGAAAAGTCTACATTTATTTACAAAAAATCAAATGATGAGCAATATATTTTAATTTGTAAAAATCAAACTTGTTCACAAAAATTAAAAAATATTTCAGAAATTAGTAATTATTTAAATGAAAGATCTATCTAGCCAAAAAAAAGGGTCATTGATGGCTTTTGTGGCTGTGATGTTAATCACGCCTGACTCTTTATTTATACGATTATCATCAATTGATACATGGGGTTTAGTTTTTTATAGGGGGATTATCCCTTTTGGTGTCGTTTTTGTAGGTATGATCATAATTTATCAAATTAGATTTTTTAAAATTTTATTTTCAAATGGCTACAAAGGGATCGCTTATATAATAACTTTTTCAATAACAAATATAGCGTTTGTTGTTTCAATTCAAAATACAAATGTAGCAAATACTTTAGTCATGATTGCAACAGCACCGATGTTATCTGCAATTTTGAGTAATATTTTTTTAAAAGAAAATCCTGACAAAAAAACTTGGACAGCTATAATCATCACTTTTGTTTCAGTAATATATATTTTTTATGATTCAATTAAAATTGGTAATTTCTATGGAGATATACTTGGTTTTATTGCAGCGCTAGGATTAGCTGTTGGGGCTGTAATAATAAGGTCTGCAAAAAAATTAAATTTAGTTCCGTCTGCAGTAATTGGAAAATTGTTTGTTGCATGCTTTGCTATAATTTTTATTGAAGATTATTCTCTTATTGGAAACGATTTAATAATTGTTCCTTTAATGTGTTTATTGTGTGTTGCAATACCATTTGTTTTAGTCACTATCGCTCCAAGATTTATAACTGCAGCAGAGGTAAATCTTTTCTTTTTACTAGAAACTATCATTGGTCCAATTTGGGTGTGGTTGATAATTAAAGAACAGCCAACAACTGAAACAATCCTTGGTGGTATAGTTATAATTGTAACAATTGCTATTCACTCCTTTTTGAAATTAAAAAAATCATAAGTTATATAAAATAACTTCTTGATTTAGTCTAAAATCACAAATAATAAGCTGACCGTTTTATGAACAAAATTATAAAAAATTCTTGGGCACTATTTTTAGGTATGAGTATGATTATGTTGTCATATGGATACCAAAGTTCTCTTCTTGGGGTAAGGGCTGTTATAGAAAATTTTAGTTTAGCCTCGACAGGCTTTATGATGTCTGGCTACTTTGTTGGCTATTTTATTGGTGCTAGAACTGCTACGCCAGTAATTTCAAGTGTTGGGCATATTAGAGTTTTTGCTGCTTTTGCATCAATTGCATCCTTATCGATATTATTACACTCTATTTTTATAAATCCATTCTCGTGGTTTTTATTAAGAGTTGTAACAGGGTATTCAATGGTTTTAATTTATACAATTGCAGAAAGTTGGTTAAACGATAGAGCAAGTAATAAAAATAGAGGAAAAGTCCTATCAATATATATGATCATTCTATACGGAAGTATGGGGCTAGGAATGTTTTTACTTAATTTTAGTAAACCAGAGAATTTCGAGCCATTTATTTTAATATCTGCAATCATGTCTTTAGCGCTGATACCAATTTTGTTAACCAAAAGAAAGGCACCTACTTTTAAAAAAATTAGCACTATGTCTATTAAAGATTTATATAATTCATCACCACTTGGGACAGTGGGTGCATTATTATTAGGAACTGTTCACTCAGCAGTTTTTTTATTTTTTGCTGTATATGCAGCTGAAATGAATTTTTCAATTCTTGAAATTTCAATTGTTACTTTTCTTTTAACAATTTCAGGAGCTATTGCTCAATATCCTGTTGGTTATATTTCAGATAAGTTTGATAGAAGAAAAGTAATTGTTTTTACAACATTTGGTGCAGCTTTTTTTGCATTGCTGCTTATTTTTTCTAGTGGCACAATGTATTTACCACAAGGGCTGGGCTCATCCAAAATTTACTTTTATTTTTTTGTAGTTTTATTTTCATTTTGTAGTTTGCCTTTGTTTTCTTTAATTTTAGCCCACACCAACGATTATATTACTAAAGATAAATTTGTAGCAGCCGGAGCCAGTTTACAATTTGCTTTTGGTTTTGGTGCAATGAGCGGTCCGTTCCTATGTTCAATCTTTATGAATTTTATAGGAAATAACGGTTTTTTTATATTCATTATAATATTTCATTCTATGATTGGGTTTTTTGGTATACACCGAATGAAAGTAAGACCTTCCTTAGACAATCCAGACTCTCAATTTGTGCCTTTGCCTCAGACTATAACTCCAGTGGGAATGGAATTAAATCCATCAACTGAGCATATTGATGAACCCTACTCTGAAAAAGTGGAAAAAATGTTGAAAAGAAAGGGTATTGTGATTAAAAAAAAAGTTGAGGAAAATATAAAAGAAGACGAAATTAATTTATCAAAAAATTAATTTTCACTTTGAAGTTGCACCTCATTTTGAACCATAATTTATAAAATTCTTGTTAAAAAACGTTTATTTTGCTTAAATAAGTTTTTATGAAAAAAAAATTTAAAAATAACTTAGACAATGGCGCTATTGCAAAATTAGCATCTCTAACTTCAAGTGCTATAACAACATTCCAAGAAAAACAAAAACAAAAGAAAAAGGAGTTAGCACTTAAAAGAAAAAAAGAAGAGCTTAGTAAATTAAATACTGAAAAAAAAGAGATTAATAAAAAAATTGATCAACTTAAAAAACAAGAGGAAAAAATTTCAATTAAATTTGAGGAATTAAGATTAAAAGAAAAAGAATTAGAACTTAAAGAGGTTGATTTAAAATCCAAGGAAGAAAATATTAAGCAAAAAGAGATCAATATTTCAGAGAAAGAGCATAATCAAGAGCTCAAGAGAGTCGAGCTTAGAAAATATGAAAAAAACATTCATTTGAAACTAGAGGAACAAAAAAGAAAAGATATTGATTTACAAGTTAGAGAAGAAGAGCAAAATCAAAAAGAATTAAGAGATAAGAAAAGGAAAAGACGAGAACAAAAACATTTACAAGCAAAAATTAATGAACAGAAAATGTTAGAAGAAGAAAAACTGAGACAATGGGAGGAAAATTTTGATAAACAGCAAAAAATTCAAGAAGAATATGAAAGGAAAAAAGAAGAAAGATTAAAGCAAGTAGAATTAGAAAAAAGGAGACTTAGAGAGGAAGGTTATCAAAATTTAAGTGATGAAATCTCGAGTCAACTAAAAGAGCTTGATGTAAAAAGTACTACTAAAAACTAAGACTATTGATTAGGAAAGTAGTCTTTTAAATCCCCTTCTCTATAAACATCTGCTGTACAACAATGTAAACCTCCACCAAATGCGTATGCATCTCTTAATTCTATAGGAATTACTTCCATACCAAGTTTATCTAACTGTTCAGCTTGATAAATTTCACTTTTTTCAACGCAAACTGTTTTTGGGTCTAATACTAAAACATTCATAGATAACCAAACAGATGAGTAACAAAGAGGTGGGGGGGTATTATGTGCTGGTTGAGCAGAGTCTACAATTTCCCAACCATTATCTTCAAAGATTTTTCTCTGATCTCTTGGAAGTTTTCTCTGAGGATTATTTATAATTAACCCTTCTCTAATAGGTGTAAAAGTTGCATCAATATGTATTGGGTATGGATCTCCTGGAAAATTAACTGCGTGCACTCTGTGACTTTTAAAATGTCTTCTTAACCAATCAATACCTTTTAAATTTGTAGTAAAACCGTGTTGCACTATTAAATCTTTTCCAAATCTTAATATGTCTGCAGCATCAAACAAAGGTTCTTCTTCTGTGGTGACAAAAAATTTTTTTTCTGTCCACTCTAATCTTTTTTTATTTCCTATTTTATCAGATAAATAGTCTTTTCTATAATCTAGATCAGTTAGTCTTGGTTTTGGAGCAGTTTCATGCTTCATGTTATTATCTTCATTAAAATATTTTTGTAAAAGTGGTCTATAGTTTAAATATTCAAACCATCTACATCTATAGCTCATTGTAGCCTCAAGTATTTCATTTCCAACAGTTAATAAAATATCTCTTGCTGGCATACAACCAAACATGCTTTCAACTTCCCAGTCAGGAGTCGAGATTTTTTGATTATGGTTTAAAGGTGTGGGTCTATCTACTTTTATTCCCCTTTTTTTTAAAATTTCTGAAAAGTTGTCTAACAATTGGTTAGCTTTATCAACTGTATCTTTTAATCTAGGTCCATGAGTTCCTTTCATATCAGAATCCTCAGGTACTTTTGCATCTAATGCAGGTTCAGGTGCTGGAATACAGCAACCGTCTGCTCTACCTACGATAACATGTTTTAATGGATCCCATTCATTCCAGCTGTTAACGATAGTTTTGTTTGACATCTTATTTTAATTTAAAGCAATAAATCTTCTATTGTTTTTAATTACTAAACTATAATAAATTATCGCAATAAAAATTAAGAAACCACCTATAATAGTATTATTAGATGGTACTTCGTTTACTCCCAGAATAGGTAGCCATACCCAGAAAATTCCTCCAATGACTTCAGTTAATGAGAGAAGAGTTAACTCAGCAGCTTGAATAGACTTTGATCCAATTGAATATAAAATTAATCCCATGCATACTAGAGTTCCGTGTACTGAAAAAAGCCCTTGGTTTCTGCTAGATGATAAAAGATTACTATCTGTCTCTACTAAAATAACAATTGATACAATTGCGCATATCAAGCCAGCGATTGCAACTGTTGTGAATTTTGGTGTCTCCTTTCTCCATCTTAATGATACTGAAAAAACTGAGAAACCTAATGCCGAGGCAAGACCAAACAATAATCCAAATAGTGTACCTGCAGAAAAATTACCGATTGCTATTATAATAATTCCTATTGATGCTAATATAATTGCTACCCATACATTAAAGGAAATTTTTTCATGCAAGAACAAAAAGCCTAAAAAAGCTGTCATAAATGGCATTGCCGCAAGACACAACAAAGTAACTGCTGCTGAGGTATTTGTAATTGACCAAATAAAACTGATCATTGCTATGCCTAAACCTGTGCCTCCAATCAAACCAGACCAACCAATTCTTTTATAATTTTTATAAAAATCAATACCTTCTTCGAAAAATAGATAGAGATTAAGTAATAAAAATATTGTTACTCCCCTGCCCAATAAATACTGCCATGGAACAAGCTCCGGTTGGTCGATGTATCTTACTACTAGGGGTCCAAAAGACCAAAGAATTCCAGCAAATAAAACTACTGGTATTGCTATTTTCTCATTTTTTAATTCCAGCATTTCAGATTCTTAGTATTAATTAATATTTTAAACAACTAATTTTTAATGGTTATTAGCCCATATCTAAGTCATTTTGGGTTAATTTAATTCGCTTTTTTATTAAAATAGTCTAATGATAATTGAAAAATTTAAAGCATCAGATGGATTTACAAATTATAAAAATAGCCTCAGACAATAAAAACCAAAAAATACTTAAAAAATATACTCATGAGATTAAAAATAAAAATTCAATCTGCGGTGATGAGATAACTATAAAGCTGTTAATCAATAATAAAATAATTAAAGATGTTGGTTACGATTGTAAATCGTGTGTATTTTGTCAGGCTTCTGTAAATTTATTAAGTAAGAAAATAGTTAATATGAATTCTGATAAAGCATTCGATTTATGCAATGATGCAATTAACTTTTATAAATCAAAAGAAAATAAAATGATTAAAAGTTTGAGTTTTTTTAAAAAAATTTTAACAGAAAACAATTATTCTAGAAAAGAGTGCTTATTATTACCTTTTGAAACCTTAAAAAAAAGTTTAAAATCTGATTATGGAAAAAATTAAACTATCATTTTTAGCGGGACTATTTTCTTTTTTTACAATTGGGGTTTTGTCTGCGTTAACTTATAAGACTGATTATGGTGTCTTTTTAATAGCATCATTTGGTTCAACTATGGTTATACTCTATGGTTATCCGGATAGCCCTTTTGCACAACCAAAAAATATTTTTTTTGGCCACTTGTTAACTTCTTTTGTAGGAGTAATGTTTGTTTCTTTCATTCAATTACCATTATTCATAATTTTACCCTTGGCTGTAGGATTTGGAGTTGGTCTCATGATACTTTTTAATGTTCCTCATCCGCCTGCGGGTGGAAATCCAATAATAGTAATTCTCGGGTCTGTTTCTTTTGATTATCTTTTAAACCCCATTATGGTTGGTTCAATTATCATCATTGTGTTTGGAATTGTTTTAAACAGATTTATTCTTAAGAAAAAATATCCAATCCAAAAATAAATCTTTATGAAATAATAAAATTATTTTCAATAAGCAGACCTATTAATATTCCTATAACTAGTGCAAAAATTAATTTTTTCTTATTCATTTTTTTAGCAGTGGAGTTTTTACACCTTTAACGCCTGACGAAGATAATTTTGATTTCATACTTTGCTTTAGATTTTCCCAGAGTTTAGCCATTCCTAAAGGTTCATATATCATAAATATTATCATCAACAGACCAAATATTACCTGTTCAATTGATGAAATAATTGTAGCATCAATAGCTCCATGAAATACATTGTTTCCTATAGCATTTAAAAGAACCGGAAAAAGCAAAATAAATGCTGCTCCTATAAAAGCACCATTAATAGTCCCAAGTCCCCCAAGAATGCACATAAATAAGATTTTAAAAGATAATTTAATATCAAAAGCAACAGGCTCTAAAGATTTGAGATAACAAAATGCAAAAAGAGCACCAGCCACACCACAATAGAATGCGCTGATAGCAAACGCTTGAACTTTAGTTCTTAATAAAGAAACTCCCATGGACTCAGCAGCAATATCCATGTCTCTAACTGCCATCCAATTTCTGCCTGTACTTCCTCTTGCCATATTCATAGCTAATAAAGTTAAAATCGTGGTTACAGCTAAACATACAAAATACATAGCTAATGGTGTCGTAAATGGTTTTCCTAAGATAACTATGTCTTGTGCAGTTATAATCCCTGATGAGTCATAGTTTTTAAACCATCCAAATTTATCTATCATCCATATAATAAAAAACTGTGAGGCTAATGTTGCTACCATAAGATAAATTCCTCTTACTTTTAAACTTGGTAAACCAAACAGAATTCCAAAAGCTGCAGCAATTAAACCTGAAACTATTAGTGAGCCTACAAAACCAAGGTCAGGCACTCGTAAAATGAGATTAAACATTGCAAAAGCACCTGCAGCCATAAAACCAGCTGCACCCAAAGCTAATTGTCCCGTATACCCCATTACAATTTGTTGTCCAATAGTAGCTAAAGCCAAGCAAAGCCAAGGAATTAATATGGAGGTGTACCAATATTCTGTTTTAATAAATGTCGGTATTATTAATACACTTAAAAGCATACAAACAGCTAAGTTGATCAAGTCTTTCTTAGTGTAAGTCATAAAAACTGGTTTCATAAATTAAACTCTCCTTATAATTTTTTCTCCAAATAAACCTTCCGGTCTATATAATAAAAAGAATATTGCTAATACATAAGGAGCCCAGCCTTCGATGGCACCTCCAAAAAATGGTCCGATATAAACCTCTAATATTTTTTCTACTGCACCAATTATTAAACCTCCAATAATTGCCCCTGGAATTGAGGAAAATCCACCAATAATCAAAACTGGCAAAGCTTTTAGGGCAAGATCAACAAGAGCAAATTGAACACCAGCTCTTGCTCCCCACATCATACCCGCTACTAAAGCTACTATACCTGCAGCAGACCAAACTAATAACATTATATGTTTTAAGGGAATTCCTATTGAGCTCGCTGCTCCTGCATCATCTGCAACAGCTCTCAAGCCTAGTCCAATTTTTGTGTATTTGAATAATAAAAATAGACCGATTATCATTATTGCTGCAACTAATCCAGCCGTGATATCAAGTGCACTAATAAATAATTTTAAATTATCTGCGATCCATGGCACTGGAAAATCTCCTATGCCCAAATCTAATCTTCTTACTTCTACTCCCCATGCTGCTTGAGCAAGTCCCTCTAAAACATATCCTAAGCCAATTGTGGCCATTAACACTGTATCTTCACTAGCATTCATCAAAGGCCTTAAGACCAATCTTTCGGTGCAAAGACCAACAACAACCATCAAAAAAGCAGCAAGAATAAATGCGAGTACAAAAGGTATATTAAAATCTTGCATGAAACCACAGAAAGCAAGTACTGAGAAAAAAACCATAGCTCCTTGTGAAAAGTTAAATGTTGCTGAAGCTTTAAAAATGAGGACAAATCCTAAAGCAACTAAAGAGTACATTGTGCCAGCAAGTAAACCACCAACCAGAACTTCCATAAAAAATAATAATTCATTTGCCATATTATAATCCTAGTGTTCCACTCCTAAATAAGCATCTATTACTTTTTGGTTTGCCATAATTTCATCTGGTGTTCCATCACCAATAACTTTGCCGTAATCAAGTACAACAACTCTATCAGATATATCCATTACCACTCCCATATCATGTTCGATTAAAACCATCGTTGTACCAAGTTCATCATTTACCTTTAAAATAAATCTACACATATCTCTTTTTTCCTCGACATTCATTCCAGCCATTGGCTCATCTAATAGAATTATTGATGAGTCAGTCGCAAGAGCTCGGCCTAACTCAACTTTTTTTTGTAATCCATAAGGAAGTTTTCCAACAGGAGTATCTTTAATGTCTTCTATCTCTAAAAAACTTATTATTTCTTCTGATCTCTCTCTATTTAATTTTTCCTCTTTTTTTACTTTAGGAAGTTGTAAAGCCACCTCAAGAAAATTTGTTTTTGTATGCAGTTTTCTGCCAACTAGAATATTATCCAGTACTGACATTCTTTTAAATAGAGCTAAGTTTTGAAATGTTCTAGATAGACCCATTTGAGCCATAATATTTGGGGTTATATTTGGTACTACTTGTCCTCTAAAAGATACAGTTCCTTTTTGAGGTTTATAAATCCCATTAATACAATTTAACATTGAGCTTTTTCCTGCGCCATTAGGTCCAATTATTGCTCTAACCTCGTGCTCAAGAACGTTAAATGAAGTATCAGTAATAGCCTTAACACCACCAAAAGCGAGTGAAATATTATTCACTTCTAAAATTGGCTTTCCTATTTTAAACTTTCTTTCGTATGCCATCTTTAATTGCTTTTTTTGTTTAAATTTTCCTCTTTAAGAACATCTCTAAAGTTTTTTCTACCTTTTTTTGATATACCTAAGTATAATTCTTTTACTTTATCATTATTTAATAAACTTTGAGCGGTCCCCTCTAACATGACTTTGCCAGTTTCAATGATGTAGCCATAGTCAGAATTTTTTAATGCAATATTAGTGTTCTGTTCAGCAAGCAAAATGCTAACTCCTTCTTTTTGATTTAACTCTTTCACAATATTAAAAATCTCAGCAACTAATTGAGGCGCTAAACCCATTGTTGGCTCGTCCAGTAACAACATTTTAGGTTTCGCCATCATTGCTCTTGCAACTGCAATCATTTGCTGTTCTCCACCTGATGTGAATGCTGCTTGACTTTTTCTTCTCTCTTTTAATCTTAAAAAATAAGTATAAATTTTCTCTAATTCTTGAGCAATATCTCCTTTAGATAATTTTCTAGAGTAAGCTCCAGAAATAATATTTTCCTCAACAGTTAAATGACCAAAACATCTTCTACCCTCTAATACTTGAACCATTCCAAGTCCAACCATTTGAGATGGGTTCTGTTTTTCTATTGAATTTCCATCATAATCGATTGATCCTTTGGTAACTTTACCTCTTTCAGAAGCCAACATAGTCGAGACAGCTTTTAATGTTGTGCTTTTACCTGCACCGTTTGCTCCTAATAATGCAACTACTTTTCCTTTGGGAACTTTTAAAGAAACATCATGTAAAGCTAAAATAACGTTGTCATACATTACCTCAATATTTTTTATATCAAGAATATTTACAGAATTATCACTCATTTATTTTTTTACTTTAAATTTTGTTTAAATGGGAAGTTTGAAACAATTGAGATTGTTTAAACTTCCCATTCTTGTGAACATTAATTAATTAAATTAATTATCCACATTTTTTTGGTGTAATGTTGTTTTCTTTAGCAAATTTTGCTGCAGAGTCTTCAACTAAACCTCTAATAAATTTAGGGTCTAATGGAGCTTCCCAACCAGTTACCTGATTGAATTTTGTTCCATCCCATTGCATTACAGCAAATTTACCGGCACCTTCATGGTTTGCACATGAAATAGCAAATGGAGCTAACATTCCTCCGACTCCAAGTTCTTCAAGTCTAGCTTCAGTCATATTTAAAGCTTCATAACCATCTCTAAACTCAGCACCAGTTACTGCTTTACCAACTTTATTATGCATCTCTTGAGCATTTTTCAAAGCCTCAATCCACATAACTGCTGCACCTAGTCCTCTATTCCAGTAAACTGAACCAATTCTATTTGGATCGGCTAAGTTACCTTTTCCAGAACCATATACTTTGTCTTTGATGGCTTTAACTAACGGATATTCGCCTGGTAAAGCATTTGCAACAGCGTAAGTTCCCTTAGCTGCATCGCCTGCTGGATACATATCCTCTTCGGCAGCACCGAATGTTACGTACATCATTCTATCTCTTGGGAAATTAATTCTAGCAGCATTAGTCATTGCTGTTGAATTCATTCCAGAACCTGCCCCCCAGAAAGTTACCCAATCTGGATTTTCTCGTCTGATTTGCAGCCACTGAGATTGTTGTTCCAGGCCTGGAGGTGGAATTGAAATTTCAACTAATTTCATTCCCCAGTCAGAAGTAATTTTTCTCATCGCTGGTAATGGCTCTCTCCCGTAAGCAGAGTCGATGTGTAAGTGAACGATTTTTTTACCTTTCATCTTATCAATTCCGCCCTCGATCTCAGCCATAAATTTTAATTTAACAGCTATTTGTGACCAGTAGTGACTTGCAGCGTTAAATACCCAAGGCCATACTCTTCCATCAGCACCGTCAGTTCTTCCATAACCATATTGAGCTAAAACAACATTGTCTTTTGCCATACGATTAATTACTGCATATGCTCCTGGTGTTCCTAAAGTATCAAAAACAACTATTCTTTGACCATCTTTTTCAAGTAGTCTCTGGTAACACTCAACTGTTTTCACGGCGTTGTACTCAGTTTCACATTCTTGCCACGTAAGCATAACTCCATTCACTCCGCCTGTCATATTCACATAATTCATGTAGTCAATCTGAGCCCCATAATAACCAGTCCCCATTGCTGAATAAGGTCCAACACGGCTACTAGCTACAGGAAAGTATTGAGTTTCCGCTCCAAATACTTTTTGAGGTAAAGCGAGTGAAGAAAATAAAGCTATTACTACTGTAAAAGTAGAAGCTAGCCTTTTTAACGTTTTTGTTAACATTTCTACCCCTTTTAATTAAAGTTTAAAAATTAATTTAACCATATGCTTTAAGTTTGTGCAAATTTTAATCATTCCGATTCGCATTTGATTAATTTTGTGTGAACTTTTAATCTTTTTTATTCAACTCTTGGATGAAATAAAACCTAAGATTGAAAAATATTAATTTTTTATTTTTTATTGTCTTTAAATAATGTTAGATGCCTTAATTAAATTTAAATATATGCAGGAGAAAAAATGAAAATATTATGCGTTTTATATGACGATCCAAAAGGAGGAATGCCAAAGTCTTACCCTTTATCAGATTTACCAAAATTAGAAAAATATCCTGATGGAATGAGTTTACCTACTCCAAAAGGTAGAGATTTTACTCCTGGTCAATTACTAGGATGTGTGTCAGGAGAATTAGGACTTAGAAAATTTTTAGAGAGCAATGGTCACGAATTTATTGTCACAAATAGCAAAGATGGTGATGGATGTGAAGCAGACAAACATATAGTTGATGCAGATATAGTTATTTCACAGCCGTTTTTTCCTTATTACTTAACCGCAGAGAGAATTAAAAAAGCAAAGAATTTAAAGATGGCAATAACCGCAGGTATAGGATCAGATCACGTTGATTTACAAGCTGCTATGGATAATAAAATTGATGTGGTTGAAGTTACTTTTTGTAATTCAAGATCTGTTGCAGAACATATAGTAATGATGATTGTTTCAATGGTTAGAGATTATCATAACCAACACAGAATAGTTAACGAGGGTGGTTGGAATATAGCTGATGCTGTCCACAGAAGTTATGATGTTGAAGGAATGCATATAGGTACAGTTGCAGCTGGAAGAATTGGACTTGATGCATTAAGAAAAATGAAGCCGTTCGATGTTCATTTGCACTATTTCGATAGACACAAACTACCAGACAGCGTTGAAAAAGAATTAAATTTAACGTTTCATGACTCAGTTGAGTCAATGGTTAAAGTTTGCGATGTAGTAACAATTAATTGTCCACTACACCCTGAAACTGAAAATCTTTTTAATAAAGATATGATCAACAAAATGAAAAAAGGCGCGTATATTGTGAATACTGCAAGAGGAAAGATTTGTAATAAAGACGATATTGCAGACGCTCTAAAATCGGGCCAGCTAAGTGGTTATGCTGGCGATGTTTGGTTTCCACAACCAGCTCCAAATGATCACGTTTGGAGAAGTATGCCTAATCATGGAATGACTCCACATACATCTGGTACGTCACTATCAGCTCAAGCAAGATATGCAGATGGTGTCAGAGAAATTCTAGAATGTTTTTTTGATAAAAAACCTATCAGAGATCAATATTTAATTGTAAAAGATGGACAGTTAGCTGGAATGGGTGCCCACTCATACAGTAAAGGCTCAGCAACAAGTGGTTCAGAGGAGGCTGCTAAATATAAGAAAAAATAAAATTGAAAATAAAAAAATTTTTAAAACCATTTATTTTAACTTATTTATTTTTTAGTGTTGCTATAAGTTTTTATCCATCTTTTGATTTTTATTCTTTTAAAGGTCAATTTATTATTTTATTGGTATCATTATTTAATGGGACATTAGGATTATTTGTAAAAAAAATTGGAGAATGAATAATTATAAAACGTAAGGTTCTACTCTTTCCTCTTGCTTTAATACTCTCTCAACAGAAAAACAACCTAAATCGATTGTTTGATAAGACCCTGTTGTAATCAATTCTGTCAAAGCTCTACCAATACCAGGTGCCTGCATTAAACCTCTTCCAGTAAATCCAGATGCCATATACACATTCTTGTATCCTGGGTGTTTTCCAACTACTGCATTATTATCTAGTTTATTGCAATCGTAGTAACCAGCCCAAGCACCAGTCATTTTAATTTCTTCAAAAACTGAAATTCTTTTTGCTAAACCTGGCCAAACTAATTCTTCAAAATCATTCCATTCTGGTTCCAAATCTTCAGCACCCCATACAGGCTTCGGTGATCCAGCTAAATATTCTTTACCTTCAGGTCTCCAATATACTCCTGTTGTTAAATCACCCGTTAATGGCATTTCAGGAATATGTTTAGGGCATTTAAATCTAAAAACAGTATGCTTTTGAGGAAAAACTGGTATATCATTTAAAAGTTCATTAGTCCAACAACCTGCGGCTGATACTATTGCATTTGCTTTAATTTCTTTTAAACTTTTAACATCTCCTTTAATAAATTCTGCGCCCAATTCTATGGCTTTATTTTTTAAAGCATTATGAAATAAATATGGGTCTATCCAGCCTTCAATTTTTGTATCCGAATAAGTTGCTGTTTCAATACCCTCTTCACTTATATATGGAAATACTTGTTTTAATTCTGAACCTTTAATATTTTTTGTACCAGCCTCACAAGCTTTATGATTTTCTAAAGCTAAATACTGTTCTTGAGCGTGTTCTGGTCCAAAAAGTAAAAGGTAGCCATTTGGGACCATACTGACTGTTGGGCTTGGGTTATTTTTAGTTTTTAGATCACTAGGAACATTTAACAAAAATTCTCTCGAAAACTTTCCTAACATGATGTTCTCTTTTTGAAAAAATTGTCTTCTAAAACCACCTAAAGATAATGGAAATGAAGCTTTTTTGTAAGTTGGATCTTTTTCAATTACTTTTACTTTTCTACCTTCCTTTGAAAGAAAATAAGCTGTAGATGCTCCAATTATTCCACCGCCAACTACTACAATATCATCCATATTAATTTAATAAAACTAAAGTAAAATTAAGAATTAATGCATAACAGCTCCAAAGTAAATAAGGAATCATCAGATAAAAACTTAAATTATTTATTTTTTTATATTTGAAAGTTAATATTGCTATAAATATTATTATTACTATCAAATTTAATAATGCTAATTCAATGTTGTGGAAAACAAAAAAAACTACACTCCAAGTTGTATTAAAACATAAGTGAATCAAATAAATTAAAACTAAATTTATATTATAATTCTTATGCCAAGCTGACCAAATTGCTATAGCCATAAAAAGATATAAAGTTGTCCAAACAGGAGCAAATACCCAGTCAGGAGGTGTCAAAAAAGATTTATTTAGTGTCGAATACCAAGGCTCTTTATAAGAGAATGTAGCTAAACTTCCAATAAATGACGCAGAATAGGTGATTATTGCAAATATTGTAAAAGATATAAATTTATTTTTCAACATATTCATATTATACATCATTTTTATATGAATAATAAATCAATATGGATAACTGGAGCTAGTAGTGGGATTGGTAAAGCACTAGCATTAAAATTTGCAAAAGAAGGTTGGAAGGTAGCAATTTCAGCGAGAAGAGAAAATTTGTTAAATGAAATATCTCAAAGTAATGAGAATATAATGCCATTTCCTTTAGACGTAACGGATAGTGAAAAGTGTAAAAATGTGTTCGAAAATATTAGAAATAAAATTGGGGAGATTGATATATCCGTATTCTGCACAGGAATTCATGATCCAAAATCTGAGAAGAGTTTAAATCTTGAAAAGGTTAAAAAAATTATGGAAGTTAATTTTTTTGGCACCGTACATTCAATAAATTCTGTATACGAGTATTATAAAAGTAGAAAATCAGGACATATATCTATAGTATCTTCGGTAGCAGGTTACAGAGGTTTGCCTGCAGCAGGTGCATATTGTGCGTCTAAATCTGCCCTAAGTAGTTTTGCAGAAAGTCTATACTTTGATCTAAAAAGATTTAATGTTCGTGTTTCTCTTGTAAGTCCTGGTTTCATAAAAACACCTATGACTGATAAAAATGAATTTCCAATGCCAATGATTAAATCTCCAGAGTTCGCTGCAGATCAAATGTTTAAAGGTCTAACAAAAAATAAGGGATTTGAAATTCATTTTCCAAAATCTTTTACATCCATAATGAAGTTTCTAAAAATAATGCCAAATGGGTTGTATTTCAAAATAATTGAGAAAGGTATGAAAAAGATTGTTGATTAGTCTCTCATAAAAAAGACAGTCAACTCACCAACTTTAAAACCAAATTTAGTTAAGGTCGCTCTATTGATTGCTACTTTTTCATCTTGTTTAAATATCCAATCATCAAATGAAACTTTGATATTTTTATTTTTGAATGGAACTAACAAATCATATTTGAATTTAAATGCTGATCCATATTGCACACCAGTTGCTTCTCCAACTACGTCTGGTGCGGTTCCTATATAATTATTATTATCTATTTTTTTTATTTTCCAAGTTCTTTTTTGTTTTTCACCATCTGTCCAATAAAAGTCTTCATCTAGAGTAATAATATTGTCATCAAAGGAACCGATTAGATCTGCTTTGAATTGACGTGTAACCTTTCCACTTCTGTCTTGTAGGATGCCCCATGCCTTCACTTTGCCATTAAAATATTCTTCGATTAGTAATGTAGGCTCGGTATTTTTAAAGTCTTCTGGCTTCATATTATTTGAACAGCTTGTAACTAAGGACAAGACAATAATCAATAGAATTGATTTTATTAATTTCATATTATTTATTTTTAAGTAAAGAGAACTGTATTAAATCAATATTTTTTGATCTAAAGCCAGCTTCACAATAAGATAAATAGAAATTCCACATTCTCTTAAATGTGTTATCAAAACCTTGCTTAGATATATGTTCCCAACTTTTAGAAAATTTTTCTCTCCAAATTTTAAGAGTATTGCTGTAATGCACTCCATAAGAATTACATTGTGTAAACTCTAGTCCAGTTTTTTTTGCGTGTTCAACTAAGGAGTTTTTAGACGGAAGAAATCCACCTGGAAAAATATATTTTTGAATAAAATCTTCCTTTTTTTTATATCTATTAAATAATTTATCATCGATCGTGATTGCCTGAATTGCTGCTTTACCATCATCTTTTAAATATTTTTTAATGCTTTGAAAATAATTTTTAAGATAACCTTGTCCTACTGCTTCAATCATTTCAATTGAAGCAATCGAATTATATTTATTTCTTACGTCTCTATAATCCTGCATTTTAATATTAATTTTTTCGTTAAGACCTATTTTATAAATTCTATTTTTAGCGTAATCGAATTGTTTTTTTGAAATTGTTATACAATCTAGTTTAACATCATAATTTTTTCCTATAAATTCTGCAAAACCGCCCCATCCACAACCTATCTCTAAAACTTTGTCACCAATTTTAGGCTTAATAAGTGAAGTTAACTTTTTATATTTATTTATTTGTGCTTTTTCCAAATCTAATTTATCATTTTCAAAAATAGCACTAGAGTATGTCAAAGTATCGTCTAACCAAAGTGAAAAAAATTCATTTCCTAAATCATAATGTTTTGAGATATTTTTTTTACAATTTGATTTCGTATTTTTATTAAAAATATTTTTTAAATAATTAATAAAAGATAGATCTAAAATACCTGAAAACTTGTGGACAATTTCAATGTTTTTAGCAGTTAACTCTATCAATTTTGATAAGTTATCAGTTTCAAATTCGTTATTCATGTAGGCCTCTGCCATACCAATGCTACCTTTTGAAATTATTTTCTTAAAAAAATCTGATCTATTAATTTTTACAAAAACAATTAAATTTTCATCTTTACCGAATGTATGTTTGCTTTGATCATAATCTGTTACTATGATCTTCCCATACTTAATCATTTTTAACGCCGAAAAAGCTATTTTTTTTGAAAAATTATTAATCATTAATTTTCGTAACTAGTATTATTTTTAATTTTTAAGTTCTTTTTAACTAATTTAATGCCTTTCATCCAAAGTTTTAATGCCTCATAATGTATTGCTGAAATTATTTTGAGGGTCATTAAAGGATGTTTTAAATATGATTTAAGCAGATTTTTTGAGCTTAATTTTACTCTTACGCCATCTTGTGAAGCAAATAATAGTTTTCCCTCTTTGTCTCTCTGATCGATAATTACTGAAAGTCTTTCGCTAGGAATCAGCACCTTAAAAAAATATTTTGATTCTAAATCCATAAAAGGTGATACATAAAATTTTTTTTTGCAATTATTAAAGATCTGTTTATTTTTTATATCAATTTTAAAGACATAAGTATGTTGTTCTCCAAAAGTATTTTTAACCTCGTATAATATTGCTATTGGATTTGAGTCTATATCGTAGATAAAAAAAATACTTAATGGATTAAAAACATACCCAAATATTCTTGGATAGCATAATATTTTAATTTTAATACTTATTGTGGAAATATTCTTTTTTTTCAAAACATGAATTAACCAATCTTTAATTGATGAGCCATCTCTATAACCATGGTCTTTATCAAAAAAACTTAAAATATTAAATTTATTATACGAAAAAAAAGGAATTTTCTTATCAAGTTCATTTATTTCATCGAGATCTAAGAAAAGAGAAAAAACGTCATATTTAAAAAAATGTTTTTTAGGTTTAAACCTTTTATGAATTACGCTTCCAACATAAATACAAGAATTATTAATCATTCAAAAATTTAATCATTTCTAATGTAGATTTAATGCCATCTTCGTGAAATCCATAACCAAAGTAACTACCACAAAATAATATATTTTTTTTATTTTGTATCAAATGTAAATTTTTCTGGTTTTTTAGTGTTTTATGATCATAATAAGGGTGAGTAAATTCAACTTTCTTTATTATTTTATCTGTGTTTATCTGCTCAAAAGGATTGAGAGTTAAAAAGATATTTTTATTTATTTTAAAATTTTGGAGTAAATTTAACCAATAAGTTACAGAACTATTTTTTTTTGAAATTGATGTGTTCCACGCAGACCAATTAAATCTTTTTTGAGGCATAACTACTTCATCTGAGTGAATTATGGCTAAATTTTTTTTATATTGAAAACTTCCCAAAATTTTAGTTTCTTCTTCAGATTTGTCCTCTATCATTTGTTTTGCTTCATCAGCATGAGTAGCAATAATAACTTTATCGTAATCGAAATATTCATTTTCTGACCCATAAAAAATTCTCACGAAATTTGAAATTCTCTTTATTTTATCAATTTTGTAATTTTTAAAATGTTTACCGCTAATTTTTTCTATTACTTTATTTACATATTGTCTGCTTCTGTTTTTTACTGTGTACCACTGTGGTCTTTTACTTAAATTAAATAAACCATGATTTTGAAAAAACTTCATAAAAAATTTAATTGGCATTTTTTTTGCATCATAGGGTGGCATTGACCAAATTGCGGATACCATAGGGATTAAATGATAATTAGTAAAATACTCAGAATGTTTTTCATTAACTAGATATTCGCCTAGGCTCATATCTTCATTAAATTCATTTAATTTAGAACTTTTTTTATAAAATTTTAATATTTCTAAAAACATTTTAAAAAAATCAAAATTAAATAAGTTTTTTTTATGGGAGAAAATACCTTTTAATCCTTTTCCACAATATTCTAAATCTATGTCTTTAGACATAAATGATAAGCTCATATTGCTTTTTTCTATGTCTACGTCTATTTCTTTAAAAAAATTAATTAAATTTGGATAAGTTTTTTTATTAAAAACAATAAAACCAATATCTGCATGAATTTTATTTGTATCTTCATTTAATTTAATATCAATTGTGTGAGAGTGCCCTCCAAAACGATCTTCTTTTTCAAATAAATCAACTTTATATTTTTTTGATAGAAAGTATGCAGCACTAAGTCCTGAGATACCTGAGCCAATGACTGCAACTTTCATTAATTTTAAGCTGCGTCTTCTTTAAATTCATCCATACTTGGACAAGTACAGAATATATTTTTATCTCCATATACGTTATCTACTCTAGCAACTGGTGGCCAAAATTTATTGCTTTTCAAATATTTAGATGGATAAGCTGCTTCTTCACGTGTGTATTTATGCCTCCATTCATCAGATGAGAGCTCTAAATCTGTGTGAGGTGCATTCTTTATAGGATTGTCTATTTTATCAAATTTACCAGATTTTATATTGTCAATTTCAGATTTGATCTTAATGAGCGCATCACAGAATCTATTTATCTCTCTCAGATTTTCACTCTCGGTTGGTTCTATCATCATAGTGCCGGCGACAGGCCAGGACATAGTTGGTGCATGAAAACCATAATCAATTAATCTTTTCGCAATATCTTCCTCTGTTATTCCTGTTTCTGATTTAATATTTCTAATATCAATTATACATTCGTGGGCCACATTGCTATTTGACCCTTTATACAAAATTGGAAAGTGATCTTTTAATCTGTGAGCTATATAATTTGCATTAAGTATCGCAACTTGAGTAGCAAGCTTTAACCCTGCTGATCCCATCATTTTAATATACATCCAAGAAATTGATAAAATGCTTGAACTTCCCCAAGGCGCTGCGGAAACTGCTCCAATTCCAGATGTTGGTCCACAATCTTTTATTACTGGGTGGTTGGGCAGGTAAACTTGTAAATGTCTTTTACAAGCAATTGGACCCATTCCAGGTCCTCCCCCACCATGAGGAATACAAAACGTTTTATGTAAGTTAATGTGACAAACGTCTGGACCAAAATTTCCAGGTTTAGCAATTCCCACTAATGCGTTTAGATTTGCACCATCCATATAAACCTGACCACCATGTTTATGAACTAACTCACAAATATCTGATATTTTTTCTTCGAACACTCCATGAGTGGATGGATAAGTCACCATTAATGCCCCAAGGTTTTCAGAATGTTGCTCTACTTTTTTCTTTAAGTCATCAAAATCAACATTTCCTTCTTTATCACAATTAACAACAACAACTTTCATTCCAGCCATTTGTGCGCTTGCTGGATTAGTGCCGTGTGCTGAACTTGGAATCAAACATATGTTTCGATTGGCCTCATCTCTAAATAAATGATACTTTCGGATAACCATCAATCCCGCGTATTCACCTTGAGCACCTGCATTAGGTTGAAGAGAAACGCCCGAAAAACCAGTTATGGAACGCAACCAATTTTTTAGATCAGTAAATAGATCTCTAAATCCTTCCATTTGTTCAATTGGAACAAATGGATGAGGTTCTGCAAACTCTTTCCATGAAATTGGGATCATCTCTGCGGCAGCATTTAGCTTCATCGTACATGAACCAAGTGCAATCATTGTTCTATTCAATGCTATATCCTTATCTTCTAATCTTTTTAAGTATCTCAGCATTTCAGTTTCAGAATGATATGAGTTGAAAACTGGATGTTCTAAATATTTTGAGGTTCTCAATAAGTTTTTTGGGAGATTAGGTAAACTTACTGAAGGATCCTCTTTTTTGATTGATTCTGCTGCGTTAAAGATTTTTAATAGTTGATTTACTCTATAAACGTTTTTTCTTTCATCAAAAGAAACTGCAAGCATTTCAGAATTTACTTTACGTATATTAACTTTTTGATTTAAAGCATTTTTATAAATTTGATCAGTTTTTTCTTTAGTAATAATTGTAACAGTATCAAAAAAATAATTGGAATAAAGTTCATATCCAGACTGTTTTATTTTGTCAGCAAAACTTTTTGCTAATTGTGACACTCTTTCAGAAATGTTCTTAATTCCATCTGGGCCGTGATAAATAGAATATGCTGCTGATACAATTGCTAATAGAGCTTGGGCAGTACAAATGTTACTTGTAGCCTTGTCTCTTCTGATATGTTGCTCTCTAGTTTGTAAGGACAATCTATATGCTTTATTGCCATGTCTATCCACTGACACACCAACAATTCTTCCCGGCATTGATCTTTTGTATTCATCTTTTGTTGCAAAAAAAGCTGCGTGTGGACCTCCATACCCCATCGGAATACCAAATCTTTGTGAGCTTCCAACTGCTATATCAGCACCAAGTTCTCTTGGTGTTTTTAATTTTGCTAATGCCAACAAATCACATGCTAATACAGCCTTACCATTTTTTTTACGGATTTTGCTAATTGCTTCACTTGGGTCCTTAATATTTCCTAAAGTTCCAGGATATTGTAAAATTCCACAAACTAAATCCTCTTTTAACTGGTCTAAAACCTCATCTTCTTTACCAACCAATACTTTTAAACCCATTGGTTCAGCTCTAGTTTGAATTACATTTATTGTTTGAGGATGACAATCCTCAGATACAAAAACTATATTACTATCTTTTTTGTTCAATCTGTGACTTAGGCCCATAGCCTCCGCTGCTGCTGTACCTTCATCTAATAAAGAGGCATTAGCGATATCCATTCCTGTAAAGTCAACGATCATTTGTTGAAAATTTAATAACATCTCAAGTCTTCCTTGAGCTACTTCTGGCTGATAAGGCGTATATGAAGTATACCAACCTGGATTTTCTAATATATTTCTTAAAATTACATAAGGTGTATACGTTCCGTAATAACCCATACCTATAAAATTTGAGTAAACTTGATTTTTTTTTGAAATTGTTCTTAATTTTCTCAAAGCTTCATATTCTGAATTTGACTCACCAATGTTAAGTTCACCATTAAATTTTATTTTTTCTGGTACTGTGCTGTTAATTAAATCATCTAGTGATTGATAATTTAATTCTTTTAACATTTTTGATTGATCGTCTTTAGAAGGTCCAATGTGTCTCTTTAAAAAATCTTTTTCTGAATTTGGTAACATTATGTTGATGTCTCCTTTGCAAATTTATCGTACTCTTCTTTATTCATAAGAGTATCGAGTTCTGATTTATTTTTTAACTTTAGTTTAAAAAACCAAGCTCCGCCCTCTGGGTCAGCATTGATTTTTGATGGATCATCAACAATTGATTGATTAATTTCTACAACCTCACCACTTACTGGAGTATATACATCGCTAGCAGCTTTTGTTGACTCTACCACCCCTGCAGTTCCATCTTTTTCAACATTAGATCCTTTTTCAGGTAATTCAGCAAAAACTATGTCACCTAACATTTCAGTTGCATGTTTTGTAATTCCAATAGTTCCAACTTCCCCATCTAATGTAATCCATTCGTGTTCTTTTGAAAATTTTGTATCAGACATTAGCTTCTCCCTTCACATAACTTTTTTTATAAAACGGTAAATCACAAACATTGGCAGGTACTTTTTTCCCTCTTACTTCTAAGAAAATTTTTGTATCTGTTTTAGAATGAGAATTTGAAATATATCCCATCGCAATAGATGCATTAACACTTGGTCCAAATGTGCCGCTAGTAACTTTTCCAATTTCATTGTCTTTTTCATCAAAAATTTTCGTTGACTCTCTTGCTATAACTCTAGTCTCTGGTTTGATACCAACTCTTAATTTTGACACACCTTCTTCAATTTGTTTTTTTATTTTTTTTGACCCTATAAAATTATCATTGATTCTGTTTTTTGAAATAGCCCACTTTAAATTTGCTTCAACTGGACTGGTATTTTCATTTATGTCATGACCGTACAAGCACAAACCTGCTTCTAATCTTAGAGTATCTCTTGCACCTAAACCGATTAAAGTTGACCCTTTTAAAATTAATTCTTCTGCAAAAGAGATTGCAACTTTATTAGGTAATGATATTTCAAAGCCATCTTCACCTGTATATCCTGATCTTGTTATATAGATTTCATTATTTTTAAAAGAAAATTTTTCTCCATTCATGAATTTTAATTTTGATATATTTGAAACTACATTTTCAAGAATTGTTTTGGACTCTGGGCCTTGTATAGCTATGAGAGATAAATCATTGTTCATATCCAAATTTTGATTATTTAATTTATTTTTAATAATCTGAAGATCGTTTTGTTTACATGCGGCATTTAAAATAATCATGTACTGATCTTTCATCTTGGTGATAATAAGATCATCATATATTCCCCCGTTCTCTTTCATTAAAAACGAATACTTACTTTGATTAATTTTTAAATTTTTAAGATCAGTCGGTAAAATTTCTTGGAGCTTATCTGTTATGTCATCATTATATTTAATGAATAACTGCCCCATATGCGAAACATCAAAAATTCCAGACTTATTTCTTGTAATATTATGTTCTTTTACAATTCCCTCAGAGTATTGAATTGGCATACTATAACCAGCGAATTCAACGAATCTAGCGTTGTGATTTTTGTGTAATTGGTACAGTGCAGTTTTTTTTACATTCATATTAACTCTTCAAAACCCCCTCTGTCGGTGTGCCTGAGAGATTTTAGCTCCTTCGGCGAGAATTTATCTCTTTCCAGAGTTAATACGTACGGTCCTTCTGCCTGAGAGTTTCCGGGGTGGTTGCTCCTTCGGCGCTACAAATATGTAGTCTCTCCCGTATAAATATTTATAACATAATAATTTATTAAAAGATACATAAATAAATATATAATAAAATCTGATTAATTAAGGTTAATAAAGGCAAAACTAGTTGTGATAAATCTTATTCGTCTATGTAATTAAAGTTTATTACAACTCTTCTTAGCGAATCTGTACAATCTACTCCACAGTGCAAAGTTCTTCCATCAAATACAACTGCTCTATTTGCCTTGCTTTCAACTTTTTTACCGTTTTCAAACATAGTGGAGCCATTATTAGTATTACAATAAAAAACTGCAGTCTTAAATTTTTCTTCATCTTTCCTCGTAACATCTATATGCATTTCAGATTCAATATTTTCGTTTTTTTTAAATGTTTTATTAGCTTTAATTCTTATAACTTTTTTCATGTTTAGTTTGCTTAAAAAAGGATCCAAAATAGTTACAAATTTAGACACAATTTTACCTGATAATATAAAATTGTGGCAAAACTGAAAATTTCCGTCTCCAGGCTTAACTTTATTGGGCAAGAAATACCAAGGGAATTCAGGACCCATTAATACATCGTTTAATTTTTTAAACTCCTCCGGACTTAAAAGATTATCAAAGACTTTTACCATGATACAAGTTTAGATTTTATATTTTAGTAAGTCAATTTTATACTACTTGAGAACTGTTTTTTTTTTTTACTAATAAGAATTGCAACAAAACTGCAAAAATAATTACACTTCCTCCTATTAGAACAGTCATTGGAGGATTTTCGTTAACAAACATCCATGCCCATAATGGACCTAAAACAGCCTCAGTGATCATGATTATTCCTACTACTGCGGAAGGGGTGTTTCTTGCACCAATCGTGATAAATATAAAACCAAAACCTAATTGAAAAAAACCTGCTAAAAAGCCTAAGAAAATATCATGATATGAAATATTAATTTTACCAGCTATTAAATATCCAACAATCATTGCAATGACGCCTGCTGTCATTTGTAATGGTATCATATCTACATGTGGATACTTACGGATAATTAAAATTAAAACTGCAAAAGATATTGGCATTATAAAAGCAGCAAGATTTCCTATCATCTGGCCTGGGGATAATGAAGAACCAATCATTAATATTACACCTGCAATTGCTAAAAATATTGAAATTAGAGTTATCTTAGAAATTTTCTCTTTGAGAAAAATATAACCAAATATTGCTAAAAATAAAATTTGAGTTTGAATTATGAAATTAGTATTCGCTACAGTTGTATTATACATAGCAAACACATAACCACAAAATCCAGACGATAAAACAATTCCACCAATTAACCCAGGTAAGCCTGATTTTTTAAAAGCATGTAAAACTTTTGTTTTGTAAGTTAAAAATAAAAATATAGTTACAATTAATATAAAAAATAAGGATCTCCAAAATAAAATTTGCCAAAGTGTTGCGCCTTCAAATGATTTTACAATAAGTCCTCCAAAACTCAGGCTACATGCACCTAAAAATACTAAAAAAGGACCAGGTATTTTATTTATGAAATTCACTATTACTCTAACTCAATTGTGCTTGGAGGTTTTGAGGTTACATCGTAAACAACCCTATTTATACCCTTAATATTATTGATTATTTTATTAGACACATTTTGCATAAATTTTTTTGAAAAATCAAAGTAGTCTGCTGTCATACCATCTGATGAGGTTATAGCTCTTAAAAGACAAATATAATCGTAAGTTCTATTATCCCCCATAACACCAACAGTTTTTACTGGCAATAATGCAGCGTAGGCCTGCCAAATTTTATTGTATAAATTTTCTTTTTTTAACTCATTTATGAAATAATGATCAGCTTCTTTTAAAATCTTAATTTTTTCTTTAGTTATCTGTCCTGGCATCCGGATTGCTAGACCTGGTCCAGGAAAAGGATGGCGTGAAATTATTTGTTTAGAAAGTTTAAGTTCTAATCCTAATTTTCTAACTTCATCTTTAAACAAAAGTCTTAAAGGTTCGACTAACTTTAATTTCATTTTTTTTGGCAAACCCCCAACATTATGATGTGACTTAATTTTTGATGTTTGTGAACCAGTTACAGATTTGCTCTCAATAAGATCTGGATATAAAGTTCCCTGAGCTAAAAATTTAACATTTTTTATTTTTTTTGCATATTTTTCAAATATTTTAATAAATAAATTACCAATAATTTTTCTTTTCTTTTCTGGATCCTCAACATTTCTTAGTTTGCTTAAAAATAGTTTTTCTGCATTAACATATATTAAATCAATTTTTAGTTTTTTCTTAAAAGTATTAACTACTTGTTTTTCCTCATTTTTTCTTAAAAGGCCAGTATTAACAAAAATACATTTTAATTGTTTGCCAACAGACTTATTTAGTAGTTGTGCTACAACGCTACTATCAACTCCTCCGGACAAAGCGCATATAACTTTGTCTTTTCCAATCTGATTTTTAGCTTTTTTAATTAGATTATTTTTTTGGTGCTTTGAAGACCAATTTTTTTTTGCTTTACAAATTTTAAAAACAAAATTTTTAAGTAAAATCATTCCCTTCATTGTATGAGTAACTTCTGGATGAAACTGAACACCAAATCTTTTTAATTTAGAGTTTTCAATAATTGTATATTTGGAATCTTTTGTTGAAGCAATTTTTTTAAAATTTTTTGGTATTTTTGTTACATGATCAGCATGACTCATCCAAACATTATTTAGATTTTTTTTGTCAAAAAAATTGTTTGTTAAAATAGAATTTTTTGTTTTTTTAATTTTTGCTAAACCAAATTCTCTTGTTTTAGAACTTTTTACGTGACCTCCATAAAATTTTGAAATCATTTGATGACCAAAACAAATACCCAATATTGGACAATCAAATGTAAAAATATTTTTATTTAATTTTATTTTCTTATTTTGGTAAACATTTAATGGACCACCAGAAAGAATCAGCCCAAATAATTCATTTTGATCTATATTTTTTAAATTCTTATGACTTACAATTTCTGAAAATACTCCAAGTTCTCTTATCCTTCTTGCAATTAATTGAGTAAATTGTGAACCAAAATCAATTATCAGAATTTTTTTAAGCTTAGTTGGTCTTTTCATTATTTGCTTCAAAATCTTGAAGAGACTTGCTTATTTCTGTTTTTTTATCACACATTTTTTTGCAAACGCTTGTGAATCTGTTCATCAATGTATTTGCTTTTTCAAAATTAGATCTATCTAATTGAATATTTATCAACATATAAATTGCTTCTTCATTATTTGGTTCTAAAAGAAGAGTGGTATCTAAATTTTTTTCTTCCTCTTCTTGATTTTCCTCTGAATTAAATATTTTTGCTAAATAAAGGTATGATTCAGCATTTTTTGGATTAAACACAATGTTCCTTTGAAATAAAAACTTCGACTTTTTATAATCTTTTTTTTCAAATTTTTTTTTTGCATTTTCAAATAAATTGTCAGCCGCACTTGCTGAAATACAATAATTTATGCTGATAAAAATTATTAAAATAAATTTATTAATTAATTTCATAAATATTCACTATTTTTTTTTACTTCGTCTATACTATGTACCATACTTTCATAAAAACCAGCTTTTGTAATTTTAACAAATTTAGCTTTTTTATTTAGATATTTTATTTGTTCAGCACCCAAATATCCCATCGAAGATCTAAGGCCTCCTACTAGTTTGTTAATAGTTTTACTTACATCTCCTTTATATTTAATCAAACCTTCAACTCCTTCTGGTACATACTTAGATTTGTCTTTTTGTTTTTTTTGAAAATATCTATCGGCAGAACCTTTATTCATAGCTCCGACCGAGCCCATTCCTCTAAAAACTTTAAATAATTTGCCTTTTTTTTTTATAATTTTTCCTGGTGCCTCAGAAGTACCTGCAAGCATTGAGCCAACCATTACAGCATCAGCCCCTGCTGCTAAAGCTTTTGCAATGTCTCCAGAAAATTTAATACCTCCATCTGAAATGATTTTTACTTTTTTATTGAGACCCTTTTTAACGTCTAATAAAGCACTCAATTGTGGAACGCCAATACCTGCAACTAGTCTTGTTGTGCATATTGAACCAGGTCCAATACCAACTTTTATAACATCAACTCCTAACTTACACAAAAATCTTGCTGCTTCTGCGGTAGCTATATTGCCTGCACATAAAGTAGTTTTTTTTGGTTTAATTTTTTTTATTTTCAAAATTGTATCTGCAACTTTTTGACTATGTCCATGAGCTGTATCTACAACTATTAGATCGATATTAAGTTTTAGAATATTCTTTATTCTATTTAATTCACTTTCATTTGTTCCTACAGCAGCTCCTACTTTAAAACGTTTTGACTTTACTTTTTTAATTTCATTAATTTGTTGAGATATAGTTAAATTTCTATGAATAACACCTATTCCTCCTTGTTTAGCTAAAGCTATAGCCATCTTTGACTCTGTAACAGTATCCATTGCAGATGAAAGGATTGGAATATCTAATTTTAATTGATTTGATAATATGGTTCTTGTTGATACATCGGATGGCAAGACTTTAGAGTATTGCGGTGCTAAAGTAACGTCATCGAAGGTAAGTGCTTCTTTTATAGGATCCATAATAATTTATATATGATTCTTAAATTTTTTAAAGAGCCTATCTAATTATTTTGCAAATAATAAAGCTTTCTTTTGAATCTTTTCTACTGGATGGAGGTTTGAAAATTTTAACTTCTTTAAAGTTTTTTTTACAATTTTTAACTATTTCGTTGAAAGTTGACCCCATAAATATTTTAGAGACAAAACATCCTGTTTTTTTGAGGTTTTTTACAGAATATCTCATTGCGTTAATTGTCAATTCTCCAGTTGAAATTGCGTCTAAATTTTTATTTCCTGTAGTGTTAACCGCCATGTCAGATACAACTAAATCTAATTTGTCGCAAAAAAAATTGTTAATTTTAACTTGGTTTTGCTCATCTAAAAAATCTCCGATAAGATGATTTACATTTTTAATTACATCGACCTTTTTTAAATCTATGGACATTATCATTGAGTTTTTTGATTTTTCAGACAAATATTGTGACCAGCTACCTGGCGCAGATCCTAAATCGACTATCTTAATTCCATTTTTGATGATCTTAAATTTATTATCGATTTCTTTAAGTTTATAAACTGCCCTAGACCTATATCCCTCTAACTTTGATTTTCGTACATATATATCTCTCCTTTGTTTATTTACCCAATCTTTAGAAATTTTGTTTTTTTTCAATTTTTTCCGAACCTTAAGCTTTTGGAGAGAGAGTTATTGTTTAGTGATTTAATTTCAATTTTTATACTATCATCTAATCTCATGTCTTTACCATTCTTCCATAAACCAGCAGCTAAATGAATAATTCCGATTTTATTATTTGGCAAATATGGTTCGACAAATTCTTTTTTATCTTCATCAAATTTAGGCAAAAGGTTGCTTGTTATCCAATTGCATCCTAATGGCAAAAATTCTGTATCTACATTATCTACATAAACACTCAAGTTTATAGCCAACCCTTCTGAGCCAAACAATCTGCCATGTTTAATTGTTTGTTCAAGATTTTTTTGCCAAACATTCCAACAATCAGAATTTTTCTCAAGAGAAAATACTCCTATATTAATGTGAGGAGCAAATGCTATTTTCCTCGCTTTATCAATATTAATTTTTGAAGAAATTGCATGTTTAAAATTTTGTGATTTTACAATTGCTAACTTGCCAAATAACCATTTTACTTTTGATAATATCTTATACCCGGGCCCTACTGATTGAGTGATACCTAGTTTTCCACCAGCACATGCTTTGAGATAAAGTTCCACTGAACTCCAATCATTTACCCAAGCATCGCAATCTATCCATAAATATTTTTTATAATTAGGGAAATACCTTGGTAGAAATGCTCTTGATACTTGACTTTTTAACCACTCTTTACCTCTTACCTTAATTGCAGGTACTTCGATATCCCATTCTGCTTTTTTAATTTCATCAACTTTATTCTTAATTTTATCTAATTGATTTTCATTAAGACCTGCATCTAAAACACAAATTGCTATATCTTTGCTCTCTGGAAATCTTTTTATGGAGTCAATGAGTTCTTCTAACAAATCAAAGTATTTTTCATCTGCTAAAGAAACAATAGTATTTTCTTTCATTAAAGAATATCTTCGTGTTCCTCATTTTCAATATTATTATTTTTAAATTTTTTATTTAAATTTTGGAAATGATAAATACTGATTGGTATTAAAATAAGATATAATAGGCTTGATAACACAATAACGTTATAAGTGTAAATTAAAAGTAATCCAAAAAATAAAACTACGCCAAATAATAAAAATATAGTTAATCTTCTTGGTACTGCAATTTTTTTAAAGGAATAAGTTGGTATTTTGCTTATTAACAATATCGAAATTAGAATAAATAAAACAGGAACAAAATATCCATAGTCAATATTAAAAAATTGTAATTCACTTTGACTGTAAATTAAAGGCATTAAAACCAAAATACCACCAGCAGGTGAAGGCACTCCCTCAAAAAAATTTTCTTTCCACGAAACTTGATTTTCAGAATTAACATTAAATCTAGCGAGTCTTAGGGCAACACAAATAATATAAATCAAACAAACTAACCACCCAACTCTTCCTAGAGTATTTAATTGCCATAAATACATAATGAAAGCAGGAGCTACACCAAAACTTATAACGTCTGTTAGCGAATCTAATTCTTTTCCAACCTGAGAAGTACCTTTGATTAATCTTGCAATTCTACCATCTAAACCATCTATTAGACCCGCAACGATGATGCAAATAATTGCTAAACCAAATCTTTCATCAAAAGCAAACTTTATTGAAGTTAATCCAATACACACACCTACAAGTGTAAACATATTTGGTAAAATAGTTCGCGTTTTTTTATTTGATACTAATTTAAATTTTTTACTAGTTTGTTGCATTGTCATCTTTTAGCTATTAATGTTTCTCCAGCTATAGTCTTTTGGTTAACTTTTACTAATGGTTTGTAGTTTTCAAAATATAGTTCAGCTCTACTTCCAAATCTTATCATTCCAATTCTAGAACCTTGATCATGTTTTGCTCCACGTGATGTCTCTGTTACTATTCTTCTTGCAACCAATCCTGCTATCTGAACTACTACAATTTCCTCACCAAAATTATTTTTGATTTTGTAATAATTTCTCTCGTTATCCTCGCTAGCTTTATCTAATGATGCATTTAAAAACTTTCCAGCAACATAAAGAATATCTGTAATTTCACCACCACATGGAATTCTGTTTACATGGCAATCAAATACATTCATAAAAATACTTACCTTAGTAAATTTTTTGTTTTCCAAATTTAATTCTTTTGGACCATTCGTTTCCATAACTTGTAAAACTACACCATCTGCGGGGCTAACTAAATAATCTTCATCATTAATTGATATTCTGTCAGGATCTCTAAAAAAATAATACACCCAAACTGTAAGAATTATTCCGATAAGTCCGAGAAATCCATCAATCAAATATAGTACTAGCGTGGCTAAACCAAATATAACTAGAAACTTATACCCCTCGTTATGTAATTTAGGAAATATTTTATCAAACATAATAATTTTTTTGTTAATTTCTGATTAATATGTATATAAAAAGCAAAAATTCAATTAATAAGAATATAATTAAATATGAGCAAAATTAAGGTCAAAAACCCAATAGTTGAGTTAGATGGTGATGAAATGACCAGAGTTATATGGGAGTTTATTAAAAAGAAATTAATTCTTCCTTATTTAGACCTTGGAATAGAATATTACGACTTAGGAATGAAAAGTAGGGATCATACCTCAGACCAAATTACAATCGACTGTGCAAACGCTATAAAAAAAAATGGTGTTGGAATAAAATGTGCAACAATCACACCAGATGAAGCAAGGGTAAAAGAGTTTAATTTAAAAAAAATGTGGAGATCACCTAATGGAACAATAAGAAATATAATTGGAGGAACTGTTTTTAGAGAACCAATTATTTGTAAGAATGTTCCAAGACTTGTGCCATCTTGGACAGATCCAGTCATTATTGGTAGACATGCTTTTGGTGATCAGTACAGGGCTACTGACTTTAAAGTACCAGGAAAAGGAAAATTAGAAATTAAATGGACATCAGAAGATGGGAAAGACAGCAAAAATTATGAAGTATTTAATTTTCCTGGATCTGGGGTCGCTTTATCGATGTATAATTTAGATAAATCTATCGAAGATTTTGCAAGATCGTGTTTCAACTATGGATTAATAAAAAAATGGCCTGTATTTTTATCCACTAAAAATACGATATTAAAAACATACGATGGCAGATTTAAAGATATTTTCCAAGCAGTTTTTGAAAAAGAGTTTAAATCTGATTTCGACAAACATAATTTAACATATGAACACAGGCTAATTGATGACATGGTAGCTTGCGCAATGAAATGGAGCGGAAAGTATATCTGGGCATGCAAAAATTATGATGGTGATGTGCAGTCTGATACGGTTGCTCAAGGTTATGGCTCGCTTGGATTAATGACTAGTGTGTTACTTGCTCCTGATGGAAAAACTATGGAAGCAGAGGCTGCTCACGGAACAGTTACACGTCATTACAGAATGCACCAGCAAGGTAAAGAAACCTCTACCAATCCAATTGCATCTATTTTTGCTTGGACTAGAGGATTAGCTCACAGAGGTAAATTAGATAACAATGAAGAATTAATAAAATTTTCAAAAACTCTTGAATTAGTTTGTATTGAGTGTGTTGAAACAGGTTCCATGACTAAAGATTTAGCAATCTTAATTGATAAAGACCAAAAATTTCTAACTACTAATGAATTTTTAGATACAATAGATGGTAATCTTAAGAAGAAATTGAATTGATTAATCTGATTTTTTTTTTCGCCAAATTAAATAAAAAACGTAAGGCATGGTTGCTGGTATAATTCCAAACCAAAACCACTCATCCCACTTAAAGCTTTTATCTAAGCCTACTGCTTTAATTCCATTCCACCAAGTTAAATAACCTATTAATAAAACCCAGCCAATACTCGCAGACAAGCAGATCTTTTGTTTTTTCTCTAAATCACCTGATTTAATTTTTATAAAAAAATCTTTAATAATTTCTTTAAGCATTAAGTTTTAACAATCACTTGCTTTTTTTTCAGATATTGCTCCAAATTCATTCATCAATAATATGCATTTACCACCAACTTCTTTTGCAACAACTTTAAACTTTGTCTTTGTATTATCTTGGTGAGTACAAAGCTCGTAACCCATTTCTTCATTTATAGAGTCTGATCTTCCTAAAAGATTTTGTTCTATAGAATTTGAAGAATTGGTATTAGGGCTGCATTCTCCAGTTGATTGACTGGTGTAATAATATTGTCCGTTTTGGGACATATATTCAGACTGACCTAGTGACACTTGCTGCATTACATTTCTCGCAGATTGTTTTTTTGTACCAGAGATGTATCCTGAATATGCATTTATACCAATTGTTGCTATAATGCCTAATATCGCAACAACTACTAAAAGCTCGATTAAAGAAAAACCGAGCTTATTAGTATTCATTAAAAAATTGAAATATTATTCTATAGTAACTTTAGTTTCGCCTGTAATATTGTCACCAGAACATGGTGTTACATAGCAAGATTTAATAGTTATAACTTTACCACTTCCGTTTACACTAATTCGACCTTCTGCATAGCCAGTTGTATTCTCTATTGCTTTTTTAGATGAGTCGTATGGGTTTTTATCAGTAGCATTTGCAACTAAAGCAGAAACTGCTGTTGTCGCTCCATTGTTACCATTAATTTGTCCACAGTTTGCGCTATTTGATCCAAACGCTTTACCACTAGCTCCTTCAAGAGTACATTTTTGTATCTCTGCTGAAACATATTTTAGTGTTTGTGCATGCATAGTTTTAACAGCATTTTTCTTTGCTGAAGCTGTATAACCATTATATGCAACTACGCCAACTGCAGCTAAAATACCGATGATAGCTACAACAACAAGTAGTTCTATAAGTGTGAAACCTTTTGAATTTTTTTTCATTTAATAACTCCTCAATTATTGTTTAACTGTATCTCCATTAAAACGTATTTCAAAGCCTTTTTTTTAATCAATTTATTGATATTTTCAACAAATTTCGTGTTAAAATTAGGCCAAAACACCTTTTTTTTTCTTAATTTAAGATTTATAAGGCATATATACCTATGAGGGAATATTAATTTTTTATGACATATAAAGTCTCAGAGGAAGGAAACATATCTACCGTTTTTTTAAATGGAGAGATAGATATGGACGTTGTTGATAAGGCTAAAGAGTTAATTATGCCTTTGATCGAAGCTAAGAAAGAAGTTCATATAAATTTAAAAGACGTTCAGTACATGGACTCATCTGGAATATCTGTTCTAATTGAAAGTCACCAAAAAGCATTAGAGGTTGGAACTAAGGTTATCTTAAAAGAAATCAGTAAATCAGTTTTGAAAGTAATTATGATGGCTAAGCTAGAGCAGATTTTAAATTTAGATTAAACAAATTAGATGAACGAGACAAACAAAAGTGAAAATAAAATTTCCGAGACAAGAGAATTCATCGTTAATTCTGCAAGTTTAAAAGAAGTAAGATCTTTTTCAAGAGAGGTTTTTGAAAAAATTAAAATTGATCAAGACTTAAAAGATGAGCTAGTTTTAGCTATTGCTGAAGCGGCTCAAAATATTGTTAAACATGCCTATAAAGATATTGAAACTAATGATGATAAAATGGAAATTAAAATTTCATTAGGAAAAAATGATGAATTAGAAATTGGTTTTTTTGATAAAGGAAAACCAGTGGATGGCGCAAAAGTAAGACACAGAAATATTGATGATGTTAAACCAGGTGGTTTAGGAACTTTTTTTATTCAACAAATTATGGATGCAGTTGTTTTTAGAGAAGGTGAAAAACCTTGGATCAACCATTTAATTCTTACTAAACAATTATAAATTATCCAACTATAGAACCAACATTAAATATTGGTGAGTACATCGCAATCATTAATCCGCCGATCATCGTACCCATAAAAACAATCATAATCGGTTCAATTAAACTTGACATATTATCTACTGCGGTATCAAATTCTTCCTCGTAATAACTTGAAACAGAAGTAAACATTTCATCTAAATTACCAGTTTGTTCACCAACAGAAATTAATTGACTGAATGTAGGTGGAAACACTGGCTCTTTCAAAAATAGTTTGGTTAAAGTGTCTCCGGAGAAAACTCCTTTTTTAACATTTTCTAAAGCTTGTGTAACAACATCATTATTGCTAACTTGTTTTGCAATTTCTATACTCTCTAAAAGGTTAACACCTGCTGCACTTAGATTTCCCATAATTAATGATATTCTTGCAATAAGAGATTTTAGTATCATATCTCCAAATACTGGCATTTTTAAAACCTGTTGATGCCACTTATATCTTATTGCAGGAATTTTTGTTGTCGTATATTTAAATACAGCAAAACCGATCACTAATATGATAAAAAGTGTTAAACCACCAGCGCCTCTCATAAAATTACTAGCATTCATAATTACTGCTGTAGGAGTTGGTAAGGCAACTCCCATTCCCTCATACATTTTAGCAAATACTGGAACAACTTTGATTAACATGAATACCATAACTGTTATGGCTACGGTGAACATAACTGTTGGATATGTTAAAGCACCTTTTATCTTCTTTTTAACTTTTTCTCTTTTTTCTAATGAGTCTACCAATTTAAGTAAGAAAATATCTAATTTACCGCTGGCCTCTCCTGCTTTAATTAAGTTGATATAGATATTATCAAAAACTTTTGGATATTTTTCAAAGCATTTTGAAAGAGTTATACCACCTTCAAGACTTTTTCTTATGTCTTCAATAATCTCTTTCATTGTTGGATGTTCAATTTGATCTCTTAACATAGTAAGTACGTTCAAAATTGGAAGTCCTGCTTTAACCATTGTTGCAAATTGTTTTGAAAAGATTACTACGTCTGCAGGTGTAATTTTTTTCTTACCAAATGAAAATCCAGAGCCTTTTTTCTTCTCTTTTTCAGCTTTTTTCTTCTTAGTTTTAACTAAATTGGTTATTATTATTTTCTGCTCTTTAAGCTTAAACGAAGCTTCTTCTTGATTAAGAGCCTCAATATCTCCCTCGACGTATTTTCCTGCAGATATACCTTTATATGTAAATGTTTCTGATGACATTATTGATCTCCAGATATAACTCTATCATATTCTCTAAAATTTAAATCACCAGTTAAAATTAATTCTCTTCCCATGTCTTGCATAGTTCTAAAACCCTCGTCTGTAGCAATTTTTTTGAGTTCTGGTGTTGTTGCTTTTCTTAAAATAGCTTCTTTAATAGGTTTAGTGACATTTAGAATTTCATAAATACCCATTCTTCCTTTGTAACCTGTGTCTTTACATTTCGGGCACCCTTTTCCTCTTTGAACTTTTGCTCTTGAGGCTTGCTCTACTGTAAAACCAAAATCCGCTAAAGCTTTTGGAGTAATGTCAGGGTCAGCTTCTCTACAATCCATACAAGTTTTTCTTGCAAGTCTTTGCGCTAACACAAGAGTAACTGCTGCACTAATTAAATAATCTGGTGTCCCCATATTTTGTAACCTTGTAATAGTGCTTGGAGCATCATTTGTGTGAAGTGTGCTAAAAACTAAGTGACCAGTAAGAGCAGCTTTCAAACCTATGTCCACTGTTTCTTTATCTCTCATCTCTCCAACTAAAATGATTTCAGGGTCTTGTCTTAAAAAGGATCTAAGTGCTGTCGCAAAACTAAAACCAATGTCTTCTTTAACTTGAACTTGTCCAACTCCATCTAATTCATACTCAACAGGGTCTTCTGCTGTTAAAATATTTAGATGAGGTTTTGAAACTTCTTTTAAAATTGAATAAAGAGTAGTGGTTTTTCCTGATCCTGTTGGACCTGTAACTAAAACTAATCCTTGAGTTCCATGAATTGCTTTTCTGAGATTTTTTAAATCTGTTTCTTCAAAATTTAATTGCTCAAGACTAATATCTCCTGCATCTTTATTCAAAATCCTCATTACAATTCTCTCATTATTTGCAGTAGGTAAAATTGATAAACGTAAGTCAACAACCTTACCATCAATCTTAAAAGGAATTGCTCCGTCTTGAGGAAGTCTTCTCTCTGCAATGTCTAGTTTACCCATAATTTTAAATCTAGTTACTACAGCACCGTAATTATCATGTAAAAACTTCGCGAATTTGTCTTGGGAAGCTAAAATTCCATCAAGTCGATATCTTACTCTTGATGAAAATCTATATGGCTCAATATGAATATCTGATACACCCATTTTAATTGCCTCTGCAACAACTGCAGTTGAAAATTTAATAACCTCTGATTCATTTTCTATAGCTTCAATATCTTCTTCGGGCTTATTTTCTAATACTTCGCCTGCTTCAGCTAAATCAGAGTCAAATGTTTTAGTTCTATCTTTTCTAGCGTTTTCTTTTTTAATACTTTTAAGTGTTGTTTCATTGCCCTCTAGAATTTTTTCTATATGTCTTGATATTTGAGTAATTTTTGCTGCATGTAATTCTATATCTTTTTTAGTTATAGTTTTTAAATTTCTCATTAAACTTAGTTTAGATATATCTGAAATAGCTATATGAAGAACCTTGCCTTCAATCTTAAAGGGTGCAATAAAATTCATATTGATATAATTTGCAGGAAGCACAGTTTTTACTTCATCCGTAATTTCCATATTATCTAATTCAACAACATCTAAATTTTGATCTTTTACTAATAAATCTAAAATTTTGTCCTCATCAGTTAAATTTAAATCAAACACTGCTTCAAGTTGTGTTTTCTCTCCCTCAGAGGATAGTTTTTTAATGTTTGGTAAATCTTTTCCTGATATGACATCTTGATCTATTAAAACGTTGATCAAGTTAACCTCAGACTCTCTGCTGATTTTTATCATTTTATAATACCCTTGGTGCTATGAATACTAGTAGCTCACTTAAGTCATCTTGGTTGACATTGCCTTTAAATAGATTGCCAATTACAGGCATTTCACCAAGCCCAGGAACTCTGTTGGTGTTCTGTTCCAACTTACTTTCTTTAATCCCACCAATCACTACTATATCACCATCTGCAACTAAAAGTCTTGTGTCTATCTCCATTTTTCTTACTGGAGGTTCACCAGTGCCATCTCCTTCAACACTGTCATTATTTACCTTAATAGTCATAAGCACATTTCCATCACCTACTATACTTGGGGTAACTTCTAATTTCAATACTGCTTCTTTAAAAGATGTAGATGCAGCTCCGTCTGATATGGTTGTATATGGTATTTCTAAACCTTGTGAGACTGTAGCTGTCTGATTATCTAAAGTGAAAATTTTTGGATTTGAGATAACTTGTCCTAAACCTAAATTCTCCAATGCATTAATTTCTGCTTTTAAAACGCTAGTCGTTGTTCTTTTTAGCACTCCAAGTCCACTGGAGCCTACAACTCCTGTATCAAGAATATCGCCTGCTGCAGCACCAAATCCACCAGCATCCTGTGAAGTTGCACCAAAGTCAGTGGGGGCACTACCTGTACCTAATCCCGAAATTGTTGGCTCACCGGCTTTTGTACGATATGCTCCCATTCTTACTCCAAGTTGTCTTTCAAACTCAGAGTTAGCTGTCACAACATACGCTTCAATTAATACTTGTTTCGTTCTAACATCAATCTCCTTAATTACTTTATCAACTACATCTAAATCTTTCTCTTTACCTCTAATAATAATTGATCGAGTTACTTGCTCCTCTGTTATTTGTAAGGTTGAGAAAGAATTTTCGCCCTCACCTGAAGAAAATAATTCAGTTAATGTTGCCTTTGCTTCAGCTGGTGAAATGTAATACAGCCTGAAAATTTCTGAGTAAATTGGTTCAACACTATCTTCTAGTTCAACTTTTTTTCTAACTGCAGAGGCTCTTTCAGATTTATAAGTTTCTTGTGCTGTTAATGTCTCTGGAGAGTGAACTCTTATCAAATTACTGTTTACATCAATATCAGATGCATAATTTTTCATATCTAAAAGTGCTTGGAATGCTTTATCCCATGGCACGTTAATCAACTCTGCACTTATAGCGCCTGCAACTTCATCTCCAACAAGCACGTTAATTTCTCCAATTTTGCCCATAAGAGTCATGGTCTCTTTAAAATCTAAGTTTTTGAAGTTTAGGGTTACTCTTTGTTTAAGCAATGGAAAGTCATCGGGAATTAAAAGATAGTTTCTTTGCGCTTCAGAAGATATTTTTTTTCTTTTTTCTAGTTTTATAATGTCTCCTTCAACCGGTTTTGGTCCCATCTCCAAAGTTTTTTCTATCTCTGCTTTACCTGCAGCTTTAATATCTTTTTTTATAAGTGGGGTGTTGTGTTTAAAAGTTTTTATTTTTTGTGGCTTTTTTACACATCCTGAAACTATTAGTAAGATTAATAGAATAGTAGTTGGGTATAAAATTTTTTTAATATTCATTTACTTCCCGAATTTGATTATTAAAGTCTATGATCATATAAGTTTTATCATTTTTTTCAAATATTGCCTCGTTTATTCTCATATCTACTAATTTAATTTCTCCTAAATACTGTGATAATGATAGTGTGATAACTTCTCCAGATGCATCTACTAAAGAAATATAGCTAGTTTCTTCACCAGAAATTATACCAACCAATTTAAAATTATATAAACTCATTTCATTTTCCTCTTCACCGTCTGGAATATTGGAAATGCTAGAGCCTGACTCGTTTCCTGCAAATGGATCATTCAAAGGAACTTCATCTTCCTCATCTTCGGGTAATGTTGCTTGTTCTGTTGGTGTTTGTTCAATTGTTTGATCTGTTTCTTGTTCTGTCACTTGTTCAGTTGTTTGCTCTTCAACACTTTCATGTTGATCAGCAAATGATGCTTGGGAATAGATTAAGATCAGAGTAATAAAAAATATTTTAAAAAAATTCATTAGGTAAACCTACTATTGTTAATTCTCCTTTTGCAACTATTGCACCGTTTGGGTCGTTTTGCACTAAACTTATAATTTCTTTATCAAAGTTCAACATTTTATTTGATCTTGCTAAAGCTCTTTTAAATTTTATATAGCCAAGAAAGTTTCCTTTTATTTCATAGGCTACTGGAATTTTGAAATATTTAACACTTTGTATTTCTAGATTTTGGTCAGCCTGCTCGGTTGCTCCCTCTACAAGAACAGGTTTTGGTTTCTGTTTCTCTATTTTAGAAATTACTAATCCGTTTACGCCAGCATATTTACTCAAACTATCGTATAATCCTTCTACTTCAGCTTTTGTATGAAAGAGTGATGAACTTTGCTCGAATTCTGGAGTTTTGTTTTTAATCTCTGCTTTAAATTGAGTGATTTCATTGCTCATTTGCATAATTTCATCTTGTTTAAGGACTTTATCGTTATACTTTTCTTTCTTTTCATTAACTATTGGGCTTAAGATAGCGTAATAACCTATCAAAAAAATCAATATTGCTGCAAAACCTGAACCAAACTTAATTAAAGTTTTTTTATCAATATTTTGTAACTTTGCTTTAAGATCTTCTATGTTTATATTTTTTAAATCAATATTTTTTAAATCCATTATATACTCTCCACGGTACAAGCAACTTTGAAACCTTTCATTTTAGGTTTAGTTGGGTCATTACTCTCTGGTAAAGTCATACTAGCTAAAGATGCCTGAGATATAAGTTTTTTTTCATTTAAGTTACCAATTAGTTTTAATATATCTTGGTCTGTTGATGCAACTCCGTTTATAATAACTTGGTTTTGTCCATCAAAGTCTATTGAATTAAATTTAACTCTTTTTGGAACTGAGGATGCTATTTGAGCTAAAATTCTAAAACTTATTTTTTTATTTGATTCTATTGATCCACTTAATTCTAAAGATTTGTTAATAATTCCTAATTCTTTTGCAAATTTAGCTTTTTCTAAAGTCTTTAACTGATGTTCGGAAACAATTTGATCATAGTCAGTTAATTTTTTGTTGAGAGAACTTATTTGCCAAAACGATAATCCAAAAAGAATTATGTATATTGCCCCAACAACACCAACTACTCCCTTAAAAGCAAAATTTGAAAATATTTTTGCTTTTTTCTGAGCAATCATGCTGTCTCTGTTTGGTAACAAGTTGATATTTTTTACAGCTGTTACAAATTTATAATAACCAAACACATCTAATTTTCTAAAAGCTAGCCCAATTACTGTCGAAAGATAAGATCTATTTGCAAGTTTAACACCTTCTGACAATTGAGCTGGAACTTTAACTTCAGAAATTGGATCAAATAAATTAAAACCAGTATTAGCTAAATTTTTTCTAAAACTTCCTAAATACGAATCTACATTTGGTAAATTTGAAACTACTTTTAAATTTCTTATTCTTTTTTCATATTTTGTTTCAAAGTCTTGGATAGCTTGTTTTACTTGGGTCATATATCTTCTTACCAAACCATCCATTTCCTCTTGATTGTCAGATTTCTGCAAAGTGGTTCTATCCTGACTTCTTATGAAAATGTCTGTAATAATTGGATTGTTTTCGTAAAGAATCATTACATAATTTTCATCTAAACCAAATTCTAAAACTGCAGTTAAATTACTTTCTTCAATTGAACCCTTAATTTGATTCATTTGGTCAACAGCAGATTTTAAAGCAAAACATTTAACATCAATTATGACTGCATTTAATCCACCTTTTTTAATAATTGATGTGTAACCATTTATATCTGATAATTTTGAGGCTACGAAAAGAATATCCATCGTATTCCTCTCTTTGTCTCTATTTATTACTTGGTGAAATATAGAATAATCATTTAAATTATCAGTTAATTGAACAAGATTTTCCCACAAAGAATCTGTATCAATTGCCTTGCCCAACTCTTCATCGGTCATTAATGGAGCGGTTACAACTCTTATGATTGCACTAGTCACTGGTATTGCAATTGCAGCATTTGTTGTTTCTATTTTAGATTTTTGAAGAGCTATTTTAAGCTCATCTCCAATTTTATCTGGATGTTCTAAAACTGATGCATTTTCTGGTAATCCTTCAATGGTATGTACAAAAAATTTTTCTAAAACCCACTCATTATTCTTATTATTATTTAATTGGGCTAGTCTTATTTCGTATGGCGTTAATTCTACACCTACGATTTCTTCACCTTGTATAGCTTGTTTTCCTAATTTATTTTTTATACCAGAACTAAATTTAGATTTTATTTTTTCTATTAAAGAATTGATTTTTTTATTGCCTTTTTCCCCTTCATCTTTTTTTGGAGTAGCATCTGAACTATTTTCTTTTTTTTTTAAAATATTTTGTAAGAAATTTTTCATATTTAACGTCTATTGGTATACTTAACTTATTCGTTTATATTAATCA
>NZ_CVSI01000013.1 GCF_001179985.1 Candidatus Pelagibacter communis | reverse complement strand
AAAGCTCTTGAATTAGTAAAGAATATAAAATGTGCAGGAATAATTAATGGGCCAATTTCAAAAAGAACTTTTTTGAGGGGAAGATATAACGGCATTACTGAGTATTTAGGAAAAAAAACAGACGTCAAAGATACAGTAATGTTAATCTATAACCATAAGTTGAGTGTTAGTCCTTTAACAACCCATATACCAATTTCAAAAGTTTCAAATAAAATAAAAAAAAAAACTATTATTAGTAAAATTAAAAAAATTGATACTTTCTACCAAAAAGTGCTTAAGAAAAAACCTAATATTGCTATCACTGGACTAAATCCACATTGTGAAAGTTTTGGATCAGAAAACAAAGAAAAGAAAGAGATTATTCCTGCAATAAAACATTTAAGAAAAAGTAAAATTCGTATTGAAGGTCCATTTGCATCAGACACAATTTTTTTAAAAGAAAATTCAAAAAAATACGATGTAATATTTGGTATGTATCACGACCAAGTACTTGGACCAATGAAAACTTTATATGGATTTAAAGCAATTAATATAACGATAGGTTTGCCTTTTCTAAGAATTTCACCTGATCATGGTCCAAATGTTCAAATGTTAGGAAAAAACAAATCAGACCCTGAGAGTCTTGTTGAGTCCATACGTTTTTTAGAGAAATATGCGATTTACAGCTAAAAAAAGTTTAGGGCAAAATTTTCTTATAGATAAAAATATTCTTAATAAAATTGCAAATATTGGAAATATCTCTAAAGAAGACAAAGTGCTTGAGATAGGTCCTGGGACAGGAAACCTCACAGAATACATAATTAAAGCAAATCCAAAAGCTATAGTAGTAATTGAAAAAGATTTTAGATTGGTAAAAATTTTAGAAAAGAAATTTAAAAACCAAATTAAAATAATTAATAATGATGTTCTTAAACTGCCTGAAAGTTTTTATAAAGACCAATATTTAGTGTACGGCAACTTACCTTATAATATATCAACTCAAATATTTGCATATTGGTGTTTGAGCAAAAAAGTTAAATTTAAAAAATTAATACTTATGTTTCAAAAAGAGGTGGCAGATAGGATAATTGCGAATATAAATACAAAAAACTATAGTCGAATAACAATTTTAGCTAACTGGAAATTTAATGTAAAAAAAATCTGTGATGTTAGTCCAGAGTGTTTTTTTCCAAGTCCTAAAATTAAAAGTACATTATTGGAATTTACTCCAAAAATTGACATTATAAAAATAAAAAATCCCAAGAATCTTGAAAATATTACTAAGATTTTTTTTAATCAAAAAAGAAAAATGATAAAAAAAAATTTTATTAAATTGTTTAGAAATTACGATTATGTATCAAAAACAATAAATATTAAACTCACAGATAGACCACAGAATATATCAGTTGAAAAATTTCTTAGGCTAGTAATAGAATTTGAAAATAATTTAAAGTAGTTTTTTTATATGATTTTCAACAAAAACTTTATCATAAACGCTTTTTTTATTATTTAATTCTGCATCTAAGATGTTTATAATTTTCTCATAGC
>NZ_CVSI01000012.1 GCF_001179985.1 Candidatus Pelagibacter communis | reverse complement strand
ACAAACACTGGAAATATTTTTAATTCCTTAATATCTGTAACTAATTTTTTAATTTCTTGAGGGACTTTTTCTAAAATTCTTTTGATAAAGGAATTTTCACTAAATAATAAATAATTACCTTGCTCCTCTAATGAAAGAGAATGTTTCATAATAGCAATAAAATTTAAATCACCATTAGAATTTAATGGGTAAATAACATGGTGGAAGTTTGGACCTAAAAACAAAGCTACATTTTTTTTGTTCACGTTTTCAGGAAATTTAGTTAATTTCCCTCTAATAGCTAATGTGTCATTATATTTTGGTTTTACTTTGTTATTTGAAATTAGATTTTTACTCTTTGAAAAAACTCCATCAGCAATAATCAAGTAATCACATTCTTTAGTTACATTATTTTCAAATGAAATTTTAATTTGTTTTTCTTGGTCATTTATTTTTGAAATTTTAAAACCAGTTTTTATTATGTCGCCCAAATCTTTTTTTAAAAAATTTATTAAAGTTGATCTTTTTA
>NZ_CVSI01000011.1 GCF_001179985.1 Candidatus Pelagibacter communis | reverse complement strand
CCTGATGCTCATGATAAAAATAAAATGCATCCACCAATGATGCAAACAACAGATCTTTCTTTAAGAATGGATCCTTCGTATGGGCCAATATCGAAACATTTTTACAATAACCCAGCTGAATTTGCAGATGCTTTTGCAAGAGCATGGTTTAAATTAACTCATAGAGATATGGGTCCAAGAGCATGTTATTTGGGTAACGAGGTACCAAAAGAAGAGTTAATATGGCAAGATCCGGTAAAAAAACCAAAATATAAATTAAAGAAAAGTGATATTAAAACTCTCAAATCTAAAATATCTAAATCTAAATTGTCTGTATCAGAGTTAGTAAGTACAGCTTGGGCATCAGCATCAACTTACAGAGGATCAGATAAAAGAGGTGGAGCTAATGGAGCTAGAGTTACATTAGAGCCGCAAATTAGTTGGGATGTTAATGATCCAAAACAGATTAAAAAAGTTATCAAAACTTTAGAAAAAATTAAAAACAAATTTGACAATAAGAAAAAATCTGTTTCGTTAGCTGATTTGATAGTGCTTGGTGGAAACGTAGGTGTTGAAATGGCAGCTAAAAAAGCAGGAGTAAATGTAGATGTGCCTTTCTACCCAGGAAGAGGAGATGCTACACAAGAACAAACTGATATCCATTCATTTGGTCTTTTAGAGCCACAAGCTGATGGATTTAGAAACTACAATAAAGATGAGACATCTACAGTTTCAGCTGAGGAAAAGTTAATAGACAAAGCACAATTGATGGGTTTAACAGCTCCAGAAATGACGGTTCTTGTTGGTGGAATGAGAGTATTAGATACTAATTTTGATCATTCAAAAAATGGAGTTTTTACTAAAAAGCCAGGAACTTTAACAAACGACTATTTTGTTAATCTTCTTGATATGAATACTACTTGGAAAGAAACAGATAAATCTGAACAATTGTTTGTTGGAAAAGATAGAAAAACAAATAAAGTTAAGTGGCATGGTACTAGAGTGGACTTAATATTTGGTTCAAACTCACAATTAAGAGCATTAGCCGAGGTCTATGCATGCAATGATTCATCTAAAAAATTCGTTAACGACTTTGTTTCAGCATGGACAAAAGTCATGAATTCTGACAGATTTGATCTCAAACTAAATTAATAAAATGGAAACTGCAATTAATACACCTAAAGTAAGCTTTGAAGACTTCTACGAAGTACCTAACTTAAAATTTGATATTGAAAAACTTAGAGCTGATTTAGACAAAATTCTTGAAGAAAAAAAATTTAATTCCCCAGGTGTTACACACTTTGGTGCAATCCCGCTTAACCAGATCCCTAATGATGAAAATTCTATTAAAGGTAATAACATTAGAGGTAAATATTGGACCATAGCAGACGAGACAGGAAAAGAAGTTTCAAGAGATGTAGAAATTGATGAGTCTAAATATACTAAACTTTTACCGGAATTTGAAAAAACATATTTTAAAGAAGTTTATGAAACTTTAAGTAAAAAATTTAAATTAGGCAGAGTAAGATTATTATTAAAAGAGCCGAGATCAACTTTGAGTTGGCATAAAGATCCAGAGTGCAGATTGCATGTACCAATAATAACAAACCCAGGTTGTTCGATGGTAATCGAAAACGTTGCAAAACATTTACCAGCTGATGGCAGGGTTTGGATTACAAATAATACTAAATACCATAATTTTTTTAATGGAGGGGAGCAAGCGAGAATACACCTAGTAGCGTGTGTTTTAGACAGTCCATTTAATTAATGACTGAATTTACCAAAGGCATATTTGAGGTAAGTAGAGACGTTTACAAAAATAACAAAGGCTCGATATTAAGAACAATTGTTTATACAATTGGTCACTTTGCAATTGCTATTACAGTATTAATGCTTGTAGCAGATGTATCCTTTATGATTGCTCTAACAGATGCAATTGTTGAGCCAATTGCAAATTCAGTTTGGTACTTTGTGCTTGATAAGTGGTGGGCAAGTAAAAGCAAAAAGTCTTAGTAACCCCACAAGTTTTCATTATTAACCCATCCTGTATAATCTTCCGTTGCCACCTTTAACCAATTTTTTTCCCTTTTTTTAATAATTAATAATCTACCACTTTTGACAACAGCTATTGGTTTTGAATATTTTGTAGAATTATTAAAAAGTATTTTTTCTTCAAGTACAATTAATGATTTATTTTTTTTAAGTTGAGACCTATGAACCCATCCACCGTTACTTTTATAATCTAGAATTTTTCTAAAATTTTCCTTTTCATCTATAACTTCAACTGGAAAATTTTTTTTTAAATATACAAATTTAATTGGATAGTCTAATCCAGGTCCATATCTTACATTTACCTTACTATATTTCAAAGAAAGAAAGTAATTTTCATCTGCCTTTACATCATAAAAAACGAACAAAAATAATATAAACAGTATCCTAAACATTTTATTTTATTAAATTACATATTCTGAATTCTAAATTTAGTAAATTAATAATTAAAACTTTACCATTTAAACACCTTCCTACACCTAAGATATATTTAATAGCTTCATTAGC
>NZ_CVSI01000010.1 GCF_001179985.1 Candidatus Pelagibacter communis | reverse complement strand
AGTGTTGAGAAGGTTGTTCAAACTTTATATTAAAATTTCAGATAATGACTGGTTACGTAATTTTTAATATTAAAATTACAAACCCAGAAAATTACAAAGAATATATTGAAAAAGTAAAACCAGTCGCAGAGAAATTTGGAGCAGAATATATTGTAAGAGGTGGAGAGTTTGAATTAGTTGAGGGTAATTGGGAACACCCAAGAACTATTGTGATAAAGTTTCCTAGTTATGAGAAAGCTCAGGAGTGGTATAAATCTGAAGAATATAAACCAATAAAGAAAATCCGTTTAGATAACGCATTATCAAATGGAATAATAATAAAAGGAGAATAAAAATGTCAATTTTAGCTAAATATAATAAAGCGATGAACGATAAAGATGAGGCAGCATTAAGAGACATAATTCACGACGATTATACATTTACTATGCATAAATCAGGAACTGTTTTAAAAAAAGACGATGTAGTAAAATGGGCAATGAGTGGAGATATCAATAGAGATAAAGTTAGAGTTATTTATGAAAATGATGAAATTGGTGTTGAACATGCATTTGTAACATTTAATGATGGAAATAAAGAAGCTGTAATGGCTGTTTTTAAATTTAAGGATGGCAAAGTTTTTGCGCTTGAAACTGG
>NZ_CVSI01000009.1 GCF_001179985.1 Candidatus Pelagibacter communis | reverse complement strand
ATAATTCTGTAAAAATATTGAACAGAAAGACAAAATATTTTTTATTATTATTTATGCCAAAATATGGTTGCTCGACAAAGTATATTTTTTCCAAAGTAAAAAGATACTCAAAACCACTAAAAAATATTAAAAACAAATTCAATAATTTAGGCAGTCTGAAAAATGATTTGCAAGATATCGTAATAAAAAAATATCCGGAATTAAAAAAACCTATTAAATTTCTTGAAAATCAGCCTGGGATAAATTTTGTTAAAATGACAGGATCGGGGTCATGTTTTGTCGCCTATTCTAAATCAAGAAATTCTATTATAAATAGCATCAAAAAGTTTAGAAAAAATTACCCGAAATATTGGTCTGTTTTGTCTAAAACTATATAAATATTAAAACTTTATGTTATAAGAAATTGACTTTGGGGCGTAGCCAAGTGGTAAGGCAGCGGTTTTTGGTACCGCCATTCCTAGGTTCGAATCCTAGCGCCCCAGCCATTTTATGATAAAAAAGTTTTTAAAAATTTTTACAAAAAATAATATTAACTCTCAAAATAGATTACAAAATTTAAAAAACGATTCAAAAATAAAAAAAATCTTTAATTCAATAAACGACCACTCAACAGAAAGTGAAATACTTTTTGTTGGAGGATGCGTTAGACAAAATATATTGGGTGAGAAAATAAATGATATTGATCTAGCAACCAACCTTAATCCAGATGAGGTTGTGAATTGTTTAAATAAAAATGATATTAAATATACTGATGTTGGAAAAAAATATGGGACGATAACAGCAATTATAGAAAAGAAAAAATTCGAAATAACCTCTTTGAGAAAAGATGTAAAAACAGATGGAAGATTTGCCGAGGTCCAATATTGTAAGAATTGGAAAGAAGATGCAAAAAGAAGAGATTTCACATTTAACTCAATTTATTCAAATTTAAACGGAGAATTGTTTGATCCATTTAATGGAAAAAAAGATCTGTTAAATGGATGGGTTAAATTTATTGGAAATCCTGCAACCAGAATTAAAGAAGATTATTTGAGAATCTTAAGATATATTCGGTTTTTCCTAATCTATTCAAAAAATAATCATTCAGAGAAAATTAAAAAAATAATCAAACAAAATATTAGTGGTATAAATATAATATCAGGCGAAAGGTTGCTTAGTGAGTTAAAAAAAATAATTCTATCTAAAGGTTTTTTTAAAATACCCAAAGATCAGTTTTCAAGAGAAATAATACAATTAATTTTTCCTCAAATTATTAATTTTAATATAATTAAAAATATTGAGAAAAGAAGCAATGAAAATCTTTTTAATGAAAATGATTTTACCTTTTTAATAAGCCTTTTAATAATCGATGAAACTGATAATGCGGATTATTTTGTGCATAAATTTAACATATCTAAAGATGAAAAAGATAGAATATTATTTTTAAAAAATACTTATAAAGATTTAAATAAGAATTTTTTTGAAAAGAAAAATTTAAAAATACTCCTCTATAAACATGGTAAATATAAAGTAATTGACCTAATCAAATTTCATATTCTCAAATCTAAAAATATTCATAATATTAATGAGTTAATTACATTTTGTGAAATGCAGAAAGCGCCAGTTTTTCCTTTTAACGCTAAATTTTTAAAGGAAAAATATAATTATAAGGATGGTAAGCTATTAGGTGATAAACTCAAACAATTAGAAACTGCATGGCTGAGTAATAATTTTAAATTAGCTGATGAAAAAGTTGATAGTATTTTAAGAAATTAAACGTAGTCCACTTTTATAATTTCAAAATTTTTTTTGCCTGACGGAGTATTAATTTCTACAAGGTCACCATTATTTTTTCCAATCAGACCTTTGCCGATAGGCGACTGATAAAATATAAATTTTTTTTTAATATCTGCTTCGTCTTTACCAACAAGTTTATATTTAATTTTCTCGTTACTGTCTAAATCTTGAAGAGAAACAGTTGCACCAAAGATTACCTTACCATTATTTTCAAGTTTAGTTACATCTATTACATTTGCTCTTGCTATAGTATCTTCTACTTCTTGAATTCTTCCCTCATTTAAAGATTGCTGTTCTTTTGCGGCATGGTACTCAGCATTTTCTTTTAAATCTCCGTGTGATCTAGCTTCCGAAATAGCATTTACTATTTCAGGTCTTTTTTTTTCTTTTAAAAAAACAAGTTCTTCTGATAACTTTTTTAATCCTTCTACTGTAATTGGTTCTTTATTACTCATATTTTATTTCCATTTTGCTAAAGGAGGAAGTGACATTAATATAGCCTCAACATTTCCACCAGTTTGTAAACCGAATTTTGTGCCTCTGTCATATAGTAAATTGAATTCTACATATCTACCTCTTTTTAAATATTGAATATTTTTATGTTTCAAATTCCATTTTTTACTTTTTCTAAGACTAATAATTTGATTAAAGATTTGAATAAAATTTATTCCTAGATCCCTTACAAATCCAAAATCTTTTTCCCAATCTTCTCTTTTATAATCAAAAAAAATTCCACCAATTCCCCTTGGCTCTTTTCGGTGTGGTAAATAAAAATATTCATCACACCATTTTTTATATTTTCCAAAATATTTTTTGTCATGCCTATCACACATTTTTTTTAAGCTTTTAAATAATATCTTTTTAACAGCTGAGTCATTAAAGCATGGAGTAACATCCATACCTCCTCCAAACCAACCGTAATTTGTATAAATATATCTGGTATTAAAATGCATAGCTGGCACATGAGGATTTTTCATGTGCATTACCACGGATACGCCAGATGCCCAAAAATCTCTATTATTTTTTGTACCAGGAATTTTCTTTTTAAATTCTTCAGTCAGTTTTCCATAAACTTCTGAAAAGTTGACACCAACTTTGTCAAATACTTTTCCATTTTTAAGGATATAATAGCAGCCACCTCCTTCATCCCTTTTTATATTTCTTTTCCAGCTTTTTTTTGAAAATTTTATGTTACCGCCTTCAATTTGTTGTATTGTGTTACAAATCATTTCTTGCAGGTTTATAAACCAATTCCTAGTTAATTTCTTTTTTATATCTTTGTCCATTAAAAATTATTTTGATTTAGAATTTTTGAAACCACAATTGATACTGATGATGACAAATTTAGTGATCTTTTTTTATTCATCATGGGAATAGTTAATCTATGACTTACTTTTTTGTGTACACTAGTCGGTACACCTGAGCTTTCTCTACCAAATAACACAGTATCATTTTTTTTAAACAGAAATTCTTTATATGATTTTTTTGACTTAGTTGTCATTAAAATTATTCTTGTATTTCTTTTATTAATAAAAAAGTCTTCTGGACTTTTGTAAAATTGAATATTTTTAGCATCATAATAATCCATCACAACTCTTTTGAACTTTCGATCATTCATGATAAACCCGCATGGCTCAATAATTTCAAGCATTATTCCTAAACAAGAGCAGGTCCTAATAATTGATGCGGTATTTTGTGGTATATCTGGCTGATAAAGTGCAATTTTAGGAGCAAATTTTTGTTCTTTATGTGTCATTCTTACTATGGATATATTTAGCTTTTATATTATATGAATTCATATATTAGGTATATTTAATAATTAAAATGTCAGATCAAAAAAAAGTTAATCGAAGAGACTTTATTTATACAGCCTCAACAGTAGTTGGTGTAGTTGGTGTTGGAGCAGCAGCTTGGCCTCTAATTGATCAAATGAATCCCGATGCCTCTGTTAAGGCATTAGCCACAACTGAAGTTGATGTAAGTTTGGTACAACCAGGTCAGTCAATAACTGTACTATGGAGAGGCAAACCTGTATTTATTAAAAGAAGAACAGAGAACGAAATTACCGAGGCAAAAGCAGTGAGTTTAACTGAACTAAAACATCCAGAGAAAGATGAAGATAGAGCATCAAACCCCGAATGGCTTGTTATGCTCGGAGTATGTACTCATCTTGGATGTGTGCCTCTTGCAGATAAAGGAGATTATAATGGCTGGTTTTGTCCTTGCCATGGCTCTCACTACGATACTTCAGGTAGAATTAGAAAAGGTCCAGCTCCAACTAATTTAGAAATACCTAAATATGAATTCGTTAACAGTAATACAATTAAAATTGGATAAAAGATATGAGTGAACATAATTATCAACCTAAGTCAAAATTTGGAAAATGGTTTAATGACAGATTGCCTTTATTAACATTAGCAAACCATTTAACAGATTATCCGACTCCAAAAAATTTAAATTACTGGTGGACATTTGGTGGCATCTTAACTTTTTGCCTTATAACTCAAATTATAACAGGCTTAGTTTTAGCTATGCACTATATCGCTCATGCAGATTTAGCTTTTAGTAGTGTTGAACACATAATGAGAGACGTTAACTATGGTTGGTTAATAAGATACATCCATGCAAATGGAGCATCAATGTTCTTTCTTGCAGTTTATATACACATATTTAGGTCTTTATTTTATGGATCATATAAATCACCAAGAGAAATTATTTGGATTTTAGGAATTATGATCTATTTACTGATGATGGCAGCTGCTTTCATGGGATATGTTTTACCCTGGGGACAGATGAGTTTTTGGGGGGCTACAGTTATAACTAATTTGTTCAGCGCTATTCCTTTAGTAGGCGAAAGTATTACTACATGGTTGTGGGGCGGTTACTCTGTAGACAATCCAACTCTAACAAGATTTTTCACATTACATTATTTAATACCTTTTTTAATTTTAGGTTTAGTAGTTCTACATATATGGGCTTTACATGTTCCTGGAAATAACAACCCGATTGGAATTGATATAAAAAAACCATCTAAAGACACCGTTTCTTTTCATCCTTATATAGTTGTTAAGGATTTATTTGCTCTTTTATTGTTCTTGATATTATTTGCATTTTTTGTTTTTTACTCACCTAACGTGCTAGGTCATGCTGATAATTATATAGAGGCTAATCCATTGGTAACGCCAGCTCATATCGTTCCTGAATGGTACCTCTTACCTTTTTATGCAATTTTAAGATCAATCCCAGATAAGCTTATGGGGGTTATAGCAATGTTGTCAGCTATTTTAATTCTTGCAGCATTACCTTGGTTGGATACTTCTAAAATTAGATCTGCAGTTTTTAGACCGATCTATAAACAATTTTATTGGATATTAGTTTTAGATGTATTGATTTTAGGCTATGTTGGTGCAATGCCTGCTGAAGGTTTATATTTATTAATCGCAAGAATTGGAACTGCTTATTATTTTGCACACTTTTTAATAATTTTACCGATATTAGGTAAAGTTGAAAAAACCCTGCCGTTGCCGATGAGTATATCCGAACCTGTTTTAGGCGGCTCTTTAAATGCAGAACCAGCCAGAAGTAAAGAAAATTCTCAAAAGCTGTAATGTTAAAATTTGTTAAGTACTTTTCTTTAATTTTTTTTTTGATTTCAGGTAACATAGTTAGTTCTGCGGAAAATGCTGAAAAACTATTAACAACTGATTGGACTTTTAAAGGACCATTTGGAAAGTTTGATAGAGCATCCCTACAAAGAGGTTACCAGGTCTATCAAGAGGTATGTGCTTCATGTCACTCATTAAAATATATGTCTTACAGAAATCTTTCAGAGGAGGGTGGCCCAGAGTTTTCAGTGCAAGAAGCAAAAGCTATAGCTGCCAATTTTGAAATATTAGATGGACCAAATCCAGAGGGAGAAATGTTTACGAGACCTGCAAGATTATCTGATAAATTTGCAATGCCTTATGCAAATGAGGAAGAAGCTAAATCAGCAAACGGTGGCGCTTATCCTCCAGACATGTCCGTGTTAGTTAAAGCTAGAAAGGGCGGGGCTGACTATGTCTACTCAGTCTTGCTTGGATATGAAGACCCCCCAGTAGGAATGAAATTAGATGATGGAGTTCACTACAATAAATATATGTATGGAAATAAAATTAAAATGCCAGCACCTTTGTCCGATGGTCTGGTTGAATATGCTGATGGCACTAGTGCTACAGAACAACAAATGGCAAAAGACGTAGTGAGCTTTTTAATGTGGACAGCAGAACCTCATTTAGAACAAAGACACAAAATAGGCTTTAGAGCAATTGTCTACCTTATTATATTGAGCATACTAGTTTACTTTAGTATGAAAAAAATCTGGTCACGTATTGAAACGGAAGTTTAAAATATCCCCATCTTTAACTATATAATCTTTTCCCTCTAGTCTCATTTTTCCGTTGTTTTTACAATTTATCCAACCATTGTTCGTAACAAAATCATTAAAAGAAATTGTCTCCGCTCTTATAAATCCTTTTTCAAAATCTGAATGAATTTTTCCTGCAGCGACAGGAGCAGTGCTATCTTTTTTTACAGTCCATGCTCTAGATTCTTCAGGACCTGAGGTAAAAAATGTCTCAAGCTCAAGTAATTTATATCCTTTTTCAATTAAATAATTTAAACCAGTTTTTTCAATATTCATTAATTCCATAAAATTTTTCTTTTCATTATCTTCTAATTTATTTATCTGATTTTCTATTTCTGCAGATACTAAAATTGTATTATCAATTTTCTTATTTTTTTGAACTTCATTCGAATATTTATTTCCTGATGAAATACTTTTTTCATCAACATTACACACATAAAGCTTTGGTTTTAAAGACAGTAAGCCAGATTTGTTAATTAAATCCAAATCAAATAAATTTCTGAGGTCATTTAAATCTTTATCGTTATTAATATAATCCTCAGTTGTCTTAAGTATGTTCAATTCATCATCTGTAATCTTTTTTAAATTTTTTTTATCTATTCTTTTTCCTATAGACTCTAAGTCAGCAAGCTTCATTTCTGTTTCAATAATGTCTAAGTCTCTTATAGGATTTACATCCTTATTTACATTTTGGATATCATCGGAATCAAAACATCTTAATAAATGAACTATTGCATCAACTTCTCTAATATGTGATAAAAATTTGTTACCTAATCCTTCTCCCTTCGAAGCACCTTTCACTAAACCCGCAATATCGAGAAAAGTTATAGTTGTATAAATTTTTTTTTTCGATTTAGAGATTTCAAACAATTTGTCCAATCTATTATCTAAAACTGGAACAACGCCAACGTTAGGTTCTATTGTACAAAATGGAAAGTTACCCGCCTGAGCTTTTGATGAATTAGTTAAAGCATTAAATAAAGTTGATTTACCCACATTTGGTAATCCAACGATACCACACTTGAATCCCATTATTTATTATTAACTGTGCTTGAGAAAAGGTCTAGTTTTTTATCAATTAAAATAGCTAAATTTTCAGTGATATTATTTTTTAAAGTTTCTAGTTGCTGTTTTTCATCATCGTCAAAATCTTTTAAAACATAATCTGAAACTGCAATTTTATCGTTTGGTTTACCAATTCCTATTCTTACTCTTGAGTAATCTTTACCTATAAATTTATCTATAGATTCTATCCCGTTGTGACCCGCACTAGAACCTCCAAACTTTGTTTTAATCTTACCAAAGTCAATATCTAAGTCGTCATGAAAGACTATTATATTTTCAGCTTGAATTTTAAAATACTCTATAAGTTCTCTTATACAGATCCCAGAGTTATTCATAAATGTTAATGGCTTTATCGCATAAACTTTTTTTTCGTTGATATTTCCAGTTGTTAGAAGACCTTTAAATTTAGGTTTTTGTTTTGATAACTTAAATTTTGAGTTTATGGCATCAATTATTTTGAAACCAATATTATGTCTATTGTTCTCTGAATTTGGCGTGGGATTACCTAGTCCAACAAATAAAAACATGTAAATTAAATTTTATCAATTATTTTTTTTCTGATTGAGGTTTCTTACCTTCATCTTTTTTACCAGTATCTTTTTTTTCTGCCTCAGCTCCGCCTTTTTCGTCTGCTCCATCTTTAGGCGCTGCTGCTTCTTGTGCATCTGTAGAACCCTCTACTCCTTCTTCACCTTCTGCGGCCTCAGCTGGTTTTTCTGGTTCCTTAATTACTGTTGGTGCTGCTACAGTAGCAATTACAAAATCTCTTCCCGTAATAGTTGGAATAACATTTTCGGGTAATTTTATTGATGATATCTTAAAACTATGTCCTATATCCACCCCGTCCAAATCAACAATTAATTCACTTGGTATATTTTCAGATGGACATTTTAATTCTACTTTTCTTCTAACAATATTAAGCACTCCACCTCTTTTTAAACCTGGAGATTTTTCATTATTGATAAATTTAACAGGTATCTCAATTATAACGCTTGAACCTTTTACAACTCTTAAGAAATCTATGTGTATTGGCTCATCTGTGATTACATCAAAAGATATATCTTTAGGTAATACGCTTTCTTCTTTACCGTCGACCTTAAGTTTTATAATTTTCGAAAGAAAGTTTTCTTGCTCCATTAAGCTTTTTAGTACTTTTATAGATACGGATACATTTTGGTTTTTTTCTGATCCACCATAGACAATACCTGGAACATTTCCTTGTTTTCTTATTATTTTTAGTTCACCGGATGTTTTGTTATTTCTAATATTTGCTTCTAAAGTACTCATAAAAAAAAAAGTTTTTTAACTCATGTTGACTAATAAAACAAGAAAATTATTTGAACAGAAAAGATACAGATGTTGAGTTAGAAATACGTCTTATTGCTTCACCCATTAAATTTGATACAGACAAAATTTCAATATTTTTAGCGTTTTTTATTTTGTTATAATTATCTATTGTGTCTGTAATAACTAAATTTTTAATAGTTGATTTTCTAATTTTATTAACTGCATCACCACTTAATACCCCATGTGTTATGTAAACGTGTATCTCCTTTGCACCTTTTTCTTTTAGAACTTTAGCAGCGTTTACAATTGTACCTCCTGAGTCAATTATATCATCAACCATAATACAACACTTATCTTTAACATTTCCTATAACATTCATTACTTCAGATCTTCCTGGAGAGGGTCTTCTTTTATCTATAATCGCTAAACCTGAATTAAGAAACTTACTTAATCCCCTAGTTCTTGCTACACCACCAACGTCTGGTGACACGCAAATTATATTTTTTGATTTAATTCTTTTTTTTATGTGTCTTGCAAATATTGGAGTAGCAAATAAATTATCTACTGGTATATCAAAAAAACCCTGAATTTGTCCTGCATGTAAATCGATTGTTACAACTCTGTCAGCACCAGCTTTAGTAATTAAATTAGAAACTAATTTTGCTGATATAGATGTTCTCGGCACAACTTTTCTATCCTGCCTTGCATATCCAAAATAAGGAATTACAGCAGTGATATTTTTTGCAGATGATCTTTTTAAGGCATCGATACATAATAACATCTCCATCAGATTATCATTAGCTGGAGATGAGATTGATTGAATAATAAAAATATTATTACCTCTAATATTTTCATTAATCTCTATATATATTTCCCCATCTTTAAATTTTCTAATACTTGAATTGACGAGTCTTTCTTTTAAATATTTAGCAATTTTTTCACTTAATTTTTTATTACTATTTCCTGTTAGAAGTTTCATTATTTTGAAAAAAGTTATTTAATCATAATTAATGATATATTTCTACCATAATCATTCTGATTGTTATGTATAGCTCTTCTTGCACTAAAAAAATTATTTTTTGGATTATATGTATCCATATCAATCAAATCGATTTTTTTAAAACCAAGACTTTTCAATTGATAATAAACATATTTATTTAGGCTAAAATATGTTTTTTTTTTTATTTTTTTGAAAAAAGTTCTATTCATAGTATTTTGTTTTAAAAATCTAAGCTTAAAATCAGATTTAATCTCATAATTTTTTTGAGCTATACAAGGGCCAATAGCAGCAACCAAATCTTTGGTATCACTTCCTGATTTAATCAAAAAATTAACTACCTTTTTAA
>NZ_CVSI01000008.1 GCF_001179985.1 Candidatus Pelagibacter communis | reverse complement strand
GGTTATTAGTACTGACAAGTTTTATATTGTTTTTTTTCTTCAGCTCAAAAGATGAACCAAAAAATTTTAGACTTTATACTGTAATATTTCATCAAATAATTGTTATTGGTTTTTTTATATTTGTACTAAAAACTTCTAACCCATTTGATACTCTTTTCCCGGTACCATCCGAAGGACTTGGATTAAATCCAATACTTCAAGATCCTGCGCTAGCAATACATCCACCAATTTTATATGTTGGATATGTTGGTACATCAATTATATTTGCCTCTGCTTTAGCCGCAATGGTAACCGGGTATGTAAATAATCTTTGGGCAAAAAATTTAAAAAAATGGGTTTTAATATCTTGGACCTTTTTAACTGGAGGTATTCTTTTAGGTTCGATTTGGGCGTATTACGAATTAGGATGGGGAGGTTTTTGGTTTTGGGATCCAGTTGAAAATATTTCTTTAATGCCATGGTTGAGTTTAACTGCCCTTTTACATTGTATTTTAACTCTTGAGAAAAGAGACCTTTTTAAAAATTGGTCAATTATCTTAAGCATAGTGACTTTTATGTTAAGTGTTAGTGGAACGTTTTTAGTTAGATCTGGGATACTTAATTCAGTCCACACTTTTGCAAATGATCCATCTAGAGGAATTTATATCTTAATTTTTTTATTTGTTTTAATTTTTATATCTTTTGTAATCTTTTTTATATTTGAGAACAAAAATTTAGAAAATAAAAAAGAAATTTTTTTTTTAAGTAAGGAAACTTCGGTTTTAATAAATAACTGGTTTATGATTTATTTTTTAAGTGTAGTTTTAATAGGAACTGTATATCCAATATTTTTAGATGTA
>NZ_CVSI01000007.1 GCF_001179985.1 Candidatus Pelagibacter communis | reverse complement strand
CAAGCTGTAACCAATCCAGAAAATACTGTATTTGCCGTTAAGAGACTAATTGGAAGAAATTTTGATGATCCGTCAGTAAAAAAAGATATAGAAACATCTCCTTTTAAAATAGTTAATTCAGATAAAGGTGATGCATGGATTGAAGCTAAAGGTAATAAATATTCTCCATCTCAAATTTCAGCTTTTATTCTTCAAAAGATGAAAGAGACTGCTGAAAAATATTTAGGACAAGAAGTAAAAAAAGCTGTAATTACTGTGCCAGCATATTTTAATGATGCGCAAAGACAAGCAACTAAAGATGCTGGAAAAATTGCAGGTTTAGAAGTTTTAAGAATTATTAATGAACCTACAGCAGCTTCTCTTGCTTACGGTCTGGACAAAAAAACTAACAAGAAAATTGCAGTATATGACTTAGGTGGTGGAACATTTGATGTTTCAATACTTGAATTGGGTGATGGTGTTTTTGAAGTTAAATCTACGAACGGTGATACTTTTTTAGGTGGTGAAGACTTTGATAATACAATTGTTGAATATTTATTATCAGAGTTTAAAAAAGACAGTGGAATAGATTTGAAATCCGATAAGCTTGCGCTTCAAAGATTAAAAGAGGCAGCAGAAAAAGCGAAAATTGAGCTTTCTTCAGCAGCACAAACAGAGATAAATCTTCCTTTTATTACAGCGGACAAAACTGGTCCAAAACACATAAATTTAAAAATGACTAGAGCAAAATTAGAGGCCCTAGTTGAAGATTTAATTAAAAGAACTATGCCACCATGTGAAACTGCTCTTAAAGATGCTGGTCTTTCAGCGAGTGAAATCGATGAGATTGTGCTTGTTGGTGGAATGACTAGAATGCCTAAAATTATAGAAGAAGTTAAAAACTTTTTTGGAAAAGAGCCTAATAAATCTGTAAACCCTGATGAGGTTGTTGCCATGGGTGCAGCTATACAAGCTGGTGTATTACAAGGCGATGTAAAAGATGTTTTATTATTAGACGTTACGCCTTTATCTCTTGGAATTGAAACCCTAGGAGGAGTATCAACAAAATTAATTGATAAGAACACAACTATACCAACTAAGAAAAGCCAAGTTTTCTCTACAGCAGAGGATAATCAGCCAGCTGTATCTATAAGAGTTCTTCAAGGTGAAAGAGAAATGGCATCAGACAACAAAGTTTTAGGTAATTTTGAATTAGTCGGAATTGCACCAGCTCCTAGAGGGGTGCCTCAAATTGAAGTTACATTTGATATTGATGCAAACGGTATAGTTAATGTATCAGCTAAAGATAAAGGAACTGGAAAAGAACAAAAAATCCAAATTCAAGCATCAGGTGGCTTAAGTGAAGAAGAAATTAACAAAATGGTAAAAGAGGCTGAAGCTAATAAAGATGCTGACAAAAAGAAAAGGGAAGCCGTTGATGCAAGAAATCAAGCAGATACTTTATTACATTCTACTGAGAAGAACCTAAAAGAACATGGAAGTAAAGTGTCTGAGGCAGATAAAAAAGCTATCGAAACCGCATGTGCAGATTTAAGAAACTCTTTAAAAGGAACTGATGTTGAGGACCTTAAAAAGAAAACGCAAGATCTAGTTCAAGCATCTATGAAATTAGGTGAAGCTATCTATAAGTCACAACAAAGCGCTAAACCAGAAGATGGTGCGAAAGATAAAAAAGAAGAAGGAAAAAAAGACGATAACGTTGTTGACGCAGACTTTGAGGAAGTAAAAGACGAAAATAAAGAAAAAAGTGCCTAAGAGCTAACAACTGTTTGTCTAATTAGTTATGGCAAAAAGAGATTATTACGAAGTCTTAGGTGTAAATAAATCAGCATCAGCAGATCAGATAAAAGCGGCATATAGAAAACTTGCTGTAAAACATCATCCAGATAAAAATAAAGGTGATAAAGCTTCTGAGGAAAAGTTTAAAGAAGCATCAGAGGCGTACCACGTCTTATCAAATACAGAGCGAAAACAAAATTATGATAATTTTGGACATGCTGCATTTGAGAATGGAGGTGGAGGAAGAGGGGGTTTTAGCAATTTTGACTTTTCCAGCCACTTCTCAGATATATTTGAAGATTTTTTTGGTGATTTTGGTGGAGGCGGAAGAAGAAGTAGAAAATCAAATTTTAGAGGTTCTGATTTAAGATATGATTTATCTATTTCATTAGAGGAAGCTTACACAGGAAAAAAACAGGATATAAAGTTTTCAACTTCAGAAAAATGTCAAATCTGCAATGGAAGCGGCTCTAAACCAGGCACAAATGTTGGTTCATGTTCTATGTGTGGAGGTAACGGTCAAGTAAGATCAAGCCAAGGATTTTTTACTGTTCAACAAACTTGCCCTCAATGTTCAGGTACGGGTGAACAAATAACTAATCCTTGTGGCAGCTGTAGCGGACAAGGAAAAAAACAAGCTTCAAAAAGATTATCAGTAACAATTCCTAAAGGTGTAGATGATGGAACTCGAATTAGATTAGCCGGAAAAGGTGAAGCTGGATCCAGAGGTGCATCAAGTGGAGATCTTTATCTTTTTATTAATGTTTACTCACATGATTTATTTAAAAGAAGTGAAGAAAATTTATTTTTTGAATGCCCAATATCTATTGCTGATGCAGCTTTAGGAGCATCCATAGAGATACCAACTATTGATGGAGGAAAAGCAAAAATCAAAATTCCATCTGGAACTCAAAGTGGTAAACAATTTCGTTTAAGAGGCAAAGGAATGCCTTTAATGAGAAGTGGTGGAGTTGGTGATTTATATGTACAAGTAAATACTGAAGTCCCCATTAATCTTAATAAAGAACAAAAAGATCTTCTTGAAAAATTTAGAGAAATCGAAAACGAAAAATCTAACCCAAGTATTAAAAAGTTTTTTCAAAAAGCAAAAAATTTTTGGAAAAATTAAATTAAAGTGAATTTTATGAGTCTTGAGGTAATTGTACCAGTAATAGCCTTAATAGGCGTACTTGTACTAGTTTTACCTGGTTTTATTCAAACTAATTATAACTTTAAGATCCTGCTTAAGAATTTATCAATATGGATTATAGTGATAGCTATAATATTAATATTTATATATTTTATATTATAAATAATAATTAATTATTTTCAGTGCAGATATCTTTGATAACTGGAACACTTGAACAGTCACCACATTTAGTTACTTGAACTAAACAACCACTATCAAGTAATTTTACATCAACAACTCTATCGCATTTAGAGCATACTGAAGAAATAGTTAATCCACATTTTTTACAACTAAATTTTTGTGTTTGCATAAATTTAAGATAGGAAATTAAAAATATTATTCAAGAAATAACGTATAATATTGATTATCATTATCACAAAAAAACCAATTAAAAACATCTCTTTAAAAAAATCTTTATGAATGATAATCATTATCAACAAAATCTTTATATGAAAATAAATTTAACTATTACAGGCTGTATGGGAAGAATGGGACAACAACTTATTAAGTCCTCAAATAAAAATAAAATCTTTAAAATAGTTTCACTCACTGAAAACTTTAAAATTAATAGAAAAATAAATAATATTTTACCCGAATTTAATAACGTTAGTTCTTTCAAAAAAACTAATATCATTATAGATTTTACAGTTCCTAAATGTACTTTAGAAGTGCTTAAAATTGCTTCTAAACTAAAAAAAAGAGTTGTTATAGGTACAACTGGTTTTACTAAAAATCAGGAAAATTTAATAAAAAAATATTCTAAAAAAATTCCAATACTAAAGGCTGGGAATATGAGCTTAGGGATTAATTTATTGATGTATTTAACAGAAATTACCTCAAAATCTCTTGGAAATAATTTCTTAAGTAAAGTTTTTGAAGTTCACCATAAACACAAAAAAGATCACCCTTCTGGCACAGCTTTAATGCTTGGAAAAGGAATAGCTATAGGAAAAAATAAAGATCTAAATAGATTGATCGGAAAAAAATATCTAAATAAAAAATCTTTTCCTTATGGAAAAAAAATAAATTTTAATTCGATGAGAAAAGGTAAAGTAGTTGGCGAGCATGAGGTAAAATTTTCTAGTGGCAAAGAAATTATAACTTTAAACCATGAAGCATTTGATAGAGCTTTATACTCTGAGGGCGCTCTAACTGCTGCAAAATGGTTGATGAGAAAGAAACCAGGCCTTTACTCAATGCGAGATGTATTGAACTTTAAATGAGTTCAAAAAATGCTGATAAAATCAAAAGAGCTAAGATAGTATTAAAAATACTCAATAAAACTTATCCACACATTAACGTACCGCTTGAAAGTAGAAATGTATTCACTCTTTTAATTTCTGTACTTTTATCTGCGCAGTGCACAGACGTAAATGTTAATAACGTAACAAAAGATATTTATCCGAAGTATTTTAAGCCAATTCACTTTGTAAGACTTGGAAGAAAAAAAATTGAAAGGTTAATAAGAAGAATAGGTATATTTAGAATTAAAGCTAAAAGTATTTATTACCTATCTAAAACTTTAGTAGAAAAATATAATAGTAAGGTTCCAAGTACATTCGAACAATTAGAGGAACTCCCAGGAGTTGGCCATAAAACAGCAAGTGTGGTTATGTCTCAAGGTTTTGGTTACCCTGCTTTTCCAGTTGATACTCATATTCATAGGCTTGCTCAAAGGTGGGGTTTAACTAATGGCAAGAATGTTGTGCAAACTGAGGAAGATTTAAAGAGTTTATTTCCAAAAAAATATTGGAACAAACTTCATTTGCAGATTATTTTTTATGGTCGAGAATATTGTAAAGCTCGTGATTGTTACGGTATTTCTTGTAAAATTTGCACGAGTTGTTATCCTAATAGAAAAAAACCAATTAAAACTAAAAAGGCTTAGCATGAAAATATTAGGTATAGGTAATGCAATTGTAGATGTAATTTGCAAAGTTGAAGATGATTTTATTCAAAAAAATGGTCTTACTAAAAGCACGATGAAACTTATTTTCGATGAAAAAGAATTTAATCAACTATTATCTAATTTGAAAATTGAAAAAACAGTCTCAGGTGGATCTGTTGCAAATTCGATTGTTGGTCTTTCTCAACTTAAAAACAAGGTTGGTTTTATTGGTAAAGTAAGTGATGATGACTTGGGTGGAAAATATGAAGAAGGACTTAAACAAGAAAATGTTGAATATTTTTACTCAAAAAAAAAGGAGGAATTGCCAACAGGTACTTGTTTAATTTTAGTAACACCAGACTCAGAGAGAACAATGTGCACTTTTCTTGGAACAGCAGGCAAAATTAACGAAAATGACGTAGATACAAATGCTATTAAACAAAGTGAGATTATTCTTTTAGAGGGATATTTATGGGATGAGGGAGATCCTAAAAAAGCTTTTGATAAAGCAATAACTAATGCAAATAAAGTTGCAATGTCTTTATCAGATCAGTTTTGTGTTGATAGACATAAGACACATTTTTTAAATTTAGTTAAAAATAAATTAGATATAACATTTGCTAATGAACAGGAAATTATGTCTTTAATTGATGCTAAAAACTTTGATGAGGTGATTAATTTTGGAAAAGGTCTTAAAAAATTATTGATTATCACTAGAGGTGAAAAAGGTGCAATCTCAATTAATGGTGATGAAGTTACAGAATGCGGTATTCAAAAAAATCTTAAAATAGTTGATTTGACTGGTGCTGGAGATCTATTCGCTGCAGGGTTTTTACATGGTCATGTAAACGGTCTATCTCGAAAAGAATGCTTGGAAAAAGGCACTGAAATGTCCTCTAGAGTTATTCAACAAATTGGTGCAAGAATTTAAAAATTATTCTTAATGATTGATTTTGCTGTAATAGGATCAGGAATATCAGGTGCTACAATATCCAATAAATTAAATAAAAAATACTCAATTAAGGTGTTTGAAAAAGCCAAAGGTGTCGGTGGTAGAAGTTCTTTTAAAAGATATAAAGATAAAATAGGTTTTGATCATGGTCTACAATATATATCTCCAAGATCCAAAGAATTTAAATCATTTACAAAAAAACTCATTAAAAAAAGAATTATTAAACATTGGAAAGGTAATCACGAATTTTTAAATGAAAGGGTAAAAAGAAACAAAAAACATATGAAATTAATTGGGGTAAGGGGTAATAATGATATTAGTAAACACTTACTTAAAAATGTTAATTGTAATTTTCAATCAGAATTGTCAGAAATAGAAAGACAAAAGGATTATTGGACTCTCAAGTTTAAAAATAAAAGTATTACTTATTCAAAAAACTTAATAATAACTGCCCCATTTCCACAAGTAAAAAAATTAGCATCCAAGTTTATAAAAACAAGGCTTTTTAAAAATAAAGTCAAAATGAATTCAAGTCTTACAGTTTTATTAATTACAAATAAAACTGGGTGTAAGTTCAGTAGTTTTTTTACTAACGACAATATTTTGGGATGGGTTTCTAATGAAAATTCAAAAAAAAGATTTAAATATAATAAAGATTTATGGGTCCTTCAAAGTACCTATGAATATGGCAAAAATCATACTGATAATTATAGAAAAAAAAGAAAATTTTATACAAGAGTTTTGATAAATAAATTTAAAAAATTAACTAAGTTGAAAATAAAAAAAGTTTATTTTTCACATATACATGGCTGGAAATACTCTTCTAATTCAAAACCTTTAAAAACTAAAAGTTACTGGAATAAAAAACTAGGAATAGGAATTTGCGCTGATTGGTTTGGTGGACCAAGACTAGAGAATGGATGGTTAAGTGCAAATAGTTTGTATAAAAAGATAAACATAAAAATTTAAAATAAGTCAAAATATGTCTTTAATTTTTTCAAATAATAATTCGTACAGAGACGAAACTATTTTTTTTCTTTTTCTTTACATGACTTTGATAGCGAGTTTTATTTTTGGTGAAAATTCGACTGGTGGAGCTATTAAAGATTATGTTAATCAAAAGAATGTAAGCCAAGGATTTGCTAATGAATTTATAAAAACTTTTTATGAATACGACACATTCGCAACAAGACATTCACCAATTTTAATAATATTTTTATCTTTATTTGAAAAAATTAATGTACCAGACACTTTTATAAGGCTAATCCATCTTCATTTATGTTTGTTATTACCTTTTGTTTTTTATAGGTGCTTAAGCATAAAATTTAGCAAAATAGATAAAAAAATTCTATTTTTTTTAGTAAGTCTGATTTTCTTATCACCAACATTTAGGAGTTTAGCTATTTGGCCAGATAGTAGATTATTTGGTCTAATTTTTTTTACTCTAAGCATTTATTATTTCTTAAAATTTTATGAGAGTAAAAATTTTAAATTTGCTATTTATAATGTTTTTGTTTTAGCTCTCAGCGCTTACCTAAGTCCTAATTTTTCTGTTTTTTCGATATTTTTTTTTATTAATTTCGTTCTATATTACGGTTTTTTCTCAAAACAGGCTTTATACTTAGTTATTATTAATTTAGTGTTGGCGTTTCCTGCCTTCTATTACATATTTATTCTTGATGTAAATTTTTTATTAAAATCAGCTGCAATAGGGATAAAGGGGAACGAAAAGATTATTTTTAATAATTTGTTTAATGATATCTTGATTACTTTTTCAATTTTTTTATTTTATTTATTACCATTTTATTTTCTTAAAGTTATTAGAATTAACAAAATTCTTATTCTAAAAAATATTTTAATTTCTATATTTATTTTTTCAATTTGTTTATTTAATTTTGATTATGATTATTCTTTTAGTGGTGGCGGTATATTTTTTAAGTTATCTAACTATTTCTTTAAGAATAATTATTTATTCTATTTTATATCATTTATTTCCATACTAGTAATATGTTCATTGATTTCAAAAAATTATACTAATATTTTGCTTTTTATATTAATTGTTTTAAATAATCCACAATATACTATTTATCACAAGTATTTTGATCCTTTTTTACTTATAGCGTTTCTTACAATCTTCTCTTTTAATCTCGATTTAAAAAAAGTTTACTATAAAAAAAACTATTTATTTATTTTTGGATATTTTTTAGTTTTTTTGATTATAAGTAACTTAAAATTAATATTAATAGTTTAAAAACTTTTTTAATTGGATAATGTTATTAATATGTCAAAAAGGTATAGTGGAAAATCATTCAAAGACTCTAGTGTTATGAAAAAACCCAAATTATCTCTGAAAGAAAAGAGAAAACTTAAAAAAGAAAAAAGGAAGAATAAATAGGGGCGTTCTGTTGCCAGGTGCCCCAAACCCCAAATAATTTATCCTTTAAACATTTCTAATGCTTTATTAAGAAGATCTACTGATTTTTTGTGCTCTCCACTATCATGAGCCTTCATTCCAGCATCTCTTAATTCTTGAGCTTCTGCAATTTTTGCATCAAGGTTTTTCGCCATCATTGGGCATGAACCTGCAAAAACAGAACTCGAAAATAATACAAAAGATAAAATTAACGCTAATTTTTTCATAGTTTTCCTTCCATTTACTTGGATATGGTTATTTATTTATAATTTTTAAGCAACAGAGTGTCACACTGATTAAGCTATAAAACCATATGTAATAAATATATATAGTCACAATGTTTATAGCAATGAATAGGTTTAAGATTGTTCTTGGTAAGGAACAAGATTTTGAGAGTGTTTGGAAAAATAGAGATACTCATTTAAAAGGCGTGCCAGGTTTTAAAGAATTTCATTTAGTTAAGGGAAACACTAATAAAGAATTTACCTTGTATGCATCACATAGTATATGGAATTCAAAAGAGGACTTTATTAATTGGACTAAATCGGAAGCCTTCAGGTTAGCTCATAAGAATGCTGGTCAACATCAAGATCTTTATTTAGGTGCACCTAATTTTGAGGGATTTGAAGTTGTTTTATAATGATTGAACAAAGCATTACATATTTAACTGCGATACTTTTGGGTATTATGCTTTTCTTTTCATTTGTTGTTGCACCATCTACATTTAGATTTTTAAATGAAGAATATGCTAGAAAATTTATTAGAGGCATATTTCCTTTATATTACTTACTAAATCTTAGTATCAGCCTAATTGTTGTTTTATTGATCGCTTATCTAAGTGATTTTAGTCTTAAATTTTATTTAATGCTGTCTATTTGTATTTTATTTTTTATTTCTAATTTTATTTTAATGCCACTAATAAATAAATTTAAAGATAAAGGAGATGAAAAAAGTTTCAAAGTATCCCATTTTGTGTCTGTACTAATAAATTTGGTGCAAATGATCTTTCTTATAATAATATTAATAAAATAATGAAATATAATTTAGATAAAAGAACTTTCATAAAATTGTTTGGTATTACATTTTTTTCTTTTTTCTTAATGCCATATAAGTTTGCAAAAGCTGTTGCAAAAAAAGTTATAAATGAAAATCTCACCAAAAAACAAAAAGAAATAATGTTTAATGAGGGAACGGAAAGGCCATTTACAAGTGATCTTTTGAATGAAAAAAGAGAAGGTTTTTACCATTGTGCAAACTGCGGTGCAAAATTGTTCGCATCTACTGCTAAGTTTGACAGTGGTACTGGTTGGCCATCTTTTACAGAAGCTTTACCAGGTGCATTTAAAACTAAAGTTGATTACTCGTTTGGAATGAAAAGAATTGAATATCATTGTGCAAATTGCGGTGTTCATCATGGACATGTTTTTGCGGATGGTCCAAGTGAAACTGGAAAAAGGTTTTGTAACAATGGTCTTTGCTTAATATTTAAACCGTCAAGCAGCGATTAATCTATTTTTTTTTTCTTTTAAAACTACCTTTTCCTTTTTTAGGTTTGATTATTCTAGGTTTATATTTTTTTGTAAATAGGTATCTTTTTAAAGGATTTTTCTTACTCATTAATTAAGTATCCATCTTTTTTACTCTTAATAAATGAATCATCATTGAAAGTGTCTTTGATTTTTTTTCTTAATCTATAAATATGTGTCTCAACTGTGTGCGTTTCTAGATCCTCTCCGTATTTCCAAACTTTTTTTTGAAGAATATCAACCTTGACTGGTTTATTTTTATTTTTAAGAAATATAATAGTATCGATTTCTCGTTCAGTTAATTTAAGTTCATTATCGTTTTTTTTTAATATTCTTGAATTTGTATCTAATATGTATTTATTTATATTAATATTAGATTGAGCAGAGTAATTTTGTTGTATAAATCTTACGTTTAATTGATCAATTAAATTTGAGATTTTTAATGGAAATTTTGTAATACAAAGAATTTGTTTTTCGTCTGTTTTACTTTTCAACAGTTGAAAGTCTTTCTGATTAGCAAGGATTACAGAATTCACTAAAAATTTTTTATCCTCATCCATTTTTTTAACCAAATCCTTTTTTTCGCTAAAGTAATGAACACTGAAATTAAAATAATCTTTGATTTCTATAAAAATTTTATCTAATTCTGGTATATTTAAAATATGCAACTTTTGCGAATGCATTAAATTATATTATGTTATTAAGATTAAAAAATAAAGAACACTTAATTGTTGATGAATTTAAGTTCAAATGCTCTATTGGTAAAAAGGGACTAAAATTAAAAAAAGTTGAGGGTGATCATTGTACTCCAATAGGAGTTTTTAAGATTGGTAAGGTTTACTATCGACCAGATAGAGTTAAAAAACCAAACACAATTTTAAAGACAAAGACAATTACACAAAATATGGGTTGGTGCGATGACCCGAATAATAAAAATTATAATAGAGAAATTGTTTTAAATAAAAAGAATATAGGTGAAAAACTTTTTAGAAAAGATAATGCTTATGATATTTTAATTGTTATAGAGTATAATACAAACAAAACAAAGCCATTTAAAGGAAGTGCAATTTTTATTCATTTAACAAAAAATTATGATCCTACCAAAGGCTGCATAGCTTTAAAAAAAAATGATTTATTAATATTATTAAAAATAATAAATAAAAATTCGAAAATCAAAATTTCTTAACTTCTTGCACCAAATATTTTTGAGCCTATTCTTATAAATGTTGAACCTTGTTTTATAGCGTCCATATAATCATCAGACATGCCCATGCTTATATCTTTTAAACCTAAATTTTCTGATAATTCTCTCATTTTTATAAAATATGGATTAGAGTCATTATCAAATGGGGGTATACACATTAGCCCAATTATATTTAATTTAAATTCCTCAATACATCTTTTATAGAAGTTTTCTAAATTACTAATTTCAATACCACCTTTTTGTGCCTCGTCACCAATGTTGACTTGAATAAAAATTTTAGGTTTAAAATTTTTTTTTATTTGCTCGTCAGCTATCTTGCTTGCCAACTTAAGATTATCTAGGGAATGTATATAATCAAATAGGGGTAACACAAATTTAACTTTATTAGTTTGCAATTTGCCTATTAGATGTAAATTAATCTTTGGAAAGTCTTTTTTAATACTTATCCATTTCTCCATTGCTTCTTGAACTTTATTTTCACCAAAATCAGTGTGCCCTTCATTAATAACGGGCAATATATGGCTAATTGGGAAAGTTTTGGTAACAGCAACTAATTTAATTTTTTTTTTACCTATAATTTCTTGCTTTATTAAATTAAAATTTTTTACTACGTTTTCCATATGTTTAAATCTATTTACTATTATATAGACAAATTTAACAGAGATGAAATCTATAAATTAAATAAATCAATAAATATAATATACAGAAATTATTTAAATAAATTTAATACAAAAGAAATTTTAGAATTAGTTGCTTTTTGTAAAAAACAAGGAAGAAAAGTTTACATATCTAATAACCTAAAATTGGCTTTAAGATTCAATTTTAATGGAATTTACATTCCTTCTTTTAAAAAAGTATTAAATTATAAAAATATCCCAAAAAAAAATTTTGAGATAATAGGATCTGCACATAATATTATAGAAGTTATTAACAAAGAGAAACAAGGCTGTACTAAGATTTTTTTAAGTCCGATATTTAAAACCAAGAAAAATAGAAATTATTTAGGAGTTACTAAATTCAATATAATTAGATTAATCGCAAAAAAAGATATCATTTCTTTAGGTGGTATAAACAGTGAAAATATTAAATATTTAAAAATGTGCAGAGTAGAAGGTTTTGCAGGAATATCTTGGATAAAAAAAAACGGCCCAAGTATATATACTGGGCCGTTTTAAATTTAGTAAAAAATCAAATTAGAACGCAAGTCCTAAAGCAATTTCTGTTACTTGTGAGTCGCTTGCATCTTCATCAAATGAAGGATTTGTTACATCCATTTGATAAGCTTTTATTGACATACCACCCATTGAATATGCAACCTGAATTGCATCAATCTCTTGGTCTACGTCAGCTACTCCTGCAGCAGTATCAGCCTGTGCATCATATGTTTCTTCTGATTCTGTGTAAGAAACTGACAAGTTGTCATTTACGTTAAATGCAATACCGATTTGATGACCTTCTTGGAAACCAGCTGCTGTTCTAAGTACTTTAGCAGTATTTGTTGCTTCTGCTGTACCTGTAACACCTGAGTCAATGTAGAACTCTGAGTAACCAACAGATACTGGACCAAATGAGTATTTAGCATACCATACACCGTTGAACTCATCTCTTACTGCATCAACACCTGCTGCAGATGTTCTGTTGTTTTCTCTTTCAGCACCGTAGATACCAAATTTGAAAGCATCATAAGCGATAGTTATACCAGCTTCTGTTCCAGAACCGTAAGTTCCGCCACCTGGTACACCACCATCACCTGTCTCAGTGTCATTTGCATCTGATGCATAACCTAGGTCTAGTGTAACTTGTGCACCACCTAAATCAAACGTCGGAGATGTATATGTTATGTGGTTATTGTCCATAAAGTCACCAACTTTGTTTTGCGTAACAGTAGATGTAATATCTGAAATCTGTTCGTAAACTTGTGGAACTTCTTCATCGTATTTGTAGTGAGCTGCACCGCTGTGGTTACCCATTAAGAACGAACCCATTGAAGGTGTCGAAATTGTAATGTAACCAGACGTTAAGTCAGTCTGCGCGTCTGTTGTAGCTGTAGTTACAGAAAACGTTGTTCCGTTATCTAACTCACCACCACCTGTAAAAGCAACGTCTTTGTCAGTACCGATACCTCTACCAGATGTATTTGATGCTGCAGCAGCTGTACCATGTTTTAAAGTGATGTTAACACCACCAGAAACACTAAGCTCTCCAGCATGAGCTGATACTGCTACTAACGAACCTGCTAGTGCTGTAAGCCCAATTTTTTTAAAATTATTCATAAAGTACTCCTTTTGTTTATATTCATATGAATGAATATTTTTTAGCAAAAAATCAGATTAAAACCCCTAGAATCATCACTAAATATACATTTTTTGATAATGTGTGATATAAAAGTCACAATTAAAATACTGGATTTTGCTATATTTTGCTATATTTCATGGGTTTTATATCTTTAAACCGATTTTTTATGATTAAATTTAAGTTCTTAAATATATTTTTGAGTTTTATAATTCTAGTAAGTCTTAATTCATGTGGAATTTATAAAAGAGCCGACGTTAAAGATGTTCCTGTTAACGTTGATGATAGAACAAGAAAAAATATTCAAGAGGGAAGAGGTATAAGATTTGGAAAAGGCGCAACAAGAGGTGGGGATTTTGATTTTGCTTCATCCAATCCATTATGGAGGGCATCAATAGAAATATTTGATTTTGTACCTTTGACAAATGCAAGTTATTCAGGCGGAATAATTATTACAGATTGGTTCTCAGCTGAAAACAAAGATTCTGAGAGCACAAGAGATCTCAAAATAACTGTAAAATTTCTGACTAATGAAATAAGAGCAGATGCTGTAGAAGTGATACTTTTTGAAAAAATTTGCAAAAATAATGATTGTAGTACTAATAAAATTAAATCCAAATTGGAGAAAGAAATCAAACTTGCAATTTTAAAAAAAGCAACTTTGATGGAGAAAGAAGGTTTCAGTAAATACTACGAAGAAAAAGGGAAAAATAAAGCCAAAACGCTTCGTAGCCCTTAACAGATGTTTATTATTTTTGAATAAATTTTGTGGAAAGATATAATTTTAAAATAGTCGAAGAAAAGTGGCAAAAATTCTGGCATAAAAATAATTTTTTTAAAACAGATTTAGATAAAAATAAAAAGAAATTTTATTGTCTTGAAATGTTTCCATATCCATCTGGTAAAATTCACATGGGGCATGTTAGAAACTATACAATTGGAGATGTGCTGGCTAGGTATAAAAGACTTCAAAATTATAATGTTCTTCACCCTATGGGATGGGACTCTTTTGGGATGCCGGCAGAAAACGCCGCAAAAGAGAATAACTTAGATCCTAAGGGTTGGACAGAAAAGAATATATCTGTAATGAAATCACAATTGAAAAAATTAGGACTATCAATAGACTGGGATAGAGAGATTTCTACATGTTCTCCAGATTACTATAAACACCAACAGCTATTTTTTTTAGAACTCTACGATAAAGGATTAGTTTACAAGAAAGAAAACTATGTAAATTGGGACCCTATAGATCAAACAGTGCTAGCAAATGAACAAGTAATTGATGGCAAAGGATGGAGGTCAGGCGCAACTGTTGAGAGAAAAAAATTAAGTCAATGGTTTTTTAGGATTTCGAAATTTTCAGATGAACTGTTATTAGGTCTAGATAAACTTGATAAATGGCCAAACAAAGTGAAAGTCATGCAAAAAAATTGGATTGGAAAATCTTATGGATGTGAAATTGACTTTAAAATTGAGGGAAACAAATCAATAAAGAATATCAAATGTTTCACTACTCGACCTGATACATTATTTGGTTTTTCATTTTTAGGGATTTCAGCAGATCACCCTATTTCAAAATTTTATGAGAAAGATGAAGAGTTTCAAAAATTTAAACAAGACTGTTCTAAAACAGGAACTACAGAAGAGTCCATTGCTCAGGCAGAAAAAATTGGATTTAAGACTGATTTAATTGCAGTAAACCCTTTTGATAAAAATATAAAAGTTCCAGTTTATTTTGCGAACTTTGTATTAATGGATTATGGTTTTGGTGCAGTTTTCGGATGTCCGGCTCACGATCAGAGAGATTTTGAATTTGCAAAAAAATACAATTTACCGATAAAAACTGTTGTAAAACCAAAAAATTTTAAGGGTAACTTTAAGGTAAATGAAGAAGCTTATGTTGGGGATGGTGTAATGATTAATTCATCATTTTTAGATGGATTAAATTCTCCAAGTGATGCGATTTCTAAAGCTATTGAAGAGATTGAGGAGAGGAAATCTGGAAAGAAAAAAATTAATTTTAGGCTAAAAGATTGGGGCATTTCTAGACAAAGATATTGGGGTTGTCCAATACCTATTGCTTATGACGACCAAGGAAATTATATACGTGTGCCTGAGGATCAGCTGCCAATTAAATTACCAGAAAATATAAATCTTAAAACTAAGGGAAATCCTTTAGATCACCAAGAAGAATGGAAAACAATTAAAATTGAGGATAAAAACTACAAATTAGAAACAGACACACTTGATACTTTTGTGGATTCATCTTGGTATTACCTTCGTTTTTGTTCTCCAACCAATGAAAAATATGGATACGATATTGATGAAATTAAATATTGGATGCCTGTAGATCAATATATTGGTGGAGTTGAGCATGCAATTTTGCACTTGCTCTACTCAAGATTTTTTATGTTAGCTCTTAATTATCAAAATAAAGAGTTTATTAGTAAGGAACCTTTTGAAGGATTATTTACACAAGGTATGGTTTGTCATGAAACTTATAAAGGTGAAAATAACAATTGGTTAAGTCCCGATGAAGTATTTTCTGAAGATGGAAAAAATTTTTTTACAAATGATAATAAAAAAGCAAAAGTTATTGTTGGACCATCAGAGTCAATGTCAAAATCGAAAAAGAACGTTATTGATCCAGAAAAAATTATTGAAAACTATGGAGCAGATGCTGTGAGACTTTTTATTCTGTCTGACAGTCCTCCAGAGAAGGATATACAATGGTCAGAACAAGGGATGGTTGCATCTTACAAATTTATTAATAAATTTTGGATTCTTCATAATAAGATTTTAGAAAAACTAAAACTGAATAAAAAAGGTTTGGATCACAATGAACTTGATATTTTTACAAATAAATTAATTCAAAAAATCACATTTAATTTAGAAAAATTTAATTATAATGTAATTGTCGCTAACATATATGAAACATACAATTTCTTGATTAAAGAAATAGAGAAAGATTACAAAGCTGAAGTTCTAAAAGAAAATTATTTAAAAATCTTAACCTTAATAATGCCTGTAATGCCTCATATAATTTCTGAAGCAGTAAAAGATTTAAATCATACAAAAAAAATTGAATGGCCTAAAGCAGATGCAAAATACTTGGAAGAAAAATTTGTAAATATTGTTATTCAAATAAATGGCAAGAAAAAATCACTTATTAAAATAAAAAAAGATTTAAAAGACAGCGAAGTTATTAACAAAATAAAGAAAGATGAAAAAATATCAAATATTTTAAGTGATAAAAATCTATTAAAGCATATTATAGTAAAAAACAGATTAGTTAACTTTATTGTAAAATGAAAAAAATATTATTAATTTTTCCTTTATTATTAATAATTAGTTGCGGATACACACCATTATATTCATCGAAGGACAGTAATTATAAAGTAATAAGTTTTAAAAAAAATATTAATAATAATCTTACAAACTATATTGAGAATAGTATAAGTGTACTCTCTAATGAAAATGCAAATAAAAGTTTAAATATTATTTTTGATTTTAAAGAAGATATTTCAGTTATTTTAAAAGACTCCAAAGGAAATCCATCAAGAAATAGGTTAAAAATAAACATAGATTTATCTCTTTTGGATGAAAATCAGAAATTAATTTCCTCAAAAAACTTTGAAGAGAACTTCGAGTATAATGTTAATGATAATAAATTTAATTTAAGACAATACGAAAAAAATCTAAAACAAAACTTAGTAGAGGAAATTACTAAACAAATACTACTATATTTAGCTAATGTTAAATGATTATAAAAAGCTTTGAAATAGATAAAAAAAAAATTTCAGAATTTAAGGTCTTTCTAATTTATGGTGAAAATGAAGGTTTAAAAAAAGAGATAATTAATAAAATTAAAAAAAATCACAGCGGAAAAGAAGTAAAATATGATGAGACTCAGGTCTTAAAAAATACAACTGAATTTTATAATCAAATTAAAAATAATTCATTATTTGAAGAAAAAAAAATTTTTTTACTCGAAAGATGTACAGACAAAATATCAGAAACAGTCATGGAAATATGTGAAGATGTTACAGAAGACCTAATAATAATTAATTGCGGTTTGCTTGAAAAAAAATCTAAACTAAGAAAAAATATTGAAGATTCAAAAAAAGCTGTAATAATACCAACTTACAAAGACAATTCTCAATCTTTAATAAATATTGCAAATACTTTCTTCAAAGAAAAAAAAATAAACATCTCCCATGAGACATTAAATTTATTGGTCAACAGATGTAATGGTGACAGGGGATTTCTTAAGCTAGAACTAGAAAAAATATCAAATTATTTGTCAGATAAAAGAATTATATCCCTAAAGGAAATCTCTACACTAACTAATTTATCTGAAAATTACAGTGCTTCAGAATTAGTTGATGCATCTCTAAGTAAGAATGTGAAAAAAACCTGTCAAATGTTGGTCGAAAACAATTACTCTAATGAGGATACATTTTTGATTTTAAGAGTATTTCTACAAAAAACAAAAAAAATATTAAGTCTTTTAGAAAATCTTCATACTGAAAAAAGCATAGAAAGAGTAATATCAAAATATAAACCTGCAATATTTTGGAAAGATAAACCTATTATTGAAAAACAACTTAAAATCTGGTCTTTAGAAGCAGTAAAAAACTTAATTTACAAAATAAATGATATAGAAACGAAAATTAAAAAGGATAATTCGTTAGGTTTAATTTTGATGAAAAATTTTATTTACGAGATAATAAGCAAAAAAACTAGTAACTCTTCTTTATTGACTCAATAATCCTATTTAATTGGTCTAATTCTTTATAATTAAAAATTATTGAGCCTTTATTATTTTTTTTGTTTTTTATCTCTACATTCATGCCAATTATTTCCATCAAGTTTTGCTCTAGTATCTTAATGTTCGGATCTTTGTTTCTGGAAAATAGTTTTCTAGGTGTTTTATATGTTCTAACAAGATTTTCAGTTTGTCTTACTGATAATCTTTTTGAAATGATTTTTTTTGAGATTAATAAACAATTTTCTAAACCAACCAAAATTTTTGCATGACCTGGCGAAATTTTATTTTCTTTGACAAGATTGCTTACTTCTTGGGGTAAAGTAAGTAACCTCAAAGAATTAGCTATATGGCTTCTGCTCTTACCAATAAATTTAGCAACTTGTTCCTGATCGTAAGAAAATTCATCAATTAATCTTTTGTAACCCTCGGCTTCCTCTATTGCATTTAAATCATGTCTTTGAACATTTTCAACTATTCCAAATTCCAATGCTTTTTTATCGTCAGCATCTATGACTACAATTGGAACTTCATGAAGTCCTGCCTTCTGTGCAGCAAGCCATCTTCTTTCGCCTGCTATAATTTCGTACTTACTGTTACCATCGGCGACTCTTACTATTATTGGCTGAATAATACCTCTCGATTTAATGGAGTCAGTCAATTCATTCAAACTGCTTTCATTAAAGCTTTTTCTTGGTTGATATTTATTTCTTTTAAGATCGCTAACATTAGCTTTTGTACGGGTAGATACTTTGCCCTCTCCTATTAAAGAGGACAATCCTCTTCCTAATCCTTTTTTATTTTTAAAGTTGATCATGCTGCAGACTCAAAACTCTCTTCTTGAGCTAAAAACTCTTCTGTAAAATTTATATAGGACTTGCTACCAGGACAAGACTTGTCATAAAATATCACTGGCATTCCATGTGAAGGTGCCTCTGATAATCTTACATTTCTTGGAACAACATTTTTATAAACTTTTTGTTTAAAATAATTTCTTGCCTCAATCTCAACCTCCCCAGAAAGTTTATTTCTCTTGTCGTACATTGTTAAAAGAATGCCTCTAATTAATAAATCTGGGTTCAGTCCTATTTTAATTCTGTCAATTGTTTTTATTAGTTGAGTTATGCCTTCTAAGGCAAAAAATTCTGTTTGGAGTGGCACTAAAAGTGAGTGAGAAGCTACTAAGGCCATTACAGTCAACAAATTAAGGGATGGGGGGCAGTCTATAAGCACATAATCATATGAGCCGCTAGAATTGTTTAAATATGCGGCTAATCTCTCCTTCAAAATATAAGCTCTTCTGACATCATCAGCAGTTTCAACCTCTAGACCGGATAAATCCACATTTGAAGTGATGATATCGAGGTTAGAAAATTTTGTTTTTGAAATTGCATGTTCAATTAGTTTTGTGCCAGTTAATATCTTGTAAATTGAATTAGATGTTTGGTCTGCATTAGACAATCCAAGACCTGTTGTGGCATTGCCTTGAGGATCAAGATCAATTACTAAAATTTTTTTTTTTTTTAGAGAAAGCCCAGCCGCCAAATTAATTACAGTTGTAGTTTTGCCAACTCCGCCCTTTTGATTTATTATTGAAATAATTTTTTCTTTCATAATTTTTTTAAATTACTTATTTTTACGATCACAGAATTTATATCTGTTAAACTTTCTATGATTTCATAATCAAACATCCATAAATTTAAACATTCATTAATCATCCTTTTTCCACTTTTGCCTAAAAAAAGTATTAGTCTGTTATAATGAACAAAATTCTTTTCTATTAATTCTAAAATTGTTTGAAGAGGCTTAAATGCTCTAGCTACTATTATATCTGCTTCTAAGTTCTTCTCTTGAAAAATGTTTTTTTGTTTTACATCGGCATTTAATTTAAAATGCCTTATCATTTTTCTTAAGAAATTACTTTTCTTTTGACTTTTTTCATAAAGGTAAAACTTAATTTTAGATCCTTTTTCCTTAAATATAATTGCTAAAACAATACCAGGTAGGCCTGGTCCAGATCCTAAATCTATGCATGATTTAGTATTATTATCAATAATATCAATGATTTGAGCTGAATCTATTATATGTCTTTTGATTGATTCTTTCTCTGTTGATTTGCTAATAAGATTAATTTTTTTGTTCTCGCTCAATAATAAAGACCTGAATTCCTCTAAAGCAGGAAATGTTTCACGTGAAACGTTTAATGTTTCTAATTGAGAATATTTTTTTAGAATTGATTCGATCAAGCTATATGCTTAATAGACTTTCTTTTTAGATGTGACAATAGAATAAATACAGCTGCAGGAGTAATTCCATCTATTCTCAGAGCCTGACCCATTGTTTTTGGCCTAATTTGCTTAAATTTAGACTTAACTTCGTTGGACAGACCTGAAAAACTGTCATAATTAATATCAGATGGTATTTGAAGACTTTCGTCTCTTTTAAAGGCTAAAATATCAGCATTTTGTTTCTTCATGTAACCTTTATAATGAGCATTAATTTCAACCTGCTCCACAATTTCACTGCTATAATCACCTATTTCAGGCCAAATATCCCTGATTTTACTGAATTTTACCCCTTTTTGAGCTAAGACAGAGTTTGCTGACCTAAAAACTCCATCTTTTGCGATTTTAACTCCGTGTTTTTCTGCCTCTGACGGTGATATCATCAATTCATCCATTTTTTTATTCAGTTTTTCCAATTTTATTGATTTATCCTCAAACAATTTCTTCCTTTCTGATTTAACTAAATTAAATTTAATACCAATGGGGGTCAGTCTTAAATCAGCGTTATCGCATCTTAAGGATAGTCTGTATTCGGCTCTTGAGGTAAACATCCTATAAGGCTCGGCAACTCCCTTTGTAACTAAATCGTCTATCATCACCCCTATATATGCTTGAGACCTATCGAGAATTAATGGTTCTTTATTCATGACTGACAATGCTGCATTTGCTCCTGCAATTAAACCTTGAGCTGCAGCTTCTTCATAGCCAGTTGTGCCATTGATTTGACCAGCTAGGTAAAAATTTTTTATCTTCTTTGTCTCTAATGTTAAAAAAAGTTCCCTTGGATCAACATAATCATACTCTATTGCGTACCCTGGTCTTAATATTTTAACATTTTCTAAACCATTGATATTACTGCATATTTCTTGCTGCAGTTCAGCTGGAAGTGAGGTTGAAATTCCGTTTGGATACACCGTCTTGTCCTCAAGTCCCTCGGGTTCTAAGAATATTTGATGTCTTATTTTATCCTTAAATTTAAAAATTTTGTCTTCTATTGAAGGACAGTATCTTGGTCCTGCGCCCTTTATGCTACCAGAATACACTGCACTTCGTTTAATATTTTTAGAAATTAGATTATGGACTTTTTCATTGGTGTAAGTAATTCCGCAACTAATTTGTTTGTTAATATTTTTTTTTGTCAAGAAAGAGAAAAAAGATACTTCTTCATCTGGATGTTGTACCTCTAAATTCGAATAATTAATCGTACTACCATCTAACCTAGGTGGCGTCCCTGTTTTTAATCTTCCAATTTTAAAATTGTATTTTTGTAACTGTTCACTTAGACCATAAGTAGGCTGTTCATTATATCTCCCTGCAGGAGTTCTTTTATCACCTATATGTATCACTCCATTTAAAAAAGTCCCTGTCGTAAGTATTACCTTATTAGAGTGAATTTCTTTTCCAGAAGAAGTTAATATCCCATTTATAATGTTTTTATGAAATAAGAATCCCTTTACAGAGTCTGAAAAAATTCTTAAATTACAGTAGTTTACAAGTTTTTCTTGCATGTATTTTTTATATAATGATCTATCACTTTGCGTACGTGGCCCTCTAACAGCTGGCCCTCTACTTCTATTTAATAGCTTAAATTGAATGCCAGACTTGTCAGCGACATCTCCCATAACACCGTCTAGTGCATCTATTTCTCTAACTAAATGGCCTTTACCTAGACCACCTATTGCTGGATTACATGACATTTCACCAATAGAAGATTTATCATTAGTAAACAGAGCCGTATTTACACCTAGTCTTGCGGATGCCGCTGCTGCTTCGCAGCCTGCATGGCCTCCACCGATTACTATAACATCAAAATGTTTATTATTTTTCATTAGTTAAATTTATATTTGAAATCTTTTTTTACAAGACTATCTTAAATTTTATTAATTTATTGTAAAATAAGCTAATAAAGCAGATAAATAGGGGTTTATTTACCTATACAGAAATCATTGAAAATACTCGATAAAATCTCTTCAACATCAACTTTTCCAACAACCTTGCCTAAAGTTCTTACAGCAACTCTTAAGTCCTCAGTGGCTTTATCGAAATCTTCGTTCATATTTTTATTTTTGAAATCTTGTAAAGAAAGAATACAATTATTTAGCTCAATCCTGTGGCGTTCTCTTGTAATAAAAACATCTGTACTTGTATATAAAGATTTTTTTAAAATGAATTTAATTTCTGATATTACTTTATCAATGTTCGTTTCTTTAAGAACAGAAATATAAAAAGGATTATATTTTTTTAATTGTTCTGGAACTTTAAAATCGTATAGATCTGTTTTATTAACCAATAAAAGAGAGCTTTTATCGAATAAATCATTCAAAAAACCAAAGAATTCAACATTTTTAGGCTCTATTATTACTATTCTTAGGTCAGCCTCCTCTGCTTTCTTAAACGCTAATTTTATACCTTCTTTCTCTATTATATCTTTTGATGCCCTAATACCTGCAGTATCTGAAATTATAACTGGATATCCATCAAAGTTTAAATGAGTTTCTAAAACATCCCTAGTTGTGCCAGCTATTTCAGAAACAATTGAAACATCTCTTTTCGAAAAGTAATTCATTAAACTTGATTTCCCTGAATTTGGTGGACCGACAATAGCAATTTTGAAACCGGTCCTAATTTTCTCACCAACTTTATTGTCATTAAGAATTTTTTTTATTTCTATTTCTATATTTTCGACTTCATTTTTTATATTTTCAGTCACAATTTCAGGGATATCTTCGTCAGGAAAGTCAATTTTAGCTTCCATAGTCCCTAAAATTTTAATAATTTTTTCTCTAATATCTTGAAATTTTAAAAAACTTTTTCCTCTTATAATACTTTGAGCTTGGTCAATCTGAATTTGTGTTTCTGCAGCTATTAAATCCCCGATTGCTTCTGCTTTTAATAAGTTTATTTTACCGTTAACGAAGGCTATCTTAGTAAACTCTCCTGCTTCTGCCATTCTACATTTTTTTGTACTCAAAAGGTTGTTTTGTATTTCTGTAATTACACCTCTGCTGCCATGAACATGAAGTTCAGCCATATCCTCGCCTGTATAGCTATTTGGTGCAGGTAACCATAAAATTATACCTTCATCTATTAAGCTAGAATTGTTGATATTGTTTATTTTTAGAAGCTTCGCTTTTCTAGGGGGTGGTAAATCTTTATTTGTAATTGATTTGATAATATTACCTGTTTCTGGGCCTGATATTCTAATTACAGCCACCCCTGATTGTCCTGGTGCTGAGGATAGTGCAAAAATTGTCATTTCTTTAGTATATAATGTGAATTACTAAAGAACATAAATAATTTTTAGATTTAATGTGAAAATCCAGCTTAAGCTGGCTTGTTCATTGAATTAAAAAATTCTGTATTAGATTTCGTTGCTTTTAACTTGGAGTTTATAAACTCAATAGCATCCATTGATCCCATTGGGGCAATTATTCTTCTTAAAACGTTCATTTTTTGAAGGTCGTTTTTATCAAATAATAATTCTTCTCTTCTTGTTCCAGATTTAGTTATATCTATTGCTGGATAAATTCTTTTTTCTGAAATCTTTCTATCAAGTATTGTTTCACTATTTCCTGTTCCTTTAAATTCTTCAAAAATTACCTCGTCCATTCTGCTTCCAGTATCAATTAAAGCAGTAGCTATAATTGTTAATGACCCTCCCTCTTCAATATTTCTCGCTGCACCAAAAAATCTTTTTGGTCTTTGAAGGGCATTAGCATCAACACCACCTGTTAAAACTTTACCTGAGCTTGGCACAACTGCGTTGTAAGCTCTCCCTAAACGAGTAATGGAATCCAGCAATATAATTACATCTTTTTTGTGCTCTGTTAGTCTTTTAGCTTTTTCGATTACCATTTCTGCTACAGCAACGTGTCTTTGAGCTGGTTCATCGAAAGTAGAACTTATGACCTCTCCTTTGACTGTTCTTTGCATGTCAGTGACTTCCTCTGGCCTTTCATCAATCAGCAATACCATTAAGGAACACTCGGGATGGTTCGCTGTTATTGAGTTTGCAATACTTTGGAGTATCATAGTTTTGCCTGCCTTTGGTGGTGAAATAATTAAGGATCTTTGTCCTTTACCAATGGGGCTTACTAGATCAATTAATCTTGACGTTAAATCAGGTTTTTTCTCCGTTTTGTTATTTTCCACTTCCATAACTAATTGTTTATTTGGATACAAAGGTGTTAAGTTATCAAAAGCAATTTTGTGTCTAGATTTCATTGGATCTTCATTGTTTATTTTGCTGACATGTAGTAATGCAAAATATCTCTCTCCTTCTTTAGGAGCTCTTACAGGGCCCTCCACAGTATCTCCAGTTCTAAGACCAAATTTTCTTATTTGGCTTGGACTAACGTATATATCATCTGCGCCGGGTAAATAATTTGACTCTAAAGCTCTTAGGAACCCAAAGCCATCTTGCAATAGTTGTAAAACACCCATACCGGTTATCTCCTCACCTTTTTCAGCAAGTTTTTTAAGTATAGCAAATAAGATTTCTTGTTTTCTTAAGGTACTAGCGTTTTCTATTCCAAGCTCTTCCGCTTGCGTAATAAGCTGTGCTGGGGGATTTTTTTTGAGTTCTTCGATATTCATGTTAAGGGAATTTTTATTAAGATTTAGGTAATATAAACATTATTATAAATTTTTCAACCCTACATGGGCTTTAAAATCGCTAAAAAGACTATTAATATTAGTAAAATTGTAGGAATTTCATTAATTACTCTAAAAAATTTAGGACTGTTATTATTCATATCCTGATTAAACGACCTCAAGCAGTGTCCAAGATAAAAATGATAGACTGTTAAAATAATCACAGCGATAATTTTTATTAAAAACCATTTAGCTTTTAATAATTCTGTTCCTTGAAAATGAATAATTGATACTCCAAAAATCCAGGATAATAACATTGCTGGATACATAATATAAAAATATAGGCGTCTTTCCATTATTTTAAAAACTCCAGATATGTCGTTGTTTAATTTATTTTCTGAATGATATACAAAAATTCTTGGTAAATATAAAAGTCCCACCATCCAAGAAATAACTGCTATTAAATGTAACGATTTTAAAATTAAATAGATATTCATTATTTTACCAAATAAGCATCCACTAAGTTTTTAAGTAAATTTATGTGGTCTTCATTGTCGTTTAAACATGGTATTAGATCAAAATTTTCACCACCCGCATCAATAAAAGATTCTTTCCCCTGTATTGCTATTTCTTCTAATGTTTCTACACAATCTGAGGCAAAGCCGGGGCAAATAACTAATATATTTTTTTTACCTTGTTTTGGAATTTCTTCTAAAGTCTTGTCTGTATAGGGCGTTAGCCATTCCTGTGGGCCAAACCTTGATTGAAATGTTGTCATAATATCAATACTGTTAAATTTTTCTTTTAAAAGCCTCGTAGTTTTCATGCAATAGCAATGATATGGATCACCATTATCAAAATATTTTTTTGGTATTCCGTGGTAAGATGCAACAATTAAGTCTGGTTTCCAATTAATTTCGGAGATCTTTTTTTTTATAGAATTTATTATTGCGTCTATATAAAGTGGGTTTTCCTCATAATGAGATACAATTTGAATGCTTGGCTGCCATCTCAATTTCATTAAAGATCTAAATACTTCATCACAAACTGTTGCGGTTGTGGGTGATGCATATTGGGGATACAGAGGTAATATTATTAAATTTTCGCAACCTTTTTCCCTAAGATCTTTTATTTTTACATTAATACTTGGTGATCCATATCTCATCGCAAAGTCAACTATTAGGTCTTCCGTGTTAAATTTCTTTGACAATTTTTGAGTTTGCATCATCGTATAATATCTAAGCGGAGACATGTTTTTATCTTTCATCCAAATTTCTTTATAAGCTTTTGCAGTTTTAGAAGGTCTAAATGTTAATATAAAAAGATTTAATATTATTTGCCAAAGGAAAGGGTTTACTTCTATTACTCTTCTATCAGATAAAAATTCTTTTAAATACTTCCTTATATCCCACCAACCAGTACTATCAGGGGTACCAAGATTAATTAATAAAACCCCTGTTTTACCATAATTTATTTTTGGGTGATCTTTATTCATGAGTAATTTTTAACTAATTTAACTAAATAATCTACCATACCTGGATCAGTATTTGGCAACACTCCGTGGCCAAGATTAAAAATATATGATTTGTCCCTGAATATATCTAAATATTTTTTAACATTTATTTTCAATTCATCTTTATCGCCAATTAAGAAATTAGGGTTTAATCCTCCTTGAACTGTTATATCTATGCTGTTCGAGATTTTTTTTGGTTCTACATCATAATCTATACTAATAACATCTGGTTTTACTAAACTAACATAACTTTTGTAATCATTAATTCCTTTAGGAAAACATATGACCGGTGTGTTTTTAGACTTCACAAAGTTAACTAAATCTTTAGTGGGATTATATATGTATTTATCGTAATCATTTTCTTTTAAGAGTCCGGCCCAACTATCAAATATTTGAATGATTGTCGCTCCACTATCGATTTGATTTTTAATATGAATTTTAAGAAACTTAACAATAACTTCTAATAAATCTTCAATAAATTTTTGATCTCTTAGTTTGTAACTGAAATCTTCATTTTTAGGAGATTTTTGGTTTAACATATAAATAAGAATTGTCCAAGGTGCTCCAACAAATCCTATTAGATCTTTATTTTTTAATTCTATCTTATCTTTTGTTTTTTTTATGGCGTTATAAACAGGTTTTAATTTATCTGTAAATTGCATTTCGCTTATATTTGACATTTTATTAAAATTTATTTCCCCTAATGATGGTCCAAAATCTTTTTTAAATTTTAC
>NZ_CVSI01000006.1 GCF_001179985.1 Candidatus Pelagibacter communis | reverse complement strand
GACGTGATGTTTACAATTTTTCCGTATTTATTTTTAATCATTTTTTTTAGGGTAAATTTACAAAGTAAAAAAGTAGATGTAAGATTTATATTTAAGACATCATTCCATTCTTTAGTTGACATTCTTAATGACAAATTGTCCTTAGTTATCCCAGCATTGTTTATTAATATATCAGGTCCGCCATCTAAAACTTTAGTTGAGTCATCAACAAATTTTTCAATTTCTTCATGTTTCGAAAGATCAAATTTTCTTGTTAAAAGGTTGCTATATTGATCCAATAAAGATTTTAATTTTTCTTCATTCGTTCCTGTGGCAAGTACTTTAGCTTCATTTTGAGTGAAAAATTTGATTATAGAGTTACCAATGCCGCCTGTTGCACCTGTAACAATAACTTTTTTATTTTTTAAATTAAACATCTAAATTTAGTTCCTTTATATCTTGTACACTATTTATAGACTTAAAATTAACATTTTTATTTATTCTTCTTATCAGACCAGATAGCACTTTACCTGGTCCAATTTCTATAAAATTTTTTGTTCCCTTATTAATCATAAATTCTACACTTTCCAACCACCTAACTCTTCCCTCAATTTGTGAAACTAATAGGTTTTTGATTTCAGAGGCAGAAACTGTGGGTTTTGCTGTAAAATTAGAAACTATAGGTTTTTTGATCTCATTTAAATTTAAATTTAAAATTTCTGCTCTCATGTTAATTGTGGCATTTTCCATAAGTTTACAATGAAAAGGAGCGCTTACATTAAGTTTTATATTTTTAATTTTCAATTTATCTAAATCTTCAGAAAATAAATTAATATTTTTTTTTAAACCACTTAAGACTACTTGTTGAGGAGAATTATCATTAGCAATATAACACTGGCGATTATTCTTTTTTAAAATATTCTCAATTACTTTTAAATCACTACCTACCACTGCTAGCATACTTCCTTCATCACC
>NZ_CVSI01000005.1 GCF_001179985.1 Candidatus Pelagibacter communis | reverse complement strand
TTTGCATATATAGGCAATCATTCGCATACGCATGAATATTTATTAGATTTTTCTCATCTTGAATTTACGAAAGATATAAAAAATTCTATTAGAATATTTAGAGAAAAATTAGGTTATAATCCAATATATTTTTCTTATCCATTTGGAGAATACAATTTAGAACAAACTCAATTTATAAAAAATAATTTTAAATATGGCTTTGGTCAGCATTCTGGGGTTATAGATTTAACTAAAAATCCTTTTGAACTTCCTAGATTTCCAATAAACGAAAAATATGGCGATTTAGATAGATTTGAGTTTATTATCAAATTGTTTCCAATTCCATATAAAAATTTAATACCACAAGATAAATATATAAATAGCAACGAGAACCCACCAACTATAGAAATAGATTTTTTTGAAGAACAAAAAAATATTAAAAATATTAATTGTTTTTCAAATGAAGGTAACGAGTGGAGAAATTCAATCATGAAATTTGAAAAAAATACCCTCAAAATAGACTTTAGGGAAAAATTTATATTTAGAAGAGGTAGAGTAAATTGCTCGATTAAAGATGATGATATTTGGAGATGGTTGGGTATTCAAATCTCAGTTGAAATAAATTAAATTAAGTTTTTATATTTAACACTTAGAGGCATAAGTTTAACATCATCAAAATCTTTTAAAGAATTTTGATTAATAATCTGTTTTAATATTTTGGTGTACTCATCCCCTGTTTG
>NZ_CVSI01000004.1 GCF_001179985.1 Candidatus Pelagibacter communis | reverse complement strand
TTTCTCGAAAACTGATCCAATAAAATAATTAAAGCTAAACAAGTTAACGGCTCATCTTGCCAATAATCATATTCATTTGAAGTAGCTTTATTATGATCTTCTCCAAATTTTTCTCTAATTAACTGATCAAATTTTTCATCTTTTTTAAATCTTTTCTCAACTATTAGGTCATCAAACCAGAAATCTAGGATTGCTTGAGCTCTATCATTCATAAATTTCGTCTACTTTAACTTGGTATGACTCAACCAATTTATTTGTTTCATTTGCCATTCCAACTACCGCGTTAAGTTCAGCGAGCATATCTTTTGATGCTCCTTTTTTAATTGCAGCAGAACTATGAGATTTTATGCAATACTCACAGCTATTTGTAATTGAAACAGCAATATAAATTAATTCTTTTGTCATCTCATCTAAAGCACCTTTTTTCATTACTTGCTGCAATGAATTCCATGTTCTCTCTAAAGTTTCTGGCTCATTAGCTAACATTTTCCAAAAATTGTTTACTGACTTTATGTTTCTTTTTTGTTTAATGTCTTCAAATATCTCTTTTACTTTTCCAGTAGCCTCGTTTTCTTCAATCATATTAAATATCGCCATATCTCCTCCTTAGTTATAAATAGTCTCAATTTTTGGCATTAGTCTTAATAGTTCTTTTGTATATTCATGTTTAGGCTTTTCAAATAATTCCTCTGTATTTGAAATTTCACATAATTTTCCATCTTTCAAAACACCTATCCTATCACACATTTGTCTAACAACTGGTAAATCATGACTAATGAATAATATTGTAAGATTAAGTTGTTCTTGTAGATCCTTAAGTAAATTTAATATTTGTGCTTGAATACTTACATCTAATGCAGAAGTTGGTTCATCACATACTAATAATCTAGGTTGAGTGGCTAGAGCTCTTGCAATTGATATTCTTTGTCTTTGACCGCCAGAAAATTCATGTGGGTATCTTTCTGCTGAACT
>NZ_CVSI01000003.1 GCF_001179985.1 Candidatus Pelagibacter communis | reverse complement strand
GTTGAGCTACGAGCGCATAAAGTATTATTATAGTAATTTATGAAAAAAATCATTAATTTATTAGCAAGGACACAGGATGATATTCTTAGGGTAGATCAATTTATAAATAAATATGAAAAAGATTTAAGTAGATCTAAAATCAAGAATTTAATACTTAAAAAAAATTTAAGTATAAACAATAAACTTAATGATGATCCCTCTAAAAAAATCAAAATTAACGACAAAATTAGTTTAATAATTCCTGAGCCTGAAGAAGTAAACCTTAAACCATTTGAATATAAAATTGAGATAATTTATGAGGACAATGATTTGCTAGTGTTAAATAAAAAAGCAGACATTTCAATGCATCCAGGCGCAGGAAATAAAGACAGAACACTTGTTAATGCATTAATTAATTATAAAAAAAAATTGTCAAATATTAACGGTGAGCTAAGACCAGGTATTGTTCATAGAATTGACAAACATACCTCTGGATTAGTGGTAATAGCAAAAAATAATTTTACACATGAAAATTTGTCAACTCAATTCAGTGAACACTCAATAGAAAGAAAATATCAAACTTTAGTTTGGGGAAAAATTAGACCCAGTAATGGTAAAATAGAAACTTTAATAACAAGGAGCTCCAAAAATAGACAATTAATGTCTGTTAGTTTATCGAA
>NZ_CVSI01000002.1 GCF_001179985.1 Candidatus Pelagibacter communis | reverse complement strand
CCAATTAACCGGTGAAGAAAATTCTGATGAGATTATTTCAAAAGGAAAAAATATAAAATTTAGATCAAATAAAGCTGGGGGTATACTTGGAGGTATATCTAGTGGACAAGAAATAATAGTATCTTTTGCTGTAAAACCAACTTCATCGATTCTGTCCTCAAGAAAAACAATTGATAAATTCGGAAAAAATACATCTATATCAGTTAAAGGTCGTCACGACCCATGTGTTGGAATAAGAGCAGTCCCTATTGGTGAAGCAATGATGCATTGCGTATTACTCGATCATTATTTAATGAATAATGCACAGTGCGGTAACTAATTCTGCTTTTGAGCTAGAATTTTAGAGTCAATTATTTCGTAAATTTTGTTTTCTATTGCCTTGCTATCTAAACCAGCCTCTTCATACATTTTTTTTGGATCATTATGTTCAATAAATCTATCAGGTAAAATCATAGATCTGAATTTTATTTTTTCCAATAAAGATTTATCGGATAAAAATTTACTCAAGTGAGATCCAAATCCACCTATTGAGCCCTCTTCAATTGAAATTAATATTTCGTGATTTCTAGCAACTTGCCACATTAAATTTTCATCAAGTGGCTTACAAAATCTTGCATCTACAATAGTTATGCTTAAACCCTTTTTTTCCAAATTTTGTGCTGCAATTTTACACTCATTTAATCGTGCTCCAAAATTAATTAAAGCTATTTTTTTTCCCTCTTGAATTATCCTGCCTTTTCCAATTTCAATTTTTTCACTTATATCTGGAAGCGTAATTCCAAATCCTGTACCTCTTGGGTATCTAAAGGCACTTGGTCTGTCATTTATATCTACTGAAGTATTAATCATCTTAACTAAATCTGACTCATCACTAGCTGCCATCACAACAAAATTTGGCAATGTAGATAAAAATGTAATATCAAATGAACCTGCGTGCGTTGGGCCGTCAGCTCCAACTAATCCAGCTCTATCAATTGCAAACCTAACTGGTAAGCTTTGAATTGCAATATCATGCACAACTTGATCGTAAGCCCTTTGTAAAAAAGTAGAATATATAGCGGCATAAGGTTTGTATCCCTCTGTTGCTAATCCCCCAGAAAATGTGACCGCGTGCTGTTCAGCTATTCCGACATCGTACATCCTATCGGGAAATTTTTTTCCAAATAAATCCATGCCAGTACCAGTTGGCATAGCTGCCGTAACTCCAATTATTTTACTATCTCTCTCAGCATGTTTAATTAGTGTATCAGCAAAAACTTTAGTATAAGACGGTACAGTTACTTTTGACTTTTGCTGAACTCCTGTTTTAACATTAAATTTTGAAACTCCGTGAAACTTATCATTTGACTTCTCTGCAAATCGATATCCTTTTCCTTTTTCAGTTTTAATATGTATCATTATAGGTCCATTGAAATTACTATTTTTTGCATTTTTTAAAACTGAAACCAGTGTTTCTATATCATGACCATCTATTGGACCTACATAATAAAATCCTAATGAATTAAATAAGGTGCCTCCTGTAACAGCACTTCTAAAAAAATCCTCAGCTTGACCAGCTTTTTTACTAAATCTTTTAGAAAACGATGAAATTATTAATTTTACAGTTTCCCTAAAACTAAAATACATCTTGCCAGTAAATAATTTTGCTAGATATGTTCTCATTGCTCCAACAGGTTTTGCAATTGACATATCATTG
>NZ_CVSI01000001.1 GCF_001179985.1 Candidatus Pelagibacter communis | reverse complement strand
ATGTATTCTAAAGGATGGAATTTAAAAGCATTATATTCAATTTTATTAGGAACTATCTTTGCATTTTCAACTATTTGGAATCCTAATCTTAATATATTTCAATCATTTTCTTGGATAATTGGTTTTGTTGTTTCAAGTATTGTCTATTACCTGCTAGCAAGTGAAAAATGAATAAATTTGATTTAAAAAAAAAAGTTGCAATAGTTACAGGCGGAGCTCAAGGTTTTGGTTTGGATATAACAAAAAGATTTCTTAAATCTGGGGCAAAAGTAATTATTTGGGATAATGATGAAAATCAACTAAAAAAGATTGTTAAGAAAATTAAGAATAAAAATTTATATAAACAAATGGTCGATGTAACAGATCCTGAAAACGTTGAAGATTCTGTCAACAAAATCACTAAAAACATGAAAATTGATATATTAGTTAATAGTGCTGGTATCACTGGTTCAACTAATGAGCTGTGGAATTACGATTACGAGGAATGGAAAACAATTGTTGATATAAATTTACACGGAACTTTTAATTGCTGTAAGGCTGTAGTTCCACATATGATAAAAAAAAATTACGGAAGAATAGTTAATATAGCTTCAGTTTCTGGAAAAGATGGTAATGCAAAAGCTAGCGCATATAGTTCTTCAAAAGCAGGCGTAATCGCACTTACAAAATCTCTCGGAAAGGAATTAGCACATAAAAATATAGCCGTTAATGCAGTAACACCAGCGGGTGCTAAAACAAGGATTTTAAATCAAATGTCAAAAGAACATGTTAAAAGAATGCTTTCTAAAGTTCCAAGAGCAAGATTTCTGAAATTAAACGAACTTTCATCAATGATATGTTGGCTTTCATCTGACGAAAATTCATTTTC